>CALVHF010000002.1 GCA_944327295.1 uncultured Desulfovibrio sp. | reverse complement strand
CCAGTTGAGCTCCTCCATCATTCCCACCATACGATGATGGCTGCTTAGCTTTACCCACAAATATCCCCGAAGAGCCATTTTTTCCTCTTCCGGCAGGAGAGATCCCCTGCTGCCGGCCCAGGAAGGATCTGGCATGAAGGGCAGGTCAGGCATGACACTGACTGCAGGCACCCGTCTGCAACTTGTCTTTTTCCAGTTCATGTATCAAAGTCTTTCTCTCTCGCGAAACACAGGCTCAGGCCGCATCGTACCCTCTACCCCAGGAAGTCCGCATGCTTGCAATACTTGACTATAAGGCCGGAAATCAGACCAGCGTCCTCAGGGCACTGAATCATCTCAATATCCCCGCGACCATCACGGCAGATCCGCAGGTCATTGCCGCGGCAGAAGGCATCATCTTTCCCGGGGTCGGTTCTGCGGCCCAGGCCATGACCGTCCTCGGTGAGTCTGGCCTTGACGTCTGCCTCAGGGACGCTGTCGCCAGACATCAGCCTGTGCTCGGCATCTGCCTTGGCTGCCAGATCCTGCTGGAATCCAGTGAAGAAGGCCCAACCAGAACGCTAGGCCTCATAGAAGGGCGCTGCAAAAAATTTCCTGCCGGCCTTGTGCAGGAAGACGGCACGCAGGCTCCTGTGCCGCACATGGGCTGGAACGGCGTCCGCACGGTGCGCGAGGACCCGCTCTTTGCCGGCATTGACAAAGACGCCCAGTTCTACTTTGTGCACAGCTACTATGTGGAGACAACCCCAGAGCTGGCCTTGGGCTGGACGGAATACGGCGGCATGAAGTTCTGTTCTGTCTACGGGCGGCCCGGGCTCTGGGCAACGCAGTTCCATCCGGAAAAGAGCGGACGATACGGGCTTTGCCTGCTCAGGAACTACTCTGCCTACTGCAAGGAGGTGAGCCGTGCTCTCTAAACGCGTAATTCCCTGCCTGGACGTTCGCAACGGCAGACTGACCAAGGGCATCAAGTTCGCCGGCAATGTTGACATCGGCGACCCCGTGGAGAGTGCCCGCAAGTATTACGAGGAAGGGGCCGACGAGATCGTGTTCTATGATATCACTGCCTCTGCCGAAGATCGTGGCATCTTCCTCGATGTCGTCGAAAAGGTCGCTGCCAGCATCTTCATCCCCTTCAGCGTGGGCGGCGGCATACGCACGGTTCAGGACATGCGCGCCGTGCTTCTGGCCGGGGCTGAAAAGATCTCCATAAATTCTGCCGCAGTCCTCAACCCCAGGCTGATTACCGAGGGTGCCGAAGCCTTTGGCAGCCAGGCTATAGTGGTCGGCATGGATGTGCTGCGCGTGCCCAAGAACGAACAGATTCCCTCTGGATATGAAATCGTCATCAATGGCGGTCGCAAGCGCATGGGACTGGATGCCATTGCCTGGGCCCGTACCTGCGAGCAACTTGGTGCAGGAGAACTGTGCATCAATTCCATTGATGCCGACGGTACCAAGGACGGCTACGAGATCACGCTGACTTCAACCATTGTGGATGCCGTTTCCATCCCCGTCATTGCCTCTGGCGGTGCCGGAAAGCCGGAACACATGCTTGATGCCGTCACCAAGGGCAAGGCCTCCGCGGCACTCATTGCCTCCATTGTGCACTACGGCTCGTACACCATCCGCGAATGCAAAGAATACATGGCCGCGCATGATGTCCCCATGCGCCTGACCTGGTAGTCAATACATCCTGTTGTCATCATGCCCGCACTTGAAGCATTTTTCCGTGATCATCCCCGGCTGGCCATAGCCTTTTCAGGCGGCCTGGACAGCCGCTTTCTGTGTGCCTGTGCGCAGGCTTTTGGCTGCAATGTCGTGGCCGTTCATGTACACGGACCCCATATTCCGAAATCGGACACAGCCGGCGCCCGATACTTTGCCAGGGCCCTGCAGCTGAAGCTTTTGGAGCTGTCCCTGGATCCGCTCACACTTCCGGAAGTGGCCCGCACGGATCTGCGTCGCTGCTACTTCTGCAAGAAGTTCATGCTCTCGGGCATCAGAAACCTCCTTGTCGGCTGCGGAGAAGGCGAACGCACGATCTGCGATGGCAGCAACCATGACGATCTTTCCCGGTACAGACCAGGCCTGCAGGCACTGAGGGAGGAGGGCATCCTCTCTCCTCTGGCCCTGGCAGGTCTCGGCAAGAGGGAAATCAGGCTAAGATCCAGAGAGATGGGCTTTCCCCTGCCAAGGGAACAGGCTCGCCCCTGTCTGCTCACACGCTATGACTACAACCTTCCCATACCGAGAGAGGAACTGCTGCGCATTGACAAGACCGAACAGGCTTTGCAAAGCCTGACAGATGCCCAGGGAAAGTCTCTGTTTGCCGATCTCAGGCTACGCATCACACCACAACCCATCCTTCAGGTGCAGACCTTTCCATGGGAACGGGAATCCGAGGTTCGGCAAGTTCTGAAGGACTTTGGCTTTGGCAACTGCACCATCTGTCAGACAGAACACATCAGTGGTTTTTTTGACGCAAAAAAGCCCTCTTCCCGCAAAACAGAGAATGAAGAATCAGCTTCAGTTTCTTCATGAAATTTTCATAAAAAAGAAATAAAACTGCCACAAGAAGCTGTATGCAATTTTTTTGCATGTATTTAAACATATTTATAAATTTTTATAATTAAAATCTTACAAATAACAACTTGATAATTTATTTTTTATATTTAACATATATTAAAAAACAATAAAATAATAATTTATTATAAATACCACCACTTACAATTATGCAAGTCTTCGGATATATAATATTCACTCAACTCATTTAAAATCCTTTATTATATTAAAACAAAATATTATATTCTTTTTTATCAAGAAATATTCTTCAAAAAAACAATTTCAGGTGCTCTGGCTCTTGATATTATGCACAATACGCTTAAAGTGTTATGATACTTGCCAAAACGCTATGAAATATTTTATAGCAAACGCTGCCTGACAGCCCCCGGGGCCCTCCAGAGTCCCAGGTTCGATCCTGTCAAGCCCAATACAGAATACACTGTACAGCTTTGCCTGTCTGTTAAGGAGTATCACCATGGCCCACAAGAAAGTCGAACGCAGAAAGGAACTGGATCGTCGTCGTCATCGCCGCGCTCAGCGTCTGAAGCAGCGCATCCACGAAGCCAAGAACAAGAAGGACTAGTCAGGTCTCTGGTCAGGGACGCCCCTGAGACCGAGCTCCCGGGCTGTGTTCCCTTGTCCTGACAGTTTTTCTGTCTGAATTTCATGCAAATCTGCCGTCTCAGGACGGCAGATTTTGTCTCTGAAATTTTCTTCAACCCGATATTTTTCTTCTGAAATTACTACTCTTCCTCCTGCATTGACTGCAAGGAGGTTTTTGCCATGCCGATTTACGAATATCGCTGCCCGAAATGCAATAAAATTTTTGAAGAGTGGTCACAGCATATTACTGAAGACCACCCTCAGGAACCCTGTCCTGACTGCGGAACACTGTCTCCGCGCATCATGTCCGAGACTTCCTTCGTTCTGGAAGGTGGCGGCTGGTATGTCACCGATTACGGCTACCGCAAGGGCATCAAGGACGAAACAAGCTCGCACAAGTCCTCTCCGAGTCCGGCCAAGACCGAGAGCAGCAGTACCGACAGCTCCTCCAAGAGCACGGCTGCGGCCTCGAGCCCTTCCTCTTCGACCACCACGTCTTCGGGCTCGACGGCATCCAAGTAGCCAATGCAGCCAGAGAGGCCCCCTGTGGATCGCCTCCCGACATGTTCCTAGGCTGCCCCTGACGTCAGTCACCCCATGTCTGATGCCCCGGGCAGGACATCAGCATCAAGCAGGCTTGGCATATTTTCAGCCATATGCGCTCTCTTCTGCCTTTCCTCTTCAGCTTCATGGAAAGACACTTGGGCGTGTTTGCCGGGGATGCCGCTCCTGGTACAAAACGCCGCGATATTATGCGGGACAAGGATATAAGTCGATGATTGAACGTTATACCCGACCCGAAATGGGTAAAATATGGACTCTGGAAAACCGCTATCAGGCATGGCTTGAAGTGGAAATTGCCGTCTGCAAGGCCTGGGCTGCAAAGGGAAGAATTCCTGCCGAAGCCCTCCAGAACATCATGGCCAAGGCCAGCATTGACGTAGACAGGATTCAGACCATTGAAGAGACCACACGGCACGACGTCATTGCCTTCCTTACGGCTCTGGAAGAAAAGATCGGCCCTGATGCCCGCTTCATCCATCTCGGCTGCACATCCTCCGACATTGTGGACACGGCCGGCAGTCTTCTGATGGTTCAGGCCGGCAAGCTAATCCTGCAGGACATTGATGCGCTTCTGGACACGCTCAAGAACATGGCCCTGCGCTACAAGGGCTGCCTGTGCATCGGCCGCTCTCACGGTGTCCATGCCGAGCCCATCAGCTTCGGTCTGAAAATGACCGGTTTCTATGCCGAATTCGTGCGCCATCGCGAACGCCTTGTCCAGGCCATTGAAAATATTCGTGTGGGCAAGATTTCCGGTGCCGTGGGCACCTATACCATTGTCACGCCTGAAATCGAAAAAATGGCCCTGGACCTGCTGAACCTGAAGGTCGATCCGCACTCGACCCAGATAGTCCAGCGTGACCGTTACGCCCACTTCTTCACGACTCTAGCCATCCTTGGCGGAGGCATTGAACGCATCTGTGTGGAACTGCGCCATCTGCAGCGCACGGAAGTCCTCGAAGCAGAAGAAGGTTTTGCCAAGGGACAGAAGGGCTCTTCAGCCATGCCGCACAAGAAAAACCCCATTTCTGCCGAAAACCTGAGCGGGCTGTCCAGGCTCCTGCGTGCCAATGCCATGGCCTCCCTGGAAAATCAGGCCCTGTGGCACGAACGCGACATCAGCCATTCTTCCGTTGAGCGCGTGATCATGCCCGACTCCACCATTCTGGCAGACTATGCCCTCAAGCGCCTCAACAGGCTTTTGAGCAATCTTGTTGTTCATCCAGACAACATGATGCGCAACATGGAACATTCCTATGGCCTGTACTTCTCCCAGCGTGTGCTTACAGCCCTTATAGACAGCGGGCATCCCCGTCAGGAATCCTACGTGGCCGTACAAAAGCTGGCCATGGAAAGCTGGCAGACACATACGCCGTTCCCCACCCTAGTGCGTCAAGATCCGCAAATGCAGCAGGTGCTCGGCGCAGACAAGATGGACGAACTCTTTGATCCCAAGTTCTATCTGCGCTTTGAGGACGATGTGTATAAGAGAGTTTTCACTCAGGCCAACTAGTCTTTACAGATTTCAAGACTCAGGGCAGAGACTGCCCTGAGTCTTCGCGCTCTCAGCTTTTCTTGAAGGCTGCTCCTCCCGCACGGAGTACCAGCAACCGTCGCATTACCACCTTGGGGACATTTCGGAGCTGCGCACCCCTTCCTGTCCGCAACACAGGCGCAACAGACGCAGATCATTCCTTTATGCATACCGAACTCAAACGCCGTCTCGCCCGTATCCTCGTTGAACGCTCCTACAAGGAAGGTTCCTTCCTGCTCGCTTCCGGCCGTCAGAGCGACTATTACTTTGACTGCCGCGTCACGGCACTGCATGCAGAAGGTGCCTGGCTCATCGGCAATCTCTTCTATGACCTTATTGCCCAGATGCGCGAGCAGGGCATGGAGATCAAGGCTGTCGGCGGCATGACCATGGGAGCAGATCCCCTGGTCTCTGCTACAACAGTCATTTCCTGGGAAAAGGGTGCTCCCCTGGAGGGACTCCTGGTCCGCAAGGAAGCCAAGGGCCATGGCACAAACCAGTTTGTGGAAGGCCTTGCCAACCTGAAGCAGGGCGACCCTGTTGTTGTTCTGGAAGACGTGGTGACCACGGGCGGTTCCCTGCTGAAGGCTTGCCAGCGCATCGAACTGTCCGGCCTCAAGATTGTGGCCGTGTGCACGATTCTGGACAGGGAAGAGGGTGGCAGGGAACAGCTGCAGGAACACGGCTATACGCTGCAATCGCTCTTTACCCGCAAGGAACTGCTCGAATACGCAAGAGACTAATTAACTGAATAGGATGGGGCAGCGTCCTCTGAGAGCCTGCCTCATTGAAAGATACAGGGCAAGGACTGCACACTGCATGGTGCGGCTTCCTTGTCCTCTTTTTTGTCCTTGAGGACAAAGGAATCGGAAACTGTCCTGGCTTGTGGATATATCCGATGTTTTGCGACAATTAGACACTAGGGCGTGTTGCCAAATTAGGTGTCGCCCTGATCTGGCCTGATTTCAGACGGAGTCATGGTGCGACAATGAGCTCTAATGGAAGTCGGTGCGCCTCATTTATATCGGCATATGCCGGTTGCCACTGCCGGATTTTGATTTTGTCAACACGACCTAGGCAACAAATAGCGACAACCGATAACGTCTAGCGTAGGTAAACCCTTGAAATAAAAAAGGTTCCAAGACATCTAGCGACACTTGGAACCTCATGTATTCAATAGAGTGGCGGAAGGAAAGGGATTTGAACCCCTGGTGGGCTCACACCCACAACGGTTTTCAAGACCGCCGCAATCAACCGCTCTGCCATCCTTCCGAATGTTGGAACAATACTGGAAAAGAATCAGGAAGCGTTACTTCAGGAGGGCATCCTTCAGCTGCTTGCCGGGAGTGAACTTGGCAACCATGCATGCAGGAATTTCCATTTCTTCCTGGGTGCGGGGATTACGGCACTTGCGGGCAGCACGCTCGATGACCTTGAAGGTGCCAAAGCCGGTCAGAGTCACGGATTCACCAGCGACCAGGGCTTCACGCAGGGCTTCAAGAGTTGCAGCCAATGCCTTTTCCGCCTCGCCCTTGTTCGCAAAACCGCCTTTTTCAACAATCTTTTCAATAAGCTCTGCTTTTGTCATACCTGAACTGCGAAGTTTTCCCCTCGTATCAAGGGGCGGAAAACGCAGCCTCCATATATTCCAAGTTAATAAGTACAGCATCAGGCCGCTGACTCTGGGAGCCGAAAAGGCACCGATGCGCCTAGGAAAATTTCCGTACACTTCCCGTCTGTCTGGTCATTGCCAGGTTACAGGAACAACGATGGTGACCAGAACGCAGAATCTACTGATTCCGGTTCTCTCTAGCTCCAGCAGGAGCCGTCATCGGGGCATGAGCTTCCTGGAAGAAGACCTCCCCTTCTGTGGAAGAGAGTTCCACTATAGACGATTTTGCCGTCAGAAGACAACTCTACGTCTCAACCGCCTCTTTCTGATGGTCTGTCCTGCAAGGCGCAAAACATCAGACAGTACCGCACAGAGGCTCAGTGTTCTTCCCCTGTGTTTGGGCACCGGAGAAGCTGCGTATGCTTGTTGACATCCTCCCCCGCTTACGCAGGGGGATTCCCTACCGCGCTGACCTTGCGGTCAGCCGCTTCGACGGGTTCCTGCTGCTGGACGGCTTACGCCGACTCACTTCATGAGCTGAAGCTGTATTCTTCAGCTCCCCACAGGCTCTGAGGCGCTGCCCACGCCCGAGTATATTCATTGCGGCAACGCAATCTGCATTACCCTCAAATCCGCAACACACATAAAGAAATTCTCTCCCTCGGTCAACAGGAAAATTCCTTTCGAGGGAGATTTTCTTGTTCTGCTAAACTAGAGAGAAATAATGCGTATTTCTCCCTTTGTTTCTGCAGCTTTCTTTCGGAATGTCTGTCTGCGGTCTTCTCCATCAATGAGACCTGCAATAAATTCTGTAACATGCAGGACATGGTTTTTCCGTTTCAGATTGAGCATGCAGCGCGCAACGCCTATCTTACAAGAAGGACAAGAGACTAGTAATATATTCTTATAGGCACTACCCATAAGCTGTGTAAAGTTTTTCTGTTTCTCCTTGCGTAGGACATTGTAGATTTCAGGCGAAGTGACGGAGCCCATTCCCGATTCACCGCAGCAGCCGCTGCTCAGAATCAGCTTAGCCCCGCTGTAGCTCTCTACCTGCTGCATGAGAAGCTGATGCCCCTTGATGCGGTGTACTCCGGTCCACGGGCAGTGGCAGGAACCATGGTAGATGAGTTCTGTTCCAGCAGGCAGGGGCGTCATATGTCCCTCCTTGCGCTCATTGAGAATGGGGAAGGTCAGCTGCCCCACATCAATGAGGCTCATGTCCGGAAACTGTTCCTGCAGGTTGTAGCGCTCCAGGCTATCCAGACACGTCGGACAGCTCGTGACCATATGGACACAGTGGAAGCCCTGCTGGGTGACAGAGCGGATCATGGATGCCAAGTACTGCCTGTTCTTGGCCATGTTGTCCTCGTAATCAACATCCATGCCTGCAGCAAGCAGCGGATAACCACAGCAAAGATGTCTTGGCGGAATGGCCACGGCATACCCTGCAAGCAGGAGCAGCATGACACTGGACAGGCCGATGCGATCGTAGAACAGGCCGCCACCGCAGCCAGGGAAGTAAATGACCAGAGGTGTCCTTTCCTTGTCCTCCGAGGTGGAAAAGATGTTGCCCTTGTGAATCTTCAGGGATTCGTAGATGTTTGTATAGCCCATCTTTGGGCCTGGTCCAGAGAACATGGGGCTCTGCAGACGCTTGCGCCACGAGGCTGGCACAAGTCCCAGGAACTTGTTCTGCATCTTCTGGCCCACGGAAGCCATCTTGGCCATCTTGGGCACACGCTGGGGTACATCCTTGACGAGCCAGTCCAGGACCTTTTCCTTGATGGGATGTCCGCCGGCGCCCTCGTGCTCTATCATGGCATGCAGGCTTATGGCGACTTCACCGGACGGAATCTTCATGGGGCACTGGGCCATGCAGCGGCCACAGGCCGTACAGTGTTCTATCTGATTGCGCAGCGCCCTGTAGAGTGCCTCATCCACACGCCCCTTGTTGATCTGCGAATAGTAAATTGCCTCCACAAGCATGCCGTAGGCCATGTTCTTGTTTCGCGGATGGTACTGCAGCGACGATTCCGGGCAGGTCATGGGGCAAACCATCTTGCATTTGCCACAGCGCGTACAGGCCTGTACATTGCGCAGAATGTCGATGAGCTTGGTCTTGTCCGGAATACCACTCTGGGCAATATCGCGGATCAGGCTGTTGAAGGAGAAGGTAAAGGGCTTGACCGGCAGATCCCTATAGACAAGCTTGGCGGGGTTCATGACATCACGAGGGTCTGTTCTTTCCTTGAACACACGGAGATCATTCATCTTCTTTGGATTGAGAAAATGAATCTTGGTGATGCCTATGCCGTGTTCGCCCGAAACTTCGCCTCCCATCTCCTGACATTTGGCCATGACCTCACAGGCCACTTCTTCGGCATGCTCAAGCATCTCGGCGTCGTTTGAGTTGACGGGCATGTTGATGTGGCAATTGCCGTCGCCGGCATGCATGTGGCTTGCCACCACAAGGCGCGAGGCTTCCATCCGTTCTGCAATCTCGGTGATGGGGCGTGCTAGGCGGGGATACTTTTCCTGCAGCTTCTGAAGAAAATCATGAGCCCTCTTGAGAATTTCCGTATCGGAAACCTCACTGCTCGAGAGCTGCCCAAGGGCCCCCTTGGAAATGTAAGAAAATTCCCTGTTGAATTCCTTATCTTCCATGGGGAAGGCGGAGAGCCTGCCCACATCCTGCAGGGCCCGGCGATAGGCCTTGGCCGTACAGGTGAGATTCACTTCTTCCAGGAACTGGGCAAACTCGGGAATGCGATCAATGGGGATGACCACGTCTTCATTGATCTTGAAGCCGGATGTCCGCTTGGCAATGAGGGAGAGCCTGTGCCTGTCTTCCCAGAAGCGTTCGGCCTCCTTCTTGTCCCTTGCCACGCTGATGTCCACATTCTCCTGCTTCTCCACTACCTGCACGATATTGTCGACGCACTTGTCCAGAAGATAGGCGTCATCTCCGTCCACCTGGACGATAATGACGGATATGGGCTGGCCCTCGTACTTCGTGCTCTTGCGCTGATAGTCAATGGCCTGCACATACTTGGCATTGAATTCCTCCATGGCCGAAATATGTGCATAGTCGCCTTCCTCGCGAATGCGGTTGCGCAGGCCCACCAGCTCCCGCACCACCACAGCTGCAGGCAGCATGCTGCGGCCAAAGAATTCCAGGGCCATGACACGGCTGAACTTGGGCTTGGGATGTGTGGTAAAACAGACTTCAGTGATGATGCCGTCCGTGCCTTCCTTCTGCACACCAGGCAGACCGCCCAGAGCCTTGTTGGTCACGTCCTTGCCCAGGCCGGGTAGGCGAAGCTCGTTGCCGGGGAGGTTCACAACGTTGCGCACGCCACCGCTGATATCCTTGACCACAAAAACCGCCGTCTCGTCCGGCAAAATCTTGTGTCTAGGGTGATTTTCACGCTCCACGGAAATAATTTCGCCAGTGGGTGTGACCATACGCCACCACAGAAGATTGTCGATGGTTGTTCCGTACTCGAAGGCCATGGGGCCGCCGGCATTTTCAGAAACATTGCCACCGATGGTGGAGGCAAGTTTGGAAGCCGGATCCACGGAAAAGAGATTGCCGGCCTTTGCAACGGCCGTAATGACATTCTGGGTAATGCAGCCTGCCTGACAGGTCACGGTCAGGGCTTCTGTATCAATGGAGAAGATGCGGTCCATGCGGGTCATGTTGACAATGACTGTGCGCTTGCGTGCAGGGACCGCACCACCTGTCATGCCGGAGCCGCCACCTCTGGGAATGAGGGCAAACTTCAGCTCATTGGCCAGCTTGACCAGCGCGGAGACCTGTTCTGTCGTACTGGGTTCAACCACCATGAGAGGCAGTTCCATGCGCAGGTCCGTCGCATCCGTGGCCGAAGCCACAATGGCGGCAGGATCGGACAGTATGCCCTCGGCCGGAAGGATCTTGACGAGCTCGTCGAGCAGGTGCCTTCTGAAGGCCACCTCGGCTTCATAGGCCGACCAGAACATGGTGATGCCTTCACTGATGGCCGTCGCATAGTAATGGGCTAGGGAGAGCGACTCGCGCTCGTAGTGCGCATTGACGCTCCCGCGGACCGTGTCGGCATTTATGAACGGATTGTAGGCAGCAAGAAAGAGTTCTTCTGCTATGGAAATCGCCAGTTCGCGGACAGATTCCGGCCAAGCCTGAAAATCATCAATATTGATACGTAAGATACGGTTAACAACAAAATCTGGAGAAATGGAGATATGGGGCCCTTTCTGAGGCATGATACGATTTCCCCCCTCAATGGAGCAAAGTGCAAGCCGTTAGTATAGGCTTGCATTACCTATAAAGCAAGCTATATAATATTTTATACAAAAAACTAATCTGTATATTGATATTTTTATTTATTTTTCAGAAATTTCCTTACAGTATGCCTTATAGCATCGTGCTATTGCAGAATCTGGATCCATCAAGTGAAGCCACTTTCCCGTAGCCTTTTTTTCAATAACGTTAACTGTTTTCTTTTCTTCTTGCATATTTATATCTAAATACAGACTTTTCTTGTTTGCTATAATAACAAATTTTACATCTGTAAAAAAGGGCTTTTCCATAAAGGCGTTGGCGCGCTCGACTATTTCCGTACGGTAATAACTCAATTCCTGCATGGCCATGCTGTCTTCAGTCCCCACTTCCAGACGCCTGCTCCTGTGTCCCAGCGGCAATCCCAAGGAAGCTATGTACTCCCCCATGACAACAGGCCAGTTGCGCCACAGCTCTACCAGGTGCACCTGTTCTGGACAGCCCACCATGGCGGACAGTTTCTCTAAAAAGCGCTGCGAAAGCTCTGCGGCAGCCGTCAGCCTGCGTGTTCTTTTCTGATATCTGTAATACGCGCACATGCTGTTCTCCTCAGCAATCTCAAATCCCGGCAGAAGCAGCCAGAGGATCAGGGCAGATTCCGAAAAACGCCTCCATTGCGGAGCAGAAGATTGCTTCCAGGCGAGGCAAAAACCTACAAAGATCTCCTTACGATGACAAGTCCGCTGCGCAGGCAACCTTCTGTCTCCTGTCAGTCCCGGACGGTTGTCGTTTTCTGGCAGGAGCAGGGAGCCTATCAACTTTAGACTATTGACATATAAGAATATCTTGATAAAGTGAACAGGTTACAACTCTCCTCTAGAACCTTTATGCTCCATCTCCTGTATACAGCCTAACCAACCAGAAAAAGAAGGACTTTATGACCGTCACTCTGTTTAAAGCACTCTCTGACGAAACCAGACTGCGACTTTTGCGCATTCTCCTGAGCCACGAGCTCTCGGTCAATGAACTGGTTACCGTCCTGGAAATGGGGCAGTCCCGAATTTCCCGGCATTTGCGTATTCTCACGGATGCCGGCCTTCTGACCTCTCGCCGTGACGGACTCTGGGTCTTCTATCATGCACAACAGGAAGGAGAACAGCGCGATTTCCTTGCTGCCATCTCTCCCTTTCTGCAGACCATACCCGAGGCTGCACAGGACAACGAACATACAGAACGGCTGCTTGAGGAGCGGACCAGAAAGTCCAAGCAGTTCTTCAACGAAATCGCCAAGGACTGGGACAATCTCAACAGCGAAATCCTGGGCGATTTCGATCTGGCCTCGGCAGTCTGCACTGCCATCCCCCCCAACTGCCGACTTGCGGCCGATCTCGGCTGCGGCACAGGCACGGTGCTCAAGCGCATGCTCAAGCACGCGGAAGGACTCATAGGTGTTGATATCTCCTCGGGCATGCTGGAAGCCTGCCGGAAAACCTTTGCCGACATCCCTGGTGCAGAGGAAAAAATCTCTCTGCGCATCGGCGAGCTCGAACATCTGCCCCTGAGGGATCAGGAAGTCGATTTTGCCTCCATTAATCTTGTGCTGCACCATCTGCACAAGCCTGAACAGGCGCTGCAGGAAATTCGCCGCATTCTCTCCCCTCGTGGCAAGCTCTTCATCTCGGATTTTCAGAAGCACTCTGACGAAACCATGCGTTCCCGCTACGGGGACAGGTGGCTCGGCTTTGACAGCGTGAAGCTGGCAATGACACTGCGTGAAGTCGGCTTCAGTCGTACCACCATTCACAGACAGAAAGTCAACAAAGGTTTGACACTACTTCTTATCACTTCCTACGTTTCTCCTCCTGTATCTACAAACATCTAACTTTTGCGAGGCTCCCATGGCAAAACCTCTTGATCTGAATCTGGACTACAAAATCAAGGATATCGAGCTTGCCGATTTTGGCCGCAAGGAAATGCAGCTTTCCGAAAAGGAAATGCCCGGCCTTATGGAATGCATCAAGAAATATGGTCCGTCCAAGCCCCTCAAGGGATTGCGTGTGACCGGCTCCCTGCACATGACCATACAGACGGCCATGCTCATCCGTACCCTCTATGAGCTTGGTGCAGATATCCGCTGGGCCTCCTGCAATATCTTCTCTACCCAGGATCATGCCGCTGCCGCTGTGGTCGCCAATGGCTACGCCAAGGTCTTTGCCTGGAAGGGCGAAAGCTCCGAGGACTACTGGTGGTGCACGGAAATGGCCCTGACCTGGCCTGACGGCAAGGGACCCGACCTCATTGTGGACGACGGCGGCGACGCGACACTGCTCATTCACATGGGCTATGCCTGCGAAAAGAATCCCGACATGCTCACAAAGACACCCGGCAACGAGGACGAGGCCATCATTCTGGAACGCCTCAGAGATCGCTATGAAGCCGATCCCGAACACTGGCAGAAAGTTGCTGCCAATGTGAAGGGTGTCAGCGAAGAAACCACGACCGGCGTGCACAGGCTCTATCACCTTGCAGAGCAGGGCGCACTGCTCTTCCCCGCCTACAATGTCAACGATTCCGTGACCAAATCCAAGTTTGACAATCTCTACGGTTGCCGCGAATCCCTGGCAGACGGCATCAAGAGAGCCACGGACATCATGATTGCCGGCAAAGTGGTCATGATCTGCGGCTACGGCGATGTGGGCAAGGGCTGCGCCCAGTCCATGCGCGGCTTCGGTGCCCGCGTGCTCGTTTCCGAAGTGGATCCCATCTGCGCCCTGCAGGCGGCCATGGAAGGCTACGAGGTCTGCACCGTCGAAGACGCTCTGCCCATTGCCGACATCTATGTGACCTGCACAGGTGACCTCAATGTCATCACCGGCGCCCATATGGAGCAGATGAAGGATGAAGCCATCGTCTGCAACATCGGCCACTTCGACAACGAAATCGACATGCACTACCTGAACAGCACCGAAGGTTGCGTCAAGACCAACATCAAGCCCCAGGTGGACAAGTGGACCCTGCGTTCCGGCAGATCCATCATCGTGCTGGCCGAAGGCCGTCTCGTCAACCTTGGCTGCGCCACAGGCCATGCCAGCTTTGTCATGTCCAACAGCTTCACCAACCAGACCCTTGCCCAGATCAGCCTGGCCACTGCCAAGGGACTGGAAAAGAAGGTCTACACCCTGCCCAAGGAGCTGGACGAAGAAGTGGCCCGTCTCCATCTGGCCCGTATAGGCGCTAAACTGACCACGCTGACCCAGGAACAGGCCGACTACCTTGGCGTCAAGGTTGAAGGTCCCTACAAGCCGGACTATTACCGCTATTAATCCCAAAAATCTGATCGCAGCTGAATGCCATCAGCTCCCGTGAGACTGCTGCAGCAACAGTCCTCTGTTCTCCCTGGACAGAGGACTGATGCTGCAGTTTTGTTTTTCCTGGTTCTGTGTACAAAAAGATATACAAAAAAGCACAATTTTCTCTGCTTCTCGTAGAACATTTCCAGAGCAGTGCCAACAATGACTCCGTTTCCCCTCAATATTATACGCAACACTTCATATTTTGCAGTACGGCTATCTGCAGACTTGCACAACACAAAATACCTTTGGTTGCCACATACTGCCAAAGAAGGAGCTTCTCATGCCCAGTTTCTATAAACTGTCCTGCTCTTTTGACTTTTTGTACTCTTTAGCCTAGATAGGGCACGATCTGCAGGACGTATCTCCACCCGCTGTACCGGCAGACGATCAAAGCGATGAGGGTGGTACAATCCCTGCTTGTCCACCCGGGACAACACCGCAACGGCGCAATGGCCAGAGCCGGTTCGCACGGACAATGCTCCCGGATCCAGACTTTTTTCCCGTACCATTGCTGTACACAGCATGACCGACACACCATGACAGACACTTCATCTCTTCCGCAAAACTACAAAAAGCATCTCGGTGCTACCATTACCCTTGTACTGCAGCCTTCTGGACGGACCAGCATCATTCCGAGACCCAAGACGGTTCATCAGCTTCTGGACAGGCTTGGCTACCTTGAGGAAACAGCCCTGGTCATCCGCAACGGACGCCTGCTAACCCCGGATCTTGCCATATTGCCCGATGAGACCATTACTGTCCGGTCCATCATATCGCACGGCTAAATCCCGATACTGCAAACGGATCCCAAGAACAGAGCTTAGGAATTTCATGCTTGATCTCTTCTCCAATACCGAACAGGCCCTGCGCAACTTCTCCATCGCCTTCATCCCTGCCTTTCTCGGCATCATTCTTCACGAAATCGGCCATGGCTATATGGCCCTGCGTCAGGGCGACTTCACGGCCAAGCTCAGTGGCCGCCTGACTCTCAACCCGCTGCCACACATCGATCCCGTAGGCCTGCTCATGTTCGTTCTGACCAGCCTGAGCGGTAGCTTTGTCTTTGGCTGGGCCAAGCCTGTGCCCGTCAATGTGCGCGCCTTTCGCGATCCCAGACACGGACTCATGCTGGTGGCCCTAGCAGGCCCCCTGGCCAATGTCCTGCTGGCACTCATTTTTGGTCTACTGCTCAAGCTGACCATCACCCTGTTCCCGCCTCTGGCCTATCAGCACAGCAGTGCCTACATATTTGCCCTGTCCATGATGCAGACGGGCATTGTCATCAACCTCGGACTTGCGCTGTTCAACCTGTTTCCCATTCCGCCTCTGGACGGCAGCAAGGTCGTTTCCTACTTCCTGCCGGGGCGCCTCGCCTATTCCTATCTTTCCATTGAGAGATACGGCATGATCATTCTGATTCTTCTCATTGCCTCGGGTGCCCTGGGACCGATCATTACGCCAATTCTCAAGGGAAGCTTCAATCTGATTCTGGACCTCTTTGCCCTGTAGACACAGGACTGTAAGCCCCGGCACATCCATATCTTCATTACAATATGAAACTCATAGGCATTGACTACGGGCAGGTACGCACAGGCCTTGCTGCCACGGATCCCGAAAATATTCTGGCCTACCCCCTAGTTACCCTTGATTTCTCCCGTTTTCCAAACCGCAAGGCCTTTCTGACAGCCCTGGCAGAGCGCGTTGCCGAAGAAAATCCAGACAGGGTCATCATAGGCCTGCCCCTGCTGCCTGACGGCACAGAGAGCCTGACCACACGTCAGGTTCGCAATTTTGCCCAGCGACTACAACGGCGCATCAGTGCGCCCTGTCTGTTCATGAACGAACTTCTGAGTTCCGAAGAAGCCTTAAGCGACCTTAAGGTAGCCCAGGTCCGCAGCAGCCGCGTCAAAAGCGTTCTTGATCAGCAGGCTGCAGTCCGCATCCTGGAAAGCTATCTGCATGCCCCTGACAAGGCTCTTCCCTTGGACGGCACTCTCTGACCCTTGATCTTCAACACTTTCTCCACAGGAGATCGGTGTTCCCATGCGGCACGTCCTCAAATACCTTCTTCTTGCCTCTTTCTGTACCCTTCTGGCTGCCGGAGGGTGGGTGGGCTATACGGCCTGGACCTTCCTGAACACGGCACCGGAAACGCCCGGCAAGGATATCTATATAGATATTCCTCCAGGTGCCACTCTTTCCAAAATATCGATCACCCTGGAAGAGAAGGGGGCCATTACCAGCTCCTTCAAGTTCCGCCTGCTGGCACGGTACAAGAAGGCTTCCAAGGCCCTGCAGGCCGGACGCTTCCAGTTCAGTACCGGCTGGCTGCCGGAAAAGGTGCTGGACACCCTGGTCAACGGCAAGCCTGTTCTGACCCGCATCACGATTCCGGAAGGCCTGACCCTGTGGCAGACGGCCAAACTGCTGGCAGACGGGGGCTTTGCACCCTATGACGAACTGATGACCGTCCTTAAGGATCCCAAATTTCTCCTGCATTACGGCATTCCCTTTGCCACGGCAGAGGGCTTTCTGATGCCGGATACCTATCTGCTCAAGCTGCCGGATGAGGCAGCACCGGATCCCAGGCAGGCATGGAAGATAGCCGGCCGCCTCGTGGACAACTTCTGGCAGAAGGCTGCTTCCTGCTGGCTCAATGGCACAAAGCCAGAGAGAAAAGAACTGCAGCGCCTCGTCATTCTGGCCTCCATTGTCGAAAAGGAAACCGCAGTGCCTGACGAACGGCCCAGGGTTGCCGGCGTCTACACAAATCGCCTGGCCAGAAACATGCTCCTGCAGGCAGACCCCTGTGTCATCTACGGACTAGGGGAAAGCTTCAGAGGCAATCTCACCAAGGCCATGTTGAACGATCCGAAAAATGCCTATAATACCTATCAGAGGGCAGGGCTTCCCCCGGGTCCCATCTGTTCCTTCGGCGTTTCTGCACTGAAGGCTGCCGTCAAGCCGGAGCAGCATGACTATCTCTACTTTGTTGCCATCACGGACGGAGGCGCGCACAAGTTCAGCAAAACCCTACGGGAACACAATAATGCCGTGCAGCAGTATCTCAAAAACCGCAGAAAGGCCCAGTCCGGTCAGTAAGCCGTTGCTGGGCAAGCAGGGCAGGGGGACAGACGTCTTCCTGATCCAACTACTCCCATTCCCTGACAGCGAACCCAATTCAAGGAGGCGGCGCGCCCCCCCCTGCCCGCAGGCTGGGGCTTTTGCGCCGATACGTGATGAAATACCTTATTGTTGAAGATTTCTCCGGCCAGGCAGTCCCCTTCATCTTTCCAAGGCGCGTGGACCATGTGGACATGTTCGAGCAGCTTCCCTACGGCAAGGTTCTTTCGGCAGGATATGTGGAACTGCAGCCGGACGGCACCTTCGACTGCTACGGCGGCAACGCGGAACTGCAGCTCAAGGCCGATCCGCAAAAGGACAGCGCCCTGCTCAAGGAAGCCTTCCGCAAGCGCCCCGATCATCATTAGAGGAGCCCGTCCACTGCCGGATGGCAAGCCTCTTCATTGAGCAAAGACCAAGGAAAAAGGCTGACAGGAAAAGAAACCTTCCTGCCAGCCTTCCTTTTTGCAAAGTTGTCCTGAACGCCTATTTGCCGACGAGCTTCGCGTCCTCGACATTGTCCTCTTCTGCAGGACTGTCGTTGTCGGACTTGTCCGGCAGGGCCTTGAGGCCGTCGGCATCAGGCTGCGCCAGAAGCTGCAGCTGGCCATCCTCATAGCGCATGGGGACACAGCCCTTGTTCATGATGACAATGCCTGTGGTCTCCAGGACTTTCATTCTGTAAGCATATTCCTGTTCTATCCTTCTGTGCCGTGCCAGGAACCAGAGCCTGCCGAGATAGCAGACAACAAGAAAGGCGACCACGCCCACTATGATCCAGAGGATGTACGGCTTCAGGGCCGCGCCGACGGCCATGGCCATTTCCATGGCGCTGTCCACAAAGAGGACGGCACAGCCCAGGGCTATCAGGGCAAGCAGAATCACAATGGTCGGCGCATGGCGCACAATGGCATAAAAGCGCTGCAGCCGCACCGGGACTTCTTCTGGTGTTCCGCCGCTGCCTGCGGGCTGATCAGAGGTTCCGTTGAGGGAACGGGAGAAGAACTGTCCGGACAGATGCAGAAGAAGGAGCAGGCCGACAGGGGACAGCACTGCTGCCACAAGCCATCCGACCCAGGGGAAGCGGGCCATCTTGGGACCGCCTGCCACAAGCGGCTCGGCATTGGTGATACCGTAGAAAAAGGCAATGGCACCCACAATGAGTTCCAGAAAGCAGACGGCAATGAGATAGTAGACAACAATTTCCCTGTTGCGCTCATCGTACCAGGCACCCTTGAACTGTACCGCCGACTTTTTCAGCTTCTGCGCCTTGCCTTCTTCCTGCCCAGTCCCGGCCTCCTGTGCCTTCTGAGCCTTCTGTGTGCGTGCAGTCTGCTGTTCTTCCATCATATCCTCCTGTTGGAATGGTCGGGCCACTACGTGCATGTCCCAAGCATATCTTGCCCCGTTGCCTGCGGCAAGCGTCCTGTTCAGCGTTCTGTCCTCTTCTCGACCCACTGGAAGAGGACCGGGAATCGGGCATGGGCAGGCTGCAGGACACTCTGACACACTATTTTTTACAGGAATGTCTTTTTGGGAAAAAATGCAGACTGCCCACCTGGCAGTCCCATGTCCATGGGACAGGGGGCACTGAGACAGATCGTCCCTGCAGGAACGAAAAAAAACGAAAGGAAGGCTGTCTTTCGCCAGGGAAAAACAGCCTTCCTGCACAGGTCAGATGTTGCTGATGATCAAGCCTTGCCTGCTCACGAAGAGACACGGCGGATAGAAATGAGCTTCTTCTTCCAGTAGGGGGACGTCAGGCTTTCCATGCGCACATGGGAGCCCTTGCGCGGAGAATGGATGAAGGCATTGCCGCCTGCGTACATACCCGTGTGCAGGCTTGCCCCGCCCATGCGGAAGACCACAATGTCACCGGGCAGAGGCGCATTTCGTGCGACCTTGTGACCGGCAGTGAGCTGATCCGTTGTCCGGCGCGGCACCTTGACCCCGTTCTTTCCATAGGCCCAGTAAATGAGCCCCGAACAATCAAAGCCCTGACGTGGAGAAGCTCCACCCAGACGATAGGGCTTGCCCATCTGCGAGTACGCATCGCGGACGGCCAGCTGAGCCTTGGGGGACGCCTCGGATGAATTCGTATTGATACCTGCGCCGCAGCCTGTCATCAGGCCAAGGACAAAGAGCAAGGAAAGAAGCTTGATCAGAATGAGAGGAGAACGATTCATGACCCACTCCAGAAAAGATCAGAGGTTGTCTGACTTTCTTATCGGTCCCTGCCCCGGAAACTTTAGGGAGCGGAAACAAAAAAAAGGAAGGTCATGAAGGAAACCGTCAGACAAGGCTCCCCTGCACAAGGGTCTTCTGCGCATGCCGTACCATGCGCTTCCTGGCAAAGAGGGAAGAGATGTCCGCAAAGAATCGCGACACGGGAAGCTCAAGTTCCCGACCGTATAGGGTACGCTTGTGGGCAAAGGAGAGAAAGAGCGCTTCCGAGGCCCGGGTCAGAGCAACATAGAGGAGCCTTCGTTCCTCCTCCAGGGCATTTTGGGATAGCTCTTCTTCCCTCCCCCGCAGCAGAGCCCTTCCATGGGGCAGCAGGCCATCATTGAATCCTGGCAAAAAGACGGCCCTGAATTCCAGTCCCTTGGCCGCGTGCATGGTCAGAAGACGCACGGCCTCCGCCCTTGACTGCAGGAGATCCACTTCCTTCTGCCAGCAGACCTCTTCCAGCAGCCGCTCCCAGCTGCCCGCTCCGGCAAAGGCCTTCCCGAGCTGCTCCCAGGCAGGCGTTGCCAGGATTTCCTCTGTCAGAGCGCCCTGCTGCATGAGCAGAGGGACAAGTTCTGCCGGTGGCTGTGTGCTCCGGCTGATGTTCAGCAGCGATCCGAGTCCGAAGGTCTGCCTGCCGGCAAGAATTTGCTGCTCCATGAAGGCCAGCACCTTTTGTATGCCCTCATCCTGCCAGAACAGGTTCAAAGACGGCGCCTGCACAGGAATCCCCTTCTGGGTCAGGGCCCGCATGAGGGAGGGTATCTGGGCCTTCAGCCGGACAAGCACGGCTATGTCGGAAGGAGAGCAGTCTCCGGGCAGGCCAGGGTATCTGTCCTTCTGCAGGTCGAGCAGGGTGTGCGATGTGGCGCCCAGCAGGCCTGCAATCTGATCGGCAAGCCAGCGTTCCTCAATGGCCTGCGTGGGCGCTTCAAAGGAGGTCAGCACGGCCGACAGGGGGCGTGCCGCTGTCAGATGGCCGGAAGAAGGGGCATCGTGCATGGTCTGGCTGGCCAGATCGAGAATTTTCTGACTGGAACGGAAACTCATCTTCAGTGAGCGTGTGGCAAGGTCAGGCCACAGTTCTTTGAGAACAGGCACAATGTCGGAAAGAGCGCCCCTGAATCCGTAGATGGACTGGTCAGGATCGCCTATACCGAAAAATCCCTGACCCGAGGAAGGCAGCAGGCTCTGGACCACGCGGACTTGTAGAAGAGAGAGGTCCTGTACCTCATCCACGAGCACATGTTCTGGACGGATGCTCTCCTGAAGCTCGTGGTCCCTGAGGAAGACTTCCAACAGATCCGTAAAATCGAAGCGCAGGATGGTGCTGTTGCACTTGGCCTGCGCGTAGGCACGCAGTACGGCACGCTCCGAGCTGTCTCTGGCCATGGGCTCGCAGCGCTCGCGCATGAGCTCAATATGGTTTGCATAGTCGCGCACCTTCCTGTCATCCAGGTCCGGGAGCACGGTGCGCACGGACTGCATGAGCAGGCCTTGTGCCTGTTCGTCCGGCAGAAGCACGGCAGTGGAGTGCTTCTTGCGCAGAGACTTCCAGGCCAGGGCATGAAAGGTTCCGCAGAAGGGCAATTCTGTCTCTGGCAGCCGCTCCCGCACACGCGCCAGGATTTCTTCTCCGGCTTTGCGGCTGAAGGTCAGGGCAAGCAGACGCTCAGGCTGTGTGCCCTGATCAAGCAGACGCACAATGCGTTCGGTCAGAAGTCTGGTCTTGCCGGCACCTGGTCCTGCCAGCACAAGCAGAGGCGAGGAGACATGCGTGCAGGCTTCCTCCTGTTCCTGTGTCAGCTTAATCCCTGTGCCTGCCTGCTGTGGCTCCCGGGATCGGGGAGCGGTTCCGAGCCCAGAATCTTCCCCGGTCGGACCGTCCTGCTGTTCTCCTCCCTGTGCTGCTTCCTCCTGTGGCATTCCGGGTGCCGTGCGCTGCACCTTTTGTCCGCCAGCCGTGCTCTGTTCACTTCTGGCAAAGCCTTCGGGCGGAAGGAGCTTCTGTGTCTTCCTTGGCTCTGTCCGGCAAGCCTGCTTCCTGCTTCTGGCAGCCAGGTCTGCCCTATCCTGACTGCCAGGACACAAGTCCTTCAGCTCCTCGGGAGAAAAGACGGTAATTGTGCCAAATTCTCCGTCATATCCGCCCTGCAGGGCTATTTCGCCACAGCGTATGCGGCGTATGGCCTCGCCAAGCACAGGGTTGTAGGCCGAGATCTCGTCAATGGAGAGATGGGCCAGAATGGCAAACTCGCTGCCAAGATGTTCCAGGGCATGCTGGAACCTGGCCTGAAGCTTCTTGCTGTGGGCTGAGAGACCGTAGATCTGAGCCAGCACAGAGGGGAGAGGAATGATGGGATGGACTTCGGGCTCATCGGGAAGCGTTACGTTCTTCTTTCTGTCGGCCAGCTCCCAGACCCTGTGCAGCACACCAATGGTCAGCGGCTTGCCGCACACCGGGCAGATATTCCCGTGTGCAGCAGACTCTTCGGGTGTCATGACCACCTGACAGGCCCTGTGTCCGTCGAGATGATACTTGCCTTCTTCAGGGTAGATTTCCAGGGTTCCTGCAAAGTAGTCTGCATCCTGTCTGTTGCGTGCACGCCTGGCAGCAGTCCGCAGGGCTGCAAACATGCCGTCGTAGCTCGGCTGCCCCAGGAACAGATTGGCCTCCCTGCCGAGATTGGCTCCGGAATGCGCATCCGAATTGGAAATGAGGGCAAAGCCATCCAGGGCAGAGACCAGGCGGTTCATGGCAGGGTCGGAAGACAGGCCGGTTTCCAGGGCAAAGATATGCGGTGTCAGATCTCCAAAACAGTCTTCAATGGCATCAAAGCCTGACCGGGATCCGAACAGGGAAAACCAGGGCGTCCAGATATGCGCTGGAATGCAGATGCCCCTGTCCGAGGTTTCAAGGACCAGTTCGAGCAGGTCATGGGCATCAAGTCCCAGTATGGGGCGACCATCGGACTCTATGTTGCCTATCTGTCCAAGCTTGCGGGAGAACCGTTCCACATCGTCCAGAGTAGGGAAAAAGACCAGTGTGTGAATGCGCCGTACCTTGCCGCCACGCTTGTAGATGGAGCTGATCTCTGTCTGCAGGCAGAAGAGAGGAGGGCGGGCATCTGCGATTTCCCTGTCTGTCACTATCCTGTCTGGTACCCCCTTCAGGCGATACAGGCCGGACGACTCATCCAGTTCCAGCCCTGTCCGCAGTTCTGCCTGCCAGGCAGGATGGGTAAAATCGCCTGTGCCCAGGACATGTATGCCCTTGCACATGGCCCATCCTGCCAGATGCGGCAGGGTGAGCTGCTTGCTCGTGGCCATGGAAAAACGGGAATGTATATGGAGGTCAGCAACGTACATGGCGAAAAACTCCTTCTGAGACTACAGAGGCTCTTGATTCTGCCGAAGTATTTCACAGGTCGCACCCCATGCCAAGATGTGTGAGGCGCAGGGCACTGTTTCACGTGAAACAGTGCCCTGTCTGCTGTTCATCAAGATGAACGGGATACAATCCTCTCCCGGCTGTCAAAATCATGTCAGGTCATCTGCAGGCAGGCATTGACCCAATAATTTGTCAGCACTCAGGAAGACAAAAGCAATACAAAACTTGCTGATGCTTTATGTATGCAACAAAAATTTTGTACATTGTAATATTCTTCATTTCCCTGCTACTCCACAAACCCAGGGACAGTTTTCTCAATCCATATTTTTTCACAGAGTTACACACACTGTTTTAAATGCACATTTACAGAAAAAATATACAAACTTCCGATCAAAATATGCTGTTAATTTCAAGAAAAATTTTACGTATAACCTGATATTCAAGGGTGGAAAAAAATAAAATTTATTCCATATACAAATTTTTTTTCATTAAAAATATTTGTAATACACTCCTTGACAAAATCAATTTCTTAAAATATTTGAAATCACATTTCCCAAATTTTGAAAAAAAAAAAAAAAAAAAACAGGGCACTTACACGATATTAAGCTCTGTCTGCCCTATCGGGGCACCCCTGTGTCTTCCCTTTTCCGGCCTTTTTCTGTTCTTCCCGTGGCTCAAACGTGGGAGCAGACTGCCTTCCCTGAAACATTTCTTCAACTCGCACTGTCCACACTCCAGAGGAATTCTCTTTAGTTGAGTCTTATGGCTACCGTTTTCCCTACTGCCTCTTGCACCATTCACCTTGATTCGCCCGATCCCATCTTTGAATGGTTTCTCCCCTCATCCACAATTTTTCTGAGCAGGGGTGCCAGGGAACAACTGGGACTTGGAGATCGTGCCGCTCTTTCCATACACGAATACTCCTCGCATATTCCCCAGGAAAACCTTGCCCGCCTTGCCAGCATGACTGCAGAGATGCTTCGCGACAGCAACGTGTCCTTGCAGGAAATCATTCATCCCTTTGATGCACTTCTTGTCCATGCCCATCTGCTGGTGACCGAACGGGAAAAGACAGGGCAGGCCCGGCGCATTGTCGGTCACCTGGCCATTTCCAAACAGCGCGCCTACAAACCCAGTCTGGTCAAAAACAGGGACATTTCCCTGCAGGGCTTCTGGAAGGTGGAGACTGCCACAGATTCCGTGCGTCTCGACAGCAATTGTGCCGGATTGCTGGGCTTTGCGGACGAGGCCTCGCGAAAGATTTCTATCAGGGAAGGGCTTGCTCTCATCCATCCCGAAGATGTGGAAAAGGTTACCAAGCGCTATCAGCTGCTTTTCGAGCACGGACAGTGGGGAAACAGCCTTGAGGAAGTGCTCCGCATTCGTCTGGAAAACGGCGAGTATGCACGCTTCTGCGTCTACGCAACCGTCATGATGCGAAACAGCGATGGCTCTGTTGGGGAAATTTTCGGATATCTGCACTCCGCCGACATTCTGACTCCTGCCGAGGACAACGATGTCGGCAATCTTCTCTACGCCATCAATGCGACCGGCGATGGTCTCTGGGACTGGGATGCCAAGACCAATGAAGTCTATTACAGCCCGAGATATCTTTCCATGCTGGGCTATACGGCTTCTGAATTTCCCGCCACTCTTGATGGCTGGATCAAGAAGATCCATCCCGATGACGTGGGCAAGATAGTGCCGCCACAGCTGGCCATTGCCTCTTCGCCCAAAAATGGTGATTCCTTCGAGTGCACGTACCGCATGCAGCGTGCCGACGGCAGCTATGCCTGGATACTGGGTCGGGGCTATGTCACCCGCCGCGATGAAAACGGACAGGCCACACGCATTGTGGGGCTGCACACGGATATTTCCGCCACCCAGGGGGACAGGGCAAAGCTTGAAGACCAGATCCGCAATGACCCGCTTACGGGTCTGCGCAGCAGAGCGTTCTTCAATATGGAGGTCGACCGCATAGAACGGGAAGAAATCCGTCCTGTCAGCGTCGTCACCTGCGATCTGGACGGCCTGAAGCTGATCAACGACTACCTCGGACATAACAGTGGCGACACCCTTCTGCAGAACTTTGCCACCCTGTTGCGTACCGTCTGTCGCTCCACGGACTGCATTGGTCGCATGGGCGGAGACGAGTTCAGCATTCTGCTGCCCTCCTGTCCGAACTGGAAGGCCAAGGAACTTGTCCTTGACATTGAAAGGGCCATGCAGGAATTCAACAGGCAGGTCGATGTCATTCCCCTCTTTGCTTCCCTTGGTGTTGCCAGTGCGGAAACCATGGATGTTCCCATGACCAGGCTCATCATCAGCGCAGACAGAAGCATGCTGAAAAGGAAGCATCAGCAGCGCGAAAAGAGCCACGAGGCCATCAGAGCCTATATCGAGCGCAGCAAGCAGATCCTTGTGAGTCTGGAGGACTGCAGGTATTAGGCGAAGCTCCCGACAGAGGTCCGTGAGTGTTTTGCCATCAACCAATGTTTCACGTGAAACATTAGTGAAAGAAGCCAGAGACTTTTGTCTCTGGCTTCTTTTGTCATACAGTTTCTCCCGGACTCGTTCCTCCAGACAAGAGCAGCAAAGGGCCTCTTCTGAACCATCAGGTATCCTGTCTGGCACCTCTCAGAAGACATCTGGCAGTGCCTCTGCTTATGTCCATGTGCTCAGCTGCCGCAGAGGAGAGAGGGGTTCCCATTATTTGTGGCTCTTCGGGGATATTTGTGGGTAGAGCCTCTATCTCCCTCATGAGTCATCTTTCCAGGTATTGTGTGCATCTTCTGAGGTCTGCCGCCATTGTCTGCGGAGCAACGATATTGCCAGAGAATTTATCAATTGTATTTGCTAGTTAGATTTCTTATCCCCTTGGAATTCTACCTTTCAGCCCATCAAGCCCAAAGAGCCTTATCTGTCAGTGTCCACAGCCACACCAAGCTCTGCGAATCCGCCGATCTTCCCTCCATCCCCACGAGCATGCAGGAAATCCTGCACTGCAGGCTAGCTTGTTCGGCAAAGTTCCAGGGCAGGGCTCTTGCAAGAGCTTGACTGCGTCCTTGCACGGGTTCTGAAAGGCATGCAAGGCATGAAGAGAATCAGCAGGCCGTTGTCTCAGTGTTCCACAGAGGAGCTCAATGTTTCACGTGAAACTTTTTTCAGTGCAGCCAGGGGCAAAAGTCTCTGGCTGCTTTTGTCACGACATTGATTCCGGACGCATCCTTCTCGTAGAGAATCAGGTCCGGGACTATCACCGTGTCATGCCGGGCATCCTGTTTGGCCTCCACAAGGATTCTCCTAGCAGGCCGCAGGAGCAGAGGGCGCACATACTGCACAGTGCGCACCCCGAATCGGCAGTGGTCGAGCTGGACGAAAAGATCAGCCGTGCGCTCTGCGGGAAAGATGAGAAAGAGGCTGCCATGATGAACCAGTATCTCTCGGGCAGCCTTCAGAAAGTGCTCCACACTGCCCCTGCGGGCCGTCTCGTTCAGGGCCTGTTCGGAAACATGGCCCCGCCCCTCTTCCCAGTAAGGCGGATTGATCTGCACAATATCGCACATGGGCGTGCAAGCCTGTCCCAGTTCACGCACATCGCCGCAGGTAAAATTTGTCCGAGAACCAAGTCCCAGCTGCTCGCTGTTGGCCCTGGCGCTTGCCACAAGTTCCGGGGCAATGTCCACGCCCCAGACACAAAGCTTGTCTACCAGCAGAAGAAGGGCCAGCGAGGACGCCCCGCAGCCGCAGCCAAGGTCTGCCGCCCTCCACTGGTGGGGCGCAAGACCGGAGAAGAGGCCTGTTTCCTGCCCATGTCTGCGCTTATGTGACCTGTTTCGCAGAGCCCGGGCCACAAAGGCTGGCAGCAGGAGGGCATCGGCTGAAAAGCGCATGGAGCCCTCGGGCTGCTGCAGTCCGGCTGGAAAGGCCGCAGCACACGGCCTGCAATGTGTCTCGACCATGAAGCCTCCCTTGCAAAAACTCAAAAGACGTGCTGCGGAACACAACCGACAGCACGTCTTCTGCATGCGATGATGCTGACTCCAGGAAAGGGGGCAGGGCTAGAGCAGGGCGTTGTCCCAGTTGAACAGCCCCGGCCTGTCAAGAGCAGGCACACTGGCCGGTGCCTTTTCCTGCAGATTGACGCAGAACGAGTAGCCTGCCTTGTCCATCTCCTGGCGCTTTTCGGTCAGATCCAGCTGCCAGGCAGGATAGATCCAGACATTCTCTCCGTACTGTCTGGCCCAGAACAGTTCACCCTTGGGTGAGGCAAAGGGTTCATTCAGACGCACCCCAAGCGTTCCAAAACGGCTTATGCCCACAGGCCAGGCTCCCTTGAGAACATACCCCAGAGGCAGGGGACTGACTCGGGGAAGGCTCAGAAGTGTCTCGCTGTTGAGTTCCGGAGAAACGATACCAGCCTGAAAGCCCATGTCGGCCAAGGTTTGGACAGCACGTGCATTGGCTATATTGCAGAAAGGCCCTGCTACAAGGCACATTTTCTTATCCTGACGCATTCTTTCAGAAAAGAGTGCCATCTGCCAGGGTGCGTTGCAGACAAAGATTCTTGCCCCTTCACGCCACAGATGTTCAAGCATCTTCTGGTAGTCCCTTTCCTCGTCAGCCCAGAGGACAGGAGGCAGCCACCATCCAAAGCGGTGCACGATTGTCCGGGACAGGTCTGCAGAACGCGGTGTGAGCCACAGACAGGATAAGAAGGCCCTGGCGCCTCGGGTCTCCTTACCGTGCGGCAGACTGGCATGCACGGTCATGTCCTGGAAGGACTGCCTGCGGGCAGCATGGACAGGCGGCAGGGAAACGCTGACGGATTCGGTCTTTCTGACGGGCAGGGCTTCCAGTCTGTTCTGCCAGTCTGCAAGGATCTGCTCAAGCTCCTTTTCGCGGCGGTCTATAAGGTAGACCGGTGTCCCTGCAGGAGGAGTCTTGTGCTTGGGCAGACGGAGAACCAGCGTCCCTCCCTTGGGCGTTGCACGGGTCACCGGCAGAGTGGAGTGCCAGCGTTCATCCTCAACGCCCACGCGCAGATAGTCCCTGGGCACAAGGGGAATATGGGGCTTGAGGCAGGGCGCTCCATTGGGACCGGAGGATATCTTGCCTATGAAGAGGCCGGAACTCGTCTGACCAGACGGATCAACAGGCACATTCTGATGCTTGGGAAGGAAGCGGGCATGTGTTGTGGGACGACCCAGAGCCATGGCCAGTATGCCTTCGGCCATCTTCTTCGCCTGAGCATCACCGGGATTGTCCCGCAGGATGCGATAGGCTGTCACTGCATGGAAGACGTAATGCGGCCCCTTCTTTCGCCCCTCAATCTTCCAGGAGACAAGATGCGGCACGCCCACAAGAACCTTGGACAGCACATCCAGGGACAGATCCTGACAGGAAAAATACCTGCCTGCCTGATTCTTGCCTATGCGGAGCTGTGGCTGGCGCTGGTTGAAGCCCTGTGTTCTGCCTGTGTTCTGTCCCTGCTTTTGCTGCATACGCTGCAGGACTGGCTGCAGAGCCGTGCTTCCCTGTGAGTACACCCTGCGGCAGGGCTGCACACAACGGCCGCGCAGTCCGCTCTTGCCGCCCATGTAGCTTGACCAGTAGCAACGGCCGGAGACACAGTAGCACAAGGCCCCGTGAATAAAACATTCCAGCTGCAGATCGTCTGGGCAGGCTGCCCCCATCATCTGGATTTCGTCAATGTTCAGTTCACGGGGCAGAACGACACGGTTTGCCCCCAAATTGCGGGCAACCTGCAGGGCCTGGGGATGGGTAATATTGGCCAGCGTAGAAAGAGTAATGGTTCCTTCATAGCCCGCCTGGCGTGCCAGGGACACCATGGCCAGATCCTGCACAATGAGTCCATCGCAGCCCACCTGAGTCTCAAGACGCCGGATAAGACGTGCCGCAGCATCGATTTCGTTGTCCTTAACCAGGGTATTCATGGCCACGGTGACACGTGTGCCATTTTCATGGGCAAGATCTGTCAGCCTGGAGAGCTCGGTCAGGCCAAAGTTCTCAGCCTGCATGCGTGCAGAAAACTGCTTCAGGCCAAGATAGATGTTGTCTGCGCCTGCAGCCAGGGCGCTCAAAAAGCAGGTGGCATCGCCGGCAGGAGCCAGGATTTCCGGTTTTTCAGCTGTTGGTTCGGGCAAAACAGCATGCTTCACGCTTGGTATCTCCTTATGTCCCGGACCGGATGACCCGAAACACTGATCTGAATTCCTCGTCTCTTCTGAAAGAAAAGTGGTGCACTACCTAGCCAGCTCGATTTCAATAGCCCTGCGGAACATGTGAATGGGAATGGCTCCGCGGATGACCAGGTTGTTGACCAGAAAATAGGGCGTGCCCTCTATGTTCAGCTTTTCTGCATCCTCCAGATCTTCCTTGAGGATCTGGGCCACGACCTTCTGACGGCGCTGGCTGTCCATCTTTCTCATGTCCACGCCGATATTCGTGGCTGTCTTGCGCAGAAATTCCTCGCCCTTGAGCAGCAGTTCGTCGCGCTGATCAAAGAGTATGCGGTAGAACTTCCAGGCAAGCTCCTCGCTCTGCATGGAAATGGCCACATAGTACTGCGAAGCCAGTCCACTGATACCTTCCGGATCCAGGGGCATGTTCTTGAAGACAAAGCTGACCTTGCCGGAAAATTCCCTAATCAGGGTTTCCACAGTCTTTTCGGCACGCTGGCAGTAATTGCAGGTGAAATCCGAAAAGGCAATGATCTGTACCTTGGCAGAGCTCTTGCCCACCCTGGGGCGGTTCTGGGTACGAACCTTCTTGGGAACCCTGGCATCCTGGGACCATTGCTTTTCGAGATTGCTCATCCTTTTATGATCGGAACCCATCTGTGCGATATCGAGCACGGTTTCACAATGCTCGCGCAGAAAATCAAGGAGAACCTCGGGATGTTCCCTGAGCAGCTGCTCCAGGGCAGGTTTTATGTCCGAGGCAGACAAGGTCTCTGCACGGGCTATCTGCGCATACCCTCCGACTCCATGGAAAAGCATCCATGCGGCCAGTATCCCGGAAAAAACGCTTTTTGCTCTCATGACATGACTCCCTGGCTGTGACTCAGGCACAATTCATACTGTTCAAACCTGCACCACAAGTCACTGCTCTGTTTTTGTTCTTCCCAAATACAGAAATTCTGTACACAGAATGTGATATTCCGTTGATCAAAAAAGGCTGATTTTTCTGTCTTTCCCCTCGTAATATACAAGAAATTACAAAGGGATACAAGAGAGCAGAAAAACCAGCGCGAGAATACGTGCTAAAAAAAAGCCTGTCAATACAGGTTGTTGAGGAGCTACGAACAGGATCCTGCGACCCAAACGAAGAACCCCGGTCAGAAGCCGGGGTTCTTCGTTTGAGGCTAATTCTTGTGCATGGAGAGGCCGATACCTTCAAAGAACTCGAAGATGCCGAAGCCGTACCACAGGGTATAGAGGATGTAGAAAGCAAGCATGCCCACGATGAGCAGGATGTGCTCACTAACCTTGGCTGCATCAACAGTATAGAAGTTGTTGCCAGGCTCGAGTGCCTTGCGCAGCACTTGGTCAATGACCTTTGCTTCCGCAATCTTGCCTTGCCGCTGCATGTCCTTGATGGAGGGGTTCAGAATATACCACCACACCTTGGACACGTGGAGCGCCGGCATATGATAGTAGAGTTCAATAGGCTTGTGATCATTGAAGTAGAGCTTGTCACCCACTTCAGTCACGGCAAGAAGAATGGTTTCCAGATTACCCTTGAAAGTCAGACGACCATTCTCATAGCTTGCCTCGGCGCCAACGATGTCCAGAACCTTGAGAGCGCCGGAAGAAAGTTCATGCTTGACGGGGACATTGGCCTGTATTTCTTCTCCCTTGACTGTCTCTATCTCTTTCTTGACTTCGGGAATGAAGTAGGAAGAGCCCTTGGAAAGAGAGTTGAAGACTGCATCAGCATACTGCAGACCGGTGAGCTTGTTGCCGTAGTTATCATGAAGCATGGGGAAAAGCAGGAAAATACACACGCCAAAGAACGATCCGATCATGACCAGACCGCGGATAAATGCTCCTCTGTGATGAATTAACATTTTAGCCCTCCCTCAGTTTGTTGATATTCAAAATGAACTTGCTGAGAACCCAGAAACCGAAGAAGGCCACCACAAACCAGAAGACAATATTGCCGACAAACTCAATGCCATTCACAAGACCTGCCGGCAGACTGATGATTTCCATCTCCACAAATTTCTTTGGCAGTGTGGTGATGCGGTTCACGAAGCCGGCAAGAATAGACATGGCATAGAAACCGCGAATCTGTGCACCCTTGACCACCTTTGTGGTCAGAGCGCCAATCTGAATGCCAAGCAGGGAACCAAGCAGCATGCCTACGGCCAAGGTGTAGAACACATAGCCGTAAATTGCGTACTGGCCAATGGCTGCGAAACCGGCCGTAAAGATAATCTGGAAAATATCCGTACCAACGGTGGTCATGGCAGACACACCGAAGATGTAGACGAACATGGGGAAGGTCACGAAACCACCGCCCACGCCCATGATGGCAGCGAGCATGCCGACCACAACACCGCCAAGAGCAACGATCCAGCCGGAGATATGACGTCCGCCGGGCACTGCATCCTGGTCAAAGGTAATCATGGGGGGGATATGGAGAGACTGCAGCTTCAGGGACAGGCCGGTACGGTTGGCATTGGGAGCGTCAGGCGTCTTGTTGCCATCCTTGTCCTTGCGCACGATTCGGTTTGTCAGGCGCAGATAGTCGTACAGTGCATAGAAGCCCAGGAAACCAAGCAGCAGGGCGTACACAACGGTAATGAAGACGTCGGACAGAATGGGGCTGAAATTGTACAACCCCTTGTTGATGGCACCGCCTATGAAGGTACCGCAGATGGAACCGATAAGGAATGCCAGGGCAAGACGGACGGAGACATTGCCAAGCTTTTTGTGGATGGTGGTGCCCATGATGGCTTTAGCAAAGATGTGGAAAAGGTCCGTGCCCACAGCCAGGATGCCCTTGACACCGACAGCCATGAGTGCAGGCGTAATGATAAATCCACCGCCTGCGCCGATACAGCCGGTAATGAGACCTGCCGCGACACCAACGGCAATTGATGTCAGGAAGATGCTTGTTGTGTAGAAGGACGGAGCATAGGCAGCCTTGCCGCCTAACATTTCATGGCCCACATAGGCTTCTGCACAGCACGCAGCCAAAATCGGGACAGCAAGCGCCAGAACTATCAAAAGTTTCTTGCGATTCTTCAGAATAGACATCGATGCTTCCAGATCCCAGCGGGCATACGCTTGCGATCCCGCAATTAGCATCTGGTACAGATCTCTACCAACACTCATAGAAAACCTCCTCGCGTTCGCGCTTTTCTTCACAAATAGAAAAGGGCAAAAGCCTTGTTAGCACGTGGTCTTTTTTATGGGAAGCCCCCAAGAAAAGAAAAGATGCCCTAACAGGAAGTAGCACTTGATGAGTTACATCGGGAAAATATCAAAAAAAATCAATGTTTTTACGAGTATTAGAAAATCTAAATATAAAATTTTGAATTTTGTCAAAAAAAATTTTTTATGTGTGAAAAGTTTGACAAGCACCTTGCTCATAATAAAAAAATGCCATTGCATGCTCTGGCTGGTAAAATTTAAACTGGTGTATTTACACTTTCAACTCTTCGACACACTAGCCCTAGTGGCGCTTTTCCGAAAAACAGTGCTTTTTTCTCTTTGATAAAGCTCTTTTTTGACTGCCTTGCAGGAACAGCACAAGCGCGCTTCAATGATTTTTTTCACAAACGACAATGCTTTTTCTTTTTTTACAATAAGTTGCAGTCGCTTTCCCATTCCATATAAAGGCTGAGTTTTCCAGACAGACCTAGGGATCCTGCCCTTCAGAGCACATATGTTTCCAAATAGTGCCGGCTGCCCAAAAGAAAAAAATACCGTGCACGCAAAAAGAAATGAAGCGGTCCTGTGCAAATTAGCAGAGCGTACCGGACTCTCTGGTCAGAAAATCGCAGAAAAAAACAGAGAGGTGTTGCGCGAAAGGTGCAGAAGGTGTTGCAGAAGGCCATGTCCCGACAAACAGCTGATGTTTTTGGATCTCGTATGGTTTTCTTTGCCTGTGAATGTCTCTGTCTCTAAGCAGCCAGCACACTTCCCTGATGCTATCCTATAGGCAAGAGGTTGCGTCATGTACTGCAGGAAGTTCTCTGCACGCACGGGGCTGCACAGGTTCCCCACGAACAAATGTTTCACGTGAAACAGGATTCACCTCTGACAGAAGAATCGGCCGGACTGTGCCAGACTGTTTTGTTTTGCCAACAACTGTGTCATGCTTCAGCCAACAACATACGGAGGGACCATGTCAGACAGAAATCTTTCCGAGGATCAGTCCTGGACCGTGCAACGCCTTATTGCAGTAGCAGCAGTCTTTCTGGGGATTGCCCTGGTCATCATAGACAGTACCATTGTCAATCTTGCTCTTCCTGTCCTTGCCCAGAGCCTGTCCGTCACCGACGCCGCATCGACCTGGCTTGTCACTGCCTATCAGATGGTGCTGCTGGCACTGCTCTTTCCGGCTATTGTCCTTGCCAACGTCTTGGGCAGGAGACAGTTGTTCCTGCTGGGAATTGTTCTCTTTACCCTAGCCAGTCTGGGCTGCTGCCTTGCAGGTTCCTTCGGCATTCTGCTGTGCTTTCGCGTCCTGCAGGCTGCAGGCGGTGCGGCCATTCTGAGTGTTAACATTTCCCTGGTGGAGCAGCTCTTTCCCAAAAAACAGCTCAGCAGAGGCCTTGGACTCAATACGGCCACCATATCCCTGTCCATCATTCTGGGACCTCTCATTGCCGGTTTTATCCTTGTATACGCCTCCTGGCACTGGCTTTTTGCCTTTAACATTCCCCTGGGCCTCTTTGCCCTGTGTGCCGGGCATCGTTTCTTTCCAGGAGAGCCTATCCAGCGCACAACATCGCTGACATACTCTCTGGAGACACTCCTTCTTGCGATTCTCTTCTTCTCGGCCTGCTTCACTCTGATGGGCATCGTTTCCTACGGTTTCCCTGTCAAGACAGCACTCCCAGCCCTGCCTGTCCTTGTCTTCAGCTCTGTTTTGCTGATCCACTCGCAACGCAGGGGGCCCATCAAGCTCTTTCCCCGGGAACTGTATGCTAAGGCCGGCTTTAAGGCCTCCATGCTCTGTCTGCTCTTCTGCTTTATGGCCCAGTCGGGAACTGTTCTGGCCATGCCCTTCTTTTTCATGGAGTTCCTCGGCTTTGACATTACAGACATCAGTCTCCTCCTGATCTGCTGGCCTCTCCTGCACATTCTGGCCTCAGTGTTCTCAGGTGAACTGACCACAAGAATTGCTCCTAACGTTCTCTGCCTTACGGGCATGGCCCTCTGCGCCCTGGGCATCCTCTCACTTTGCCTTCTCGAGCCTCCGGCCAGTCTGGTCGAAACAGCGGTACGGGTCGCTATCTGCGGCCTGGGGTTCGGGCTGTTTCAGGCCCCTAATGATGTCGTCACTCTGCTCTGGGCTCCTGTACAGCTGCGTACCCAGACAAGTGCCATATTGGCCTTCATGAGAACTCTTGGGCAGACCCTTGGTGCCATGATGACGGCAGGAGCCTTTCTCTGGTTGCCTGATGCCCAGACATTCCCCTTTGTGCTGGCCGTCTTTTCTGCAGTGCTGGGGATTGTGACCATTCTTGTGCGCATCTTCCTCCGTGCACCTTGCGAACAGGATTGAAAAAGCGCAATTTCTTTCCACCCAAAAGGAGATATACTAATGTAACATATTATAAACACAAATATTTTCAAAAAAAAAGGATACAGAGACTCAAGACTCGTCTGTTGCGCCGATGCGAGTTTTTTGACTTTGTCAGGAAAAATTCCTTGACCCTGGAGAGGGGATTGCATAGGAAATGGCAGCAGGATATCACAAAAAAATATAAAATGTTTCACGTGAAACATTGTAGATACAAGGAGTCCTTTTTGATGAGCCGAGTGATTTGTGTCGCAAATCAAAAAGGAGGTGTGGGAAAAACCACAACCTCCATTAACCTTGCTGCCTCTCTCGCAGTCATGGAGCATAAAACTCTGCTGATTGACTGTGATCCCCAGGCCAATGCCTCCAGTGGTCTGGGTGTACGGGGCGAAACGCTGGAACAGGATCTCTACTCTGTCTTCTACAAGCCGGATTACAAGACTGTCAGCTCAGCCATAGTGCAGGTCAAAAGCCCTTTTCTCAATCTTCTGCCAAGTTCCGTCAGCCTAGTTGGCGTGGAAGTCGAACTCGTCAATGAAATAGGAAGAGAGTTTTTCCTCAAGGCTCTTATCGACTCCGTTGCCAGCGATTATGAATTCATCATCATTGACTGCCCTCCGTCTCTGGGCCTTTTGACTCTCAACGCACTCTGTGCCGCTTCGGAACTGCTGGTCCCCCTGCAATGCGAGTACTTTGCCCTGGAAGGCATTGCCAAGCTGATGAATACCTATACCAAGGTTCGCAAGCTCAATCCCGGCCTTGCCATCCTTGGCATTCTCCTGACCATGTTCGATATCCGCAACCGGCTTTCCAAGGACGTGATGGACGAAATCAACCGCTGCATGCCCAAATACCTGCTCAAGACCTATATTCCCCGCAATGTCCGCCTTTCTGAGGCTCCGAGTCACGGAAAATCCATCATTCATTACGAAATCAAGTCTAAGGGGGCAACGGCATATCTGAATCTGGCTCAGGAAGTGCTCACTCGCCAGCCTACGCCTTAGCCCTGAAAGGCAGTGTATGCTCGCAGACAACCTCATCCTTGAAATGTTTCAGCCTGATGGTTGTGCCGCAGTTCAGACACTGAAAGACCAGCAGACCACCTGTATTGGCATTGCTCAAAGCAAAGGGATGTGCGGGATCGGTACGCCAGTCCTCTGTGCTTCTGCCACAGTTGGGACAGTGCACAGAACCGGAATAGTCATAGTCAAAATCCCACTGGGTGAGAAAATCCCTGAACTCCTTCAGAGATTCCTGCACGACTCCACCGTGCTTAAAGAAGAGTTCCTTCTCTCCGGCCTTCAGATCGTATTTGACAGCGTTCCACAGCTCTCTGCTGAGTATGTAGGCAAAGGTTTTTCCCTCCGCACTATTGCAGCTGCAGATATGTCCAGGTATTCCGGTGCTCGGTCCGAGCAATGGCAGTGCTCCCTGCAATGCGTCTGCACAGCGTACTCCAAGCTCTGCAGACACAAAGAAGCATTCCTGCTGTGCCTTCACGTCTTTCATATGAACTATATGTGTCTCTAAATCGAACATAATAACCTCCATAGTTTTCTGAAGCTGTATAATTGAGAGTTTTATACAGCACAGAGGCAAGGTGCCTCAAGGAGTCGCACGTGTCATTCAAAGGACTTGGTCGTGGACTGGATGCCCTTCTGCCCGCAGACCTTCAGGCTGCAGGTATTGAGATGGATATTAGAACCAATCAGATTCTCAACATGCCAATTGATGATCTGATTCCCAATGCAAATCAGCCAAGAAAAACCATGACCCCAGAAGGCCTTGAGGAACTGGCCAAGTCCATCCAGCGTCAGGGTGTGATACAGCCTCTTCTGGTACGCCGCAGCCAGGAACCTGGCAAGTATCAGATCATTGCCGGCGAACGCCGCTGGCGTGCTGCCCGCATGGCCCAGATTGCCGAAGTGCCTGTCTATCTCAGAGAGATGAGCGACAGCGATGTCATGTTGGTGGCGCTGATTGAAAATCTGCAGCGCGAGGATCTCAACGCCGCCGAAGAGGCACAGGCCCTGCAGGATCTCAAGGAACAGCTGCACCTGACTCAGGAAGAGCTGGCCATCCGTCTTGGCAAGAGCCGCTCCAAGATTGCCAACTCTCTTCGTCTTCTGCAACTTCCCAAGGAGGCACTGGCATGTCTGCAGGACGGACGCATCAGCGCAGGCCACGCACGCTGCCTTCTGGCCTTTACGGACAATCAGGAACATGTGCAGGGCTTTCTCTCCTATATCCTGGCGCACAAGCTTTCCGTGCGCGACTGCGAAGACATCCTCTCCACATGGAAGCAGCAGCACACATTGCCCTGGCTCAACGAAACACATCAGATTCCCCAGGAATCCAGAAAGCGCTTTGTCAAAAGTGCTGCCTTCAAGCAGATAGAAAAGGATCTGAGCAGTCTGCATAATTGCCGGGCCCGGCTGAGCGGCACTGCCCAGACGGGCAAGATCAGTTTTATCTACAAAAACGAAGAGGAACTGGAGCAGCTTTTGAACAATTTCGGGCTCAGCAGCCTGACGGAGTACGAACAAGCTCCGGAAGAAGGAGATGCCTCCTCTTCGGCTGAAGCTGTTGCCAGCATGGCTGCAGGCGCTGCCGGGCAGGAACCTGACAGCGAAGCCGGAGAAAAGGCAGGAGAAGGCATGCCGAACAGGGCCTAGCTTCTCCCGGCTTCTCTTCTGAAAGAGGAACAAAAGGTGCCCGGCATTCCATATTGATGGAATTCCGGGCACCTTTGCTGTCTGTGTTTCCTGTTGTCTGATTGTCAGGCCCTGTGTTATGCTTGCCCAAGCTGTGCAGCCAGAAAGCCACTAGACCTGTACAAGAGCTGCGTACATGCTCTCTACAGGAAATTCTCTCGGAGAATCTCCCTGGCCTCCATGGAACGCTGTCAGGGGCTCCGTGCCAGAACTCCATTCATTCATGAGACATGCTTCTGTTCCCTTGAGCGCTTCGCGCAGCAGCAGTCCGTTTTCCTGACATGTCAGCGTGCAGGTAATGTAGGCAAGGTATCTGCCCTTGCACATCCTCCTGAGGAGACATTGCACAAGCTCTTTCTGCACCCTGGTATAGGCAGCAATATCCGGTTTCCTGAGCTTGATGTCCGGGCGCCTGCCAAGCACTCCAAGACCGCTGCAGGGAACATCCAGCAAGACATGTCCAGGCCAGGAGTCCAGGGGCGGCCTGGTGCCGTCGGCAAGAAGAACCCGGGGCACATTCAGCCCCAGGCGTGTGCTTTCTCCGGCAAGGCAGGAAAGACGGCGCCAGGAAATGTCCGTGGCTAGGGAGACATTATATCCGTCTTCAAGCAGGGCCATGGTCTTGCCCCCGAAACCAGCACAGACATCCCAAATCGGTGCTCCTTCAGGGAAATCAAGGTGTGCCAGCGCGAGCTGTGATCCTGCCGACTGAGACGAAACGCGCCCCGAACGAATGAGTTCCTGAACAGGCACGGATGTCGGCAGGCCTTCCGGAAACCAGAGGCCCCGTCTTCCTGCCCTGCCAGGCAGGAGCTGCCCTCCGGCCTGAAGCAGGAGAGCCATAGTGTCCTGCCATCCGGATTTTGTGACATTGACCCGCAGGGCTGCCACAGGACGCTCGAAACTCTGCCTCAGGGCCGTGCGTGCGGCCTCTTCTCCAAGTTCCCTGCGCAGCAGATATCCTATGGATGGAGGTATGCTGACAAAGCGCAGAAAGGCTGCATAGTCGTCTCTGTCACTGTCTCGCCTGTAAAACTCTTCCATGTGCACGGACTGCCCCAGGCGGAGCAGATTGCGCAGGCCCCCGTTGGCAGCTCCAGCTACCCCCTTGCCCACAAGATGGGATATGTCTGCCACGGTTTCGTTCACAATGGCATACTGCGGCGCCCTTTCTTGAAAAAGCAGGGCGGCAGTAGCAATGACAAGCAGGCGGCGCACAGGTTCGGGAAACTTGTCAAACCGCGGAAACAGTGTCTGCAGGACATAGGTGCAGCGCAACATGCTGCGGAAAGTCCAATAGGACAGATCCGTTGCCTGACGTCTGCCTTCCTCGGGCAGGGCCGTGCTCTGCAGCACCTGGGAGAGGGCTGCCTGCAAAGGCACGCCCCTGTCCACAGCTTCCCAAGTCAGCAGAGCCACCTTTCTGGCCGAGGGTCTGAGCCTGTGTATCCGTACCGACATCTTATTCTGCCCCGACAGGGACAATATGCCCTACCCTGCTCAGGATGCTGCCAGCCAGACGCTGACCATTCAGGAAGGAAGCCACATCCATGCTCTTCTTGCCCTGGGGCTTGAGCCTGAGGACCTGCAGGGCGCCCTCGGCACAGACAAGAACAAGCCTGCCCTTCCGGGACAGTACACTGCCTGCCTCGGCCCCGGTCTCATTCTCGGTGCAGCAGACTTCCTCAAGAACCAGGGTGACTGTGCCCTGATCCAGGGCCAGCGTGACATGAGCTCCGGGATCAGGGGTCACTGCCCGGATATGGCAGTCAACAAGCCGTGCCGGACGCTGAAAGTCAATCCAGCCATCCTGCTTGGAGATCTTGGCCGCATAGGAGGAAGGACCTGTCTGTTCGGCAGGCACACAGCGCCCCTCGGGAATGTCCCTGAGCACAGACAGAAGCAGGGGCACGGCAAGGCCTGCCATCTTGTCCAGCAGGGAACCAGAGGTCTCGCCGGCAGTGGCCACGGCGGTACTTGCATAGACAGGCCCTGTATCAAGCCCTGCTTCCATGCGCATAATGCTCACCCCCGTCCTTTCGACACCGTCCATGAGCGCACGCTGCACGGGAGCACTGCCTCTGTAGGCAGGCAGCAGGGAGGTATGCACATTGACAGGTGCATATCGGGGTAAATCAAGGACTGTCTGCGGCAGTATCATGCCATAGGCTGCCACCACGAGGTAGTCGGGCTTGAGCTCGGCCAGAAAATCCTGTTCTGCAGCATCCTTTTTTAGCGAGAGCGGCTGGCGCACAGGGATGTTGTGCGCACAAGCCAGTGTCTTGACCGGCGAGGGAATGAGTTTCTTGCCCCTGCCTGCAGGACGGTCGGGCTGCGTATAGACGCAGGGTACGTCAATCCACGGGCATTCAAGAAGGCTTGCGAGAATATCTGCGGCAAACTTCGGTGTGCCCATGAAGACTATTCTCAGCGGTGCTGCTGAGCCTGATGCTTTTCTTCCTGTTGTTTCTTCTTGAGCCACTTTTTTACCTTTCCATCAAAAAGAGTCCGTCTCAGGCGTCCTATCCTGTCTATGAAGAGAATGCCCTTCAGATGATCCGTTTCGTGCTGGACAATGATGGCCTCAAACCCCTCAATGTCCCGTTCAAAGACAACACCATCAAGGCCCATGGCCTTCAGATGAATGCTGCTTGAGCGTTCCACGTCCGCCCTGTAGCCAAAGGGAACGGAAAGGCAGCCTTCCTGTCGGCTCACCACAGGCTCGCCTGTCAGCGTGACCTCGGGATTGATGAGCACTTGGGGCTGGCGTTCGTCATCCTTTTCGGAGGGGTCATAGACAACCATCTGCAGGTGCACGCCCACCTGGGGAGCTGCCAGGCCAACACCAGGAGCCTTGTACATGGTCTCCAGCATGTCGTCTGCAAGCTCGCGGATTTCATCGGTGATCTCCTGAACCGGGACACAGACTTGCGACAGCCGATCGTCCGGATAGATCACTATTTCACGTAGAGTACCCATAGATGTCTCCCTGACTGCAGAGAGTTCTGCTTAGTAGACAAAGAATGCAAGACCGAAAAAGAGAGGTCATGAGGGAGACATTCCTTTTCGGTCTTGCATACAGATTTGAAACAAAGATTAGCTGGCGCTTTCGCTCTTCTGGGCGGCAGCGTTTGCATGCTTTTCCGGTGTCTCACGCAGGCGTATGCCCAGCTCGCGCAGCTGGGCCCCGGAAACAGGCGACGGAGCGTTGGTCAGAAGGCAGGTGGCCTTCTGGGTCTTGGGGAAGGCAATGACATCGCGAATGCTCTGGGAGTCGGACAGAAGCATAATGAGACGATCCAGACCAAAGGCAATGCCGCCATGGGGCGGAGCACCAAATTCCAGAGCATGGAAGAGGAAGCCAAACTGCTCTTCGGCACGTTCGTCCGTGAAGCCCAGGGCTTCAAACATGCGCATCTGGGTGACGGCCGAATGAATGCGGATGGAACCACCGCCCACTTCGTTGCCATTGAGCACCATGTCATAGGCACGGGCCTTGGCACGGGCGGGATCCGTGGTCATGAGATCGATATGACCCGGCATGGGCGAGGTGAATGGATGGTGACAGGCGACATAGCGGTGCTCTTCCTTGTCGTATTCAAAGAGCGGGAATTCAGTTACCCAGAGGAAGTTGAAGCTGTCCTTGGGAATGAGATTCAGCTTCTGGGCAATATGCACGCGCAGGTTGCCCAGGGCTGCATTGACCATATCGGCTTCACCGGCCTGGAAGAAGAGAATATCGCCGACCTTGGCATCGAGACGTTCCCTGATGGCCTTGCGCTCTTCCTCGGACAGGAACTTGGCAATGGGCGACTGCCACTCGGTCTCGGACTTGATCTTGATCCAGGCAAGCCCCTGAGCGCCGTAGATGCGCACAAAGTCGGTAAAGGCATCGATTTCCTTGCGGGTCAGGGTCTCGCCACCTTCAACCTTGATGGCCTTGACCATGGCCGCATTGGCAAAGAGCTTGAAGCCGGAATTGCGCACGGCATCGGTGAGCTCGCACAGCTTCATGCCGAAGCGTGTGTCGGGCTTGTCAACGCCGTAGTCGCGCATGGCCTCATCCCAGGTCATGCGGGGGAAGGGCACGGTCAGTTCCTTGCCAAGGACATCCCTGAAGACCCTCTTCATGAGCTGTTCGGCCACTGTCATGACGTCATGCTCATTGACAAAGCTGAGCTCCATGTCCACCTGAGTAAACTCGGGCTGACGGTCGGCACGCAAATCCTCGTCACGGAAGCAACGCACAATCTGGAAGTATTTCTCAAAACCGGAGACCATGAGCAGCTGCTTGAACAGCTGGGGCGACTGCGGCAGAGCGTAGAAGGAGCCCGTATTGAGTCTGCTCGGCACCAGGAAGTCTCTGGCACCCTCCGGTGTCGACTTGGTCAGAAAGGGCGTTTCGATTTCGTAGAAGCCGTTTTCATCCAGGAAATGACGGATGGACTGCATGGCCCTGTGACGCAACACAAGGTTTTTCTGCATGCAGGGGCGGCGCAGATCCAGGAAACGCCACATGAGACGCAGGTTCTCACCGGCATCGCAGCGATCTTCAATGGCAAAGGGCGGTGTCTTAGAAGTGTTCAAAAGCTTCCACTCATAGGCAACAACTTCTATTTCGCCTGTCTTCAGGTTGGGATTGGTCATGCCTTCGGGACGGGCACGGACCTTGCCCTTGACGGCAATGACGTATTCCAAACGCAGAATGCCGGCCCGTTCATGTGCTTCGGGAGCAATGTCCGGGGAAAAGACAACCTGGGTCAGGCCTTCACGGTCACGCAGGTCCACAAAGATGAGTCCGCCGTGGTCGCGGCGAAACTGTACCCAGCCCATAAGGCACACTTCCTGGTCCACATCGGCCCGGGTGAGTTCGCAGCAGGAAACTGTTCTTGTCCAGTCACCAATATCTTCAATATATTTGGAGTGTTCCTGCTGGAGATCCAAAATCTGATCGCTCATAAAGGAGTATCCTTACAATAGTATGCAGTGCATTCGACGATGGTGCGAACAACCGTCGTCTTTCGAGTTTGTCTTTCGAGCTCGGCTTTTGCGTGAGTCCTGGCTGTTAGGACTCGCACCGATATAACGCTGTCTTTATCAGCAATACCATTAAAATATTTCAAGTGGTTATCAGTGTAATAAGTGAGCGTTATTTGCGTACAAGTCCTTAGTCTTTCCCGGACAGAGTGCCGACAAGCATGCTCTGGGCGACATCCGTCTGCGTGCCCTGATCCATGTCTTTGACGGCGACAACTTGGCGGGCTGCCTCGTCGCTGCCAAGCAGAAGGGTATAGCGGGCACCAGACTTGCCGGCCTGGCGCATGGAGCTCTTGATGCCGGCCACGGCATATCCCATCTCGCCACTCAGTCCGGCCAGTCTCAGTTCCCTGGTTAGTCTGAAGGCTGTATGCAGGCAGCTTTCGTCCAGGCAGACCATATAAAAGTCCTTGCGCCTGGGCTGACGTTCCTTGAGCAGCAGTGCCAGGCGCTCCATGCCGCAGGCAAAGCCGATGCCGGGCACGTTGGGACCACCCAGATTCTGGATGAGGCCGTCATAGCGGCCGCCGCCGGCAACAGCCGTCTGGGCACCTATTGCCGAACTCTGCAGCTCGAAGGTCGTGCGGCAGTAATAGTCCAAGCCACGCACAAGGCAGTGATCCTGAATATAGGAAATGTTGTTCTCCTGCAGGAGTCCGGTCACAGTCTCATAGTGACGTGCGCACTCGGGGCAGACATAGTCCAGAAAAACCGGAACTTCCTTCATGAAGGCCAAATCATGGTCCTTCTTGCAGTCCAGCACGCGCAGGGGATTGGTGTGGAGACGGCGCTTGCAGTCGTCACAGAGATCGGCTTCATGCCTGCTCAGATACTCGACAAGAGCGGCGCGGTACTTGGGACGGCACTCGGGGCAGCCGAGATTGTTCATGCGCAGGGTGAGGTCCGTGAGCCCCAGGGCATCCACATAGTGCATGAGCAGGGAAATGATTTCTGCATCGGCAGTGGGCGCATTGCTTCCCAAAAGCTCGCAGTCGATTTGATGGAACTGACGCATGCGCCCCTTCTGCGGACGTTCGCAGCGAAACATGGGCCCGTAGGTGAACAGCTTGGACACGGATTCCTTGGCGTGCAGACTTGCAGAAATGTAGGCCCGCATGATGCCAGCCGTTGCCTCGGGCCGCAGAGACTGATTGGTTCCGTGACTGTCAGGGAAGGTATACATTTCCTTCTGCACGACATCGGTTTCCGTGCCAATGGATCGGGCAAAAAGCTGGGTGTATTCCATGATGGGAACACGGATTTCCCTGAAGCCGTAATCGGAAAAAATCTTCCTGCAGGTCGTTTCCATGAAATCGAAGAGCAGGCTGTCTGTCTCGAAAAGGTCCGCAAAACCGTTGATTCTTTTTATACTCATAGAATTTGGTGATTTTTCAGTGCCTTGTGCTGGACACAGGAACACTGAACCTCCTGTCTGTCGATTTGGGAAGAGAGCTTGTCATGCACGCCTAATACAGATGCCCCAAGCCCCTGACGGTCATCAGGGGCTTGGTATGATGCAAGGGGGCACAATTTTTGTCAAATACAGAAGAATGCCGTCAATCAGCTTTCAAGGCCAAATTTTCCATACAGAGAACAGGGCTTGACGGGATAGTCACCGTCAAAGCATGCAGTACAGTACTGATCTTCATGCATGACCGAACGAAGAAGTCCTTCCTTACTCAGATAATGCAGAGAATCCACATCAAGAATTTTCTTGATCTCATCCAGACTGTAATTAGCGGCAATGAGTTCCCTTGGAGAAGCAAAGTCAATGCCGTAATAACAGGGGAAACGAACAGGAGGACAGGAAATGCGGATATGGACCTCCTTGGCACCGAGTTCACGCAGCTTTTTCACACGTGTGCTCATGGTAGTGCCACGAACAATGGAATCATCCACAATACAGATGCGTTTGCCATCTATCATTTCCCGTACAGGGTTGATTTTGACCCGCACGCCAAAGTTGCGCATGCTCTGGCTAGGCTGGATGAAGGTACGTCCCACATAGTGGTTGCGGATCATGGCATGCTCATAGGGAATTTCCGCACTCTGGGCAAAGCCGACGGCCGGATAGACACCGGAATCGGGGAAGGGCATGATGAAGTCCACATCAGGTGTGGACTCATGGGCAAGCTGCCAGCCCATCTGCTTGCGGCACTGATACACCTGCTCGCCAAAGATGTAGGAATCGGGCCTCGCAAAGTAGACCAGCTCGAAGATGCACTGTCTGGGCCGCTCCGGCATATTGTCCGTCAGATTGAGGCTCATTTCTCCGTCAGGAGAGATGACGTACATTTCTCCAGGACGGATATTGTGCTCGTACTCTGCTTCCATGAGATCGAAGGCACAGGTCTCGGATGCCAGGACCGGAGCTTTGTCGAGACGACCAAGGGACAGAGGATGGAAACCATAGGGATCGCGCACTGCCACCAGGGTGTCGTCGATCAGGAAGAGCAGACAATAGGCTCCGCGCAGCTTGTTGCAGGTGGCACGAACCGCGTCAATGACATCGTGTCTGGCTAGCTCGCGGACAAAGACATGCATAATGACTTCCGTGTCGCTTGTTGCCATGAACACGGCACCGTCATCCTCCAGTTCACGACGCAGGTCCACAGCATTGACGAGATTGCCATTATGAGCAATGGCAATGTACTTGTCCTTGTAATGGACCATGAGCGGCTGAGCATTAATGATGGAGGGACGTCCTGTCGTCGAATAGCGTACATGGCCCAGAGCGACGGTGCCCTTGAGTTTCTGCAGATGCTTTTCTTCAAAAACATCCGGCACAAGTCCCATCCCCTTGTACTGATAGCAGTGACCGTCCTCATCCCTGCTGACAATACCGCAACTTTCCTGTCCCCTGTGCTGCTGGGCATACAGACCGAAGTACGTCAGGCGTGAGGCGTCCTCATGCCCGTAGACAGCAAAAAGACCACAGCTGTGATGGATCATAGTGAAAACAAAGCCCCTTCCGCAGTCATGCCCGCTCGCTGGGCATGACTGCAATGTTTGCAAAAAAGTACCGAGTTGAGGAACGCTGCCAGCAGAGGCACTTACTCGCTGACAACACTTGCACCATCATCAATGCGATCACAGGCTACAACATGGGCTCCGGCGTCCAGGTTGACCACCTTGACCCCCATTGTTGCTCTGCTTGTCATGTTCACGTCACTGACGCTGATACGGATTATCTTGTTGGTGGATGTCAGGACAACAAGTCCGTCCGAATCCTTGACAGGCATGGCCGTCACGACATTGCCCGTCTTGTTGGTGATTCGGAAATTGATGATGCCCGAGCCACCGCGGGACTGCAGACGGTAGAGATCCGCTGAAGAACGCTTTCCATAGCCCTTCTCGGAAATGGACATGATGGTCGTGGTCATGTCCGTGCCCTTGAGAATGACGGCTGCCACCACTTCGTCATTCTGCTTGAGGGAAATGCCCTTCACGCCAACGGCATTCCTGCCCATGGCCCGCACCTCGCTGCAGGAGAAGCGTATGGCATTGCCAAGCTTGGTAACGAGCACGGTATGATCGTCCTCCCTCAAGGGACGGACAAGCACCAGGCTGTCATTTTCCTTCATGGAAAGGGCAATGATGCCGTTTCTGTTGTTACGGGCGTAGAGCGAAGCCTGGGAGCGCTTGACCATTCCGGACTTGGTGACAAAGAAGAAGAACTTGTCTTCGCTGAATGTGCGCAGGGCAAGCACATTGGTCACCCATTCTTCTTCGCCCAGGGGGATGAGGTTGTTGATGTGCACACCTTTGGCAGTACGGCTGCCTTCGGGCACCTTATGCACCTTCAGCTGATACATGCGGCCCTTATTGGTAAAGAGACACAGGAATTGATGGTTGGTTGTGGTCAGGAAATCCTGCACATAATCGTCCTCGGACGTATGCACACCGGAAATGCCCTTGCCGCCGCGATGCTGCTGCTGATAGTTTTCAAGACTCGTGCGCTTGATGTAGCCGCGCCTTGAAAGGGTAATGACAACTTCATCGTCGGCAATGAGATCTTCCACATCTATGCCGCTGGCCTCTTCTGCCACGATGACACTGCGTCTCGGCGTGGCATAGGTGGCCTTGATGGCCTCGACTTCCTGACGGATGACATCACGCAGAATGGACGCGTCGGAGAGAATAGACTTGAAGTATTCGATGTTCTTCAGAAGTTCCCTGTATTCGCTCTCGATTTCCTCGCGCTGCAGCCCCGTCAGGCGCTGCAGGCGCATGTCCAGAATGGCCTTGGCCTGAATGTCATCAAGCCCGAAGCGTTCCATCAGTCCCCTGCGGGCCTCATCCGGACTGGCAGAAGCGCGGATGAGACGCACAACCTCGTCAATATTGTCAATGGCAATGCGCAGGCCGCGCAGTATGTGTGCCCGTGCCTCGGATTTCTGCAGATCAAAGCGGGTTCTGCGGATGACAACTTCCTTTCTGAAATCCAGGAAGCAGGCAAGTGCCGTCTTCAAATTGAGCAGCACGGGACGATTGTCCACCACAGCCAGCATGTTGATGCCGAAACTCGTCTCAAGGGCTGTATACTTGTAAAGATAGTTCGTGATGATGTCCGGAATGACACCACGCCGCAAATCAAGCACAATGCGTATGCCCTTGCGGTCCGATTCATCACGCAGATCCACAACACCATCAATCTTGCGTTCATTGATGAGTGCGGAGATCTTCTTCACCAGCATAGACTTGTTTACGCCATAGGGAATTTCCCTGATGACTATGGACTTGCTGTTCTTGTTGCGATCCTCAATCTCCACCTTGCCGCGGATTTTGACGGTACCACGACCTGTGCGATAGGCGTCGGCAAGCCCCTTGCCCGTATAGACAAACCCTCTGGTGGGAAAATCAGGTCCATGGACGTGCTCCATGAGCTCGTTCACAGACACATCGGGATTTCCTAGCAGGACTAGCAGGGCATCACACAGTTCACCCAGGTTGTGGGTGGGAATATTGGTGGCCATGCCTACGGCAATGCCGGAAGAACCGTTGAGCAACAGATTGGGAACCTTGGTGGGCAGAATGGAGGGCTCGTCCAGAGAGCCATCGTAGTTCGGTCTGAAATCGACGGTATTCTTTTCGATATCAGTCAAAAACTCGCCTGCCAGCCTGGACATGCGCACTTCCGTATAACGCATGGCTGCAGGGGAGTCCCCGTCAATGGAGCCGAAGTTGCCCTGACCATCCACAAGGGGATCGCGCATGCTGAAGTCCTGGGCCAGACGCACCAGCGCATCGTACACGGCAGAGTCGCCATGGGGATGGTATTTACCTATGACATCACCAACGACACGGGCCGACTTCTTGTGAGCCCTGTTATAGACGTTTCCAAGCTCGGACATAGCGTACAGAATACGCCTATGCACCGGCTTCAGACCATCTCTGGCGTCAGGAATGGCACGACCGATAATGACAGACAGAGAATATTCCAGGTAGGAGCGGCGAAGTTCTTTTTCTATATCAATCTGATTTGCACTGAGAATGTTGTTCACAATATCCTCGAATAGCTTGGCATACAAAGAAAGAGCACTACAAACGGGCAGACAGGATACACTGTCAGAACGAGCCGGGCTCGCTCCTAAATATCAAGATCCTGTACCTTGAGGGCATTGCGCTCAATAAACTCCCTTCTCGGCTCCACTCTGTCGCCCATCAGTTCCTGAAAAGCGTCATTGGCTTCCTCTGCGTCTTCTACCTGCACCTGCAAAAGCACGCGATTTTCGGGATTCATAGTCGTCACCCACAACTGTTCAGGGTTCATTTCACCAAGCCCCTTGTAGCGCTGAATGGCATATCCCTTGCGAGCCTCGTCAAGAACAGTCTGCAGGAGAGAGAAGCTGTCACCGATGGGCACATCTCCATTGTCCTTCTTCATGACAAAACGGGAACCGCCATAATTGGTCCGCATGTCATTGAAGAATTTCCAGCCGTGATTGTAGGTCCTTGAGGAGAAGAACTCCATGCCACGCCTGGTCTGATGGCTCTGTTCATTCTGGAAGATGGCAAAGGTACGCTCTTCGCCCTCGTCCTCGCTCACGCTGACAAGGCGGCAGGTATATCCATTCTCCTTCAGCCACTGGCGGACGGGGCTGTCCTGCTCCTCGAGCTGGCTCGCACTGTCTATCTTTTCGGGACAGGTGACCAAGGCAAGATAGAGTGCACGGGGAATGCCGGTCAGTTCGGCATTTTCCACGGTCATCTGCATCTGCTCTATATTGCGAAGAAGACTTGTGAGCTGCTCCCCGCGCAAGACGGTATCATTGTCCGTCCCAATGACGATGTTTTCACTGACCCTGTTCAGAAGAAAGGCATTCAGTTCCTCATCGTCCTTGATGAACTTTTCGAATTTTGCATTATGGACACGGTACAGGGGCGGCTGAGCAATGTAGATATGGCCCTTTTCCACCAGTTCCGGATACTGCCGATAGAAGAAGGTGAGCAGCAGCGTACGGATATGGGCTCCGTCCACATCAGCATCGGTCATGATGATGATCTTGTCATAGCGCAGCTTGGACAGATCGATATCATCCTTGCCGACACCGACGCCCATGGCCGTCATCAGGGACTTGACTTCGTTGTTGGCCAGCATCTTGTCCAGACGGCAGCGCTCGGTGTTGAGGATCTTGCCTCGCAGGGGCAGAATGGCCTGATGCTTGGGATCGCGACCCTGCTTGGCAGAACCGCCTGCGGAATCGCCCTCGACCAGGAAGAGTTCGGAATCCTCAGGATTCTTACTCTGACAGTCGGCCAGCTTGCCGGGCAGGGCATTGTCGGACAGGGCGCCCTTGCGGCGCACGATTTCCTTGGCCCTACGGGCAGCCTCACGGGCGCGGGCAGCGTCCACGGCCTTGTTGATTATCTGGCGGATGTCCTTGGGATTTTCTTCAAAAAACCTGGACAATCCGTCATAGACCGCTGCCGAGACCACACCGACAATTTCCGAATTACCGAGCTTGGTCTTGGTCTGCCCCTCAAACTGCGGGTTGGGCAACTTGACGGAAATGACGGCAATAAGGCCTTCACGGGTGTCTTCGCCGGAAAGCTGCACAGCCTTGAGCTTCTTGACGAGATCGGGCTGATTCTTGATGTAGGTATTGATGGCCCTGGTCAGGCCGACACGAAAGCCGGAAAGATGGGTTCCGCCTTCACCCGTGCGGATATTGTTGGCATAGGAATAGACGGTTTCCTTGTAATTGGATGTGTACTGCAGGGCAAAGTCGACTGTGACATTGTCGACAATGCTCTCCAGGAAGACTACAGGATGCAGCGTTTCCTCGCCTTCTGCCAGCTGCTTGACAAACTCCTTCAATCCGCCTTCGGCATGAAAGACATGCTTTTCCTGCGTGCGTTCGTCCACGCACTCTATGGTCAAGCCCTTGTTGAGGAAGGCCAGTTCCTCGAAACGCTTCTTCAGCGTCTCGTAGGAAAATTCCACAGTTTCGAAGATTTCCTCGTCAGGCTTGAACTGCACCGTCGTGCCATGGCCACGGGCATGTTCGTCTATGACCTGCAGTTCCTCCACCGGAACGCCGCGTTCATAGCGCTGCCTGTACTTCTTGCCGTCACGGCGTACCGTCACAATAAGCCATTCCGACAGGGCATTGACGCAGGAAACACCCACACCATGCAGACCACCGGACACCTTGTAGCTTGTGTTGTCGAACTTGCCGCCGGCATGCAGCATGGTCATGACGACCTGGACGGCAGGGACATGCTCCTTGGGATGTTCATCAACCGGAATGCCTCTGCCGTTATCCTGAACAGTAACACTATTGTCTACATGTAACTTGATCTTGATTTCATTACAGAAACCGGCCATGGATTCGTCTATTGAGTTATCGACGACCTCATAGACAAGATGATGAAGACCCCGTGCATCCACAGAGCCTATATACATGGCAGGCCTTTTTCTGACAGCAGCAAGTCCCTCAAGAACAGTAATAGATGAAGCGTTATAATTAGTGTTCTGTTCTTCCATTAAAGATCTTCCTCTTGATAGTATGTTTTGCTGACGACCTGCATGGGCATGGCAATAATATTGTAGGTGGAATCATTCACAGCCATGAAGGAGCACGGGCCGTCCTGAGTTGCTATCTTGATGCTGACCTCATCACCGGAAAGATGCTGCAGAATGTCGATGAGGCTCTTGGTCACAAAGGCAACTTCGGGAACAACGGTCTCGCACTGGGCAGGAATGACCTCTGTGGCAGAACCAGTGGTCTTGTCACTGGAATTCAAGGTCAGACTGTCGTCCTTGATGCTCAGATAGACGCAGATTTCGTCCTTGGTATTGAAAATCATGTTCCTGGAGAGCGCCCGGACGAGATCTTCCTTTTTGGCCTTGATACGGGTACCGCCATCCTGATTGGCCTTGTTGATAAAGATGGAATAATCAATAAAACTCAGCTGTGTCAGAGGAACGCTGAACGTATCCTTGTAATCTTTGTCACGAATGAAAAAGCGCTTTTCTCCAATCATGATTTCAATATCATCAGAAGAGAGCAGTTTCTTGACATCAGCAATGTACTTCTTCTGAATATTGATGCCCTCATTAGGAAGCTTAGCAGAAAGTTCATCATTGACAAGCGTACAAATGGCAAACTTGTTGCCATCGAGACCGCAGAAATCAATGCCGCCCTTGCCATTGGGCTTGATGCAGAGGCAACCGAAGCTGCTGTCTTCTTCGTCGGAGATGCAGAACATTATCTTCTCAATGATGTCTGCAAAGCTCTCGCCGTTCCAGACAATGGGATCGCCTTCAGGAAACTGGGAGAATTCCTGAAACCAGCTGGCCGCGCTGGCAGGGAGCTTGTAGTGGCGGTTGCCCTGATTGACCACAACCGTATTGGTCTTGTCATCGGTCTCAATGTGAATGAGGCCTGGAGGCAGGGAGCGAATGAGCTCCGTCATGGAACGGGACTGCACACCCACAAGGCCTTCCTCTATGACCTCGGCTGGATAGGTGCCAATATATTCCGTGCTGGCATCCGTGGTCATGAAGGAAATGGTCCCCTGGCTCTTGCTGGCCCTCAACCACATGGTTTTGAGGTAGGACGTCCCTGCCTTGGATGGAGTAATATTGCTGGCTTTCTGGATTCCCTGTATGCAGTGTTCTGTATTTAATGTAATTTTCATTTCTTCTACTTTACCCAAGCCGTGTTCAAGCGAAACAGCTTTTCTTTTGCAATTGATATGAAGAAAAGATACCCAGATTAAAACAAATTTCAGTTTCATATTGCGTCTTTATACAATATTTTCTTGCAAGTCAGACGCAATAAAGGAAAGACTGCTTGAAAGAATGCAGGTCGTCTCCTGGGGCAATCCAGAGGGAGCATTCCCTGGACTGGCTCATCATTCCTTAGCAGGAAAAGAAGTCTGAGCAGGATACGCAGGTGCATGTTCTTGCGGAACAGCTGAAAGGGGACAATGAAAAATAAGGAAGCCTCTCAAAAAAATTCCATGACATGGGGTCAGGGAAGCATTTCTTTGAGAAGCAGGAACAGGGAGAGAGGTCTGCCTTTCAGCGCTCCTTGCGCAGACACAAGCAGCTTCACATGAAAAGAGCCGGGAGAACCAGGATAGACCTTTGAAAAAATTTGCTTTTTCTGAACAGGACTGCCTGATTTTTTCAAGGCACATATTTAACAGAAGGGCAGGGAAAGATCAAGAAAGTAACCCCTTTATAATATTTGATTTTTTAAGGGGTATCCCCGGCCCTGCCCACAGGGCATGCCGTCCACTCAGAGACTTGAACGCTGACTGTCTGGCCTCCACTCTCAGGCTTCTTCTGCCCATGTCCAGCCGTCACTTCGTCACTTCCTGACAGGCTTTCAGGTCCTATGCCTCCCTTCTGCAGCGAGTTTCGGCCTTACTGTCTCTATCTCTCGTATTCCGAAAAGCAGGCTCGAAAGGAACACCTGATTCTCTGCATCAGGCATTTGAGGCCTTGTACAGTCTCTTCTTGGGAAACGCGGTTTATCATGGACAGCCAAACTTTTCGTGTCTGCCTCGAAGTCCGGTATGAAACTGCCTTTCAACAAGATCTTTAAAAAAAAGGAGGAGAAGATAGGGCTGTGTTCTTTTGTCTATCTTACAAATAACCACCTGAAATAATTATATTTTTAATGTCATTTTTAGAGAAGGTTTTTGAACATAAATGACAAGTTGAGAACAATATTTCGATGGCGAAATAAAAAATCTGTCACTTCAATGTTCCTAATTCTGGCAAAATGTTCCTAACTTAAAAAACTGTTCGTAACGTGTTTTTATCCTACTTAATAACGTAAATTTATAGACAATTTTGTAAATCGAGATTGTAGCTTTATTGAAAAATCAAAAAATAACAATAGATTAGACACACTTTTCAATTTCTGGAAGCTTGATAAGCACTGTGCGCCAAAGTTTTGTTTCTAAAAAGTTTATTCCATTAAAATATCTGCAAAAATTAGTACATTGATGTTCGATTCTTGTTACTATCTATGTTACTATCTTGAAATAATTCAAGAATAGCTGAAGTTCTCCAATTGGATCTTCCGGACAAACAGGAAAATGTCCGAGATATGAACAGTAAACTCCTGATGATCTCTGTATTTTTTTTAGCGAGTTCTGATGATGGATGGAGCTTCTTCTAGTGCACCATGTTCATAGAATGAGAAGTAATGTTTTTAACTACTTCAAGTTTTTGTAATAATTTTGAAAATATCGGAATAAGAACTCTCGGATTGTCGATAACACATGTAACATTTTGAAAATATGTTATAAAAGTGAACACATGTTGGTAATATCAGCTATCTTTATGGTATCTTTCTCTTTTTTATATCAATGCAGAAGACTGCCTAGACAGACAGAGGCTGCCACATGATATTTTCTGTCAAAAAGATATATAACTATCTATATTTACTAAGTTTTTTTAGAACTTTGTAAGACGTAAAGCGTAATATTGTCAATATCTTGATTAATTCCTTGAAATTTATTATTTTTTTTGAAAAAATCTCGTGATGAACTGTCTAACATTATGAAATATCTGTTTTTTTTCTATATACATATCGTATCTTTTCAAGAGGAAGAGAACATGGGAAGCAGCCAGGACATACGATAGGCATTTGCATAAAACTTATTTAATTCCAATATGATACAAGAGATATGATCTGTCTTTTTCACATGGGGCTGGTGCCCTGTGGACGGATGGTTTGAAGACGGAACAATGGTGAAGAATGGATGAAAATGTTTATAAAGTATCTATTTATTTGGAATATATATTCTTTTATGAGAGTCGCTTGCTCGGGATGGCAGGAAATATTCTCTGGCACTTCAACTTGAGTGACGGCAGGTACCTGTTTTTATGCACACTCTATTTTGAAGAAAATGTCGATAAATTAGATATCTTTTTAGAATCATTTTAATAAATAGAAAATATAATGTTTATAACATGTTCTTATTATGGATAATTTACTGTAATTACTTATATAATTTAGAGAATATGTCTGCTAGGCGTTCAGGTCCTCGGAATGGGGCACAGCAGAATATCTGGACAAGATAATTGAAATAAAAATATATATTATCATAAAAATAACAAAAATTCATACAATAATTAGCGTGCCGAGACATACACGGAGCAAACGCATTTTTGCCTGTGTATAGACAGTTTTCTGACCTGTATTACTCCAAGTTGGTGAACGAACCTCTCTGCGAAGAAGCTGAGATTTATTTTGTTGTCCTTTTCCTTCTTTTTTCTAATAACAATGGTCATTGTCCCCGCAGAGACTCGGCATGTTTCGCTCCCCTTTTTGGTGTACTATTTTGTTTTGGTATTACACCAAATATAAATATTTCTTTTTTGGTGTTTTTTTATTTGATGCAAAATGGTGACTTGTTGTTTGGTGAAGATGGCTCGTTGCGAACGCGTAAATGGATGTTTGTATAATAACTTGTTGTAATATATTTGTTTAATGGAATATTTTTTTTAATACACCAATTACTCTCTTATCCTTAATTTTGCTGCAGAACTCGGGACTGTCTGTTTTCCCGTTCTCATGATGGAACAAAAGAGACAGATTCTGACAGGATGTCCCGCACGCCGCTGTGAAGTTAAGTTGTTATGATTCCAAGGATAACGGGGAGGGCTGCCAAGAGTCCTGTTGCGGGGGCACGTTTTTTTGAGTATTTAGCGTGCTGCACATCACTTGTTTGCTGTCCTGCGTAATATGTGCATGCCCTTTTGAGCAGCAGCTCTCTGGGAGCAGCTTTTCCCAAGGGCTTTTGCGAAACAGGCCTGGCATGTCTCCTGGTCTTCAGGGGAACTGTTCTCCCCGGAGACGTCGTCATAGGCGCAGACCTTCCTGTTCTTCAGCCTTTTCTTCCCATCCCTATCTGAATCTCGGGTGATCCAATGCTTGATATAATCCGCTCCAACGCACAGTCCTTCGGCGTTAAAGTGGCCTTTGGCGTCATTATTCTTGTGTTTGTCTTTTGGGGCATAGGTAGCTTTACCGAAACCGGAAATGTCAATGTGGTCGGTACGGTCAATGATGAGCCCATTACCTTCCAGCAGTTTGAAACGGCTTATCGCAATGCCGAGGAATCCATCAATCAGCAGTCACCGAGAAAGACGTGGACTGCCGAGGAAAAGCAGCAGCTTGGAGCTCAGGTCTTCCAGACACTGGTGACGGAAACGCTCATCAACCAGGAAGCAAGAAGGAACAATCTGGATGTTTCGCCCTATGAGCTGCGTCTCTATGTGGGGGGGCTGAAAATCTTCCAGGACGAGCAGGGCCGGTTTGACCCCGAGCGCTATAAGAACATTCTTGCCTCCAACCGCCAGTCTCCGGCCCAGTTTGAAGAGGATTTGACCAGACGTCTTCTGCAGGAAAAGATGGTGGCCTTTGTTTCGGCCGGCAGCTGGAGCGATGCCACCGAAGCCAGGGCACGTTTCAATTTTTTGCGTCAGAAGCGCGTGCTCGAATACATCTATGTGCCGGCCGACAGCGAAAAGAGTGCTTCTTATACCCCTGGGGATGCAGACATCAGCAAGTACTATGAAGAGCACAAGCTCGAATACGCTATTCCCCAGAAGGCCAGTGTGCAGTACATAGAGGTCAATCCCCTGAGCCTCGTGAAGCCGGAGAGCGTGACCGAGGAAGCTGCCCGAGCCTGGTACGAAAAGAACAAGGATCGTTTCAATATGCCTGAGAGCATTGAAGTCTCCCACATCCTTGTTCCTGTCGACAAGAATGCAACAGAAGCCGAAGTTGCCAAGGCTCAGGAAAAGGTTGCCGCCATAGAGAAGGAACTTGCTTCGGGCAAGGGTTTTGCTGCCGTGGCCGATGCGCACAATCCCCCCAACGCTGCCGACAAGGGCGGACGGGTTGGCTGGATTTCCCGCGGCATGACCGTGCCTCCCTTTGAAGAGGCTGCCTTTGCAGCCGAGCAGGGTGTTGTGACCAAACCTGTTCGCAGTGAATTCGGCTTTCACCTCATTCTTGTGACTGGCAAGAAACCTGCTTCTATTCAGTCCTTTGTCGAGGCTGAAGCCCGTGTGCGCGAAGCCGTGGCAGCCGAGGAGAGCAGAGACAAGCTGAGTGATATTCTGGATGCCCTAACCGAGGACAACATCCTCGGCAAGCCTCTGGCCGAGGCCGCAAAGGCCCGTGGACTGGAAGCAAGAGACTCCGGCCTGCTGAGCCGTGAAGAGCTGGTTTCCACCCTGAAAGTCACGCCCGAGGCTGCACAGACCATCCTGTCCACTGGTGTGAACCAGCCCCTGGACGTGCCCCTGGAAGCCGGGGATCAATACATTATTGCCCGTGTTGTCGAGAACAGCCCTGCAAGCTTCAGGTCTCTGGATGAAGTCCGCAGCGACGTAATCGCCAGGCTGCGCTCTGCAGCAGGACTGGAAGCTGCCAAGACTGAGCTTGAAGGCGTGCTGAAGAATGCTGACACAAAGCTTGCCGAAGTCTGGAAAAAGCAGCTGAAGCTTTCCGAACCTGTGGACCGGGGCGCCAGTGTAAAGCCCTTTATGCCGCAGGCCGAGCTGGAAGAGGCCATCTTCAAGGCAGAAGCCCAAAAGTGGCTTCCTACAGTCTTCACTGTGGCCACGGCCGAAGGCCGTGGTGCCCTGATTTGCCGGGTTGTGCAGATTCAGGATCCTGCGGACCAGGAATGGCAGCAGTTTGAGGGCATCATGGTCAATCTGACCCAGCGCGAACGGGCAAATGGGCTTTTCCAGGCCTTTCTGGAAAATCTTGTGAACAAGAGCGAGATTCTTGTCCGCAATCAGGACATCATTGATCGCAAAAATATGTAAGTGCCCGGCAGACAGAAAAGTTTGTCTTTTGCCTGTACCTGCCTTCTGTCAGAGACAAGAAAAAACACTGCACCAGATGTACGGCAATAAGCCAGTACGAGCTGGTGTAGTGTTTTTTCATATGAGTTTGCGAACTTTGCCTGTTCTCAAGCAGGACGTGCAAAGCCGTGAGTTATGAGAAGCGCTTTTCTCAAGGAGAAACTGAACAATGTGCGGAATTGTCGGTTATGCCGGACATCGTCCTGCCATACCTGTCGTGGTGGAAGAGCTTCACAGACTGGAATACCGTGGCTACGACTCTGCGGGTGTGGCCTGTGTACAGCAGGGCGCATTCCGTGTGGTCCGTGCCCAGGGCAAGCTGAGCGCCCTTGAGCAGCTTCTGAGCGAGCAGGCTCCCTCAACAGCCACAACAGGCATGGGACATACTCGCTGGGCCACTCATGGCGCCCCTGCGGTGCGCAATGCCCATCCCCATCTGAGCAATGATGCCTCTCTGGCTCTGGTGCACAACGGCATCATAGAAAACTATCTTGAAATCAAGAAAGACCTTGCTGCCAAGGGCTATGTCTTCCATTCGGAAACAGATACCGAGGTCCTGGTCAACCTCATACAGGAATGCCACAGGACTGAACCGGACTTGCGCAAGGCCTTTGCCAGGGCGCTTTCCATGGCTCATGGCGCCTATGCTGTCTGCCTCATGAGCAAGGATGAGCCCGATGCCTTCTACGCAGCCCGCATGTCTGCCCCTCTCATTCTCGGAGTCGGCATCGGTGAAAATTTTGTCGCTTCCGATATCCCGGCCTTTCTTCCCTATACGCGCAAGGTGGTTTTCCTTGAAGACGGAGAAATGGTTCATGTCACCAGCTCCTCCTTTGCGATCAGCCGGGTTCAGGATCTGGGCCCTGTGGACTTCAGCGTCCAGACCATAGAATGGGATGTCCAGGCGGCCCAGAAGGGCGGATACAGACATTTTATGCTCAAGGAAATCTTCGAGCAGCCCAAGGTCCTGAGCGACGGCATGGCAGGACGTCTGCTTGAAAACACAAAGGAGGTACGTCTGCCTGAACTGGACAGTCTGCCAGTGCCCAGCCGTCTGTCCATAGTGGCCTGTGGCACCAGTGCTCATGCCGGAATGTGGGGCAGACATGTCATTGAAGCCCTGGCGGAAATTCCCATTCAGGTCGAAATAGCCTCTGAATACCGCTACAAGGAAAAGCTGCTTTTCCAGCCAGACGAGATGGTGCTGGTCATCAGCCAGAGCGGCGAGACGGCCGATACCTTGGCAGCTCTGCGCAGGGCTAGGGAATGTGGCGCCAGGGTGCTTGGCCTGTGCAATGTGGTGGGTTCCTCCATTGCGCGCGAGGCGGACTGCGTGCTCTATACGCAGGCAGGTCCGGAAATCAGCGTGGCATCCACCAAGGCCATGTGCAGCCAGATGCTCGTGCTGACACTCATGGCCCTCTACTGGGGCCAGCGCAAGAAGATTGTTTCAGAGGACATACGGGCTGCCTGCATAAAGAGCCTCCTGTCCCTGCCGCAGATACTGGAGAAAGAGCTTCCGTCCATGCATGCCCAGGCTAAGCTGCTGGCCAGAAAGTACGCCCAGGCCAGGAACTTCTTCTATCTGGGACGCGGACATTGCTACGCACTTGCCCTGGAAGGCGCCCTGAAGCTGAAGGAGCTCTCCTATATTCATGCCGAGGGCTATGCCGCAGGTGAAATGAAGCATGGTCCCATTGCTCTCATAGATAGTGCCTTTCCGACCTTTGCCATCTGCCTTGCCGATGAACTTCTCCCCAAGGTCAAGTCTAATATGGTCGAAGTGCAGGCACGCCAGGGCAAGGTCATAGCCGTCACAACGCCGGGTGTGGATCTGCCGGCGGATGATTTGTGGATTGTGCCTGCCGTGCCCTCCTTCATGTCCGGCTTTGTCGTGCTGCCTGTTCTGCAGCTGTTCAGCTATGAAATGGCCGATTACCTCGGCAAGGACGTGGATCAGCCGCGTAATCTGGCCAAGAGCGTGACTGTCGAATAGCCCTGTTCCCAAAGGTATAAAGAAGGCAGAAGGGGCGGTCCGAAAGGATCGTTCCTTCCGCCTTTCAGCATGTCCGTGCTGTGACATGAATGTTTGTTCTATGTAGAAATGTGGAGAGTGTAACCTAGATTTGAGTTCCACTCTCGAAATGTGTTGAAATCTGTGTGCTTTATAATGTGATTCTGTGTTTTTCTTTTGTACATGTCTTCTAGAGATAGGGAGAAAAAAGCCAGAAGATAGAACTGCGGATCTTGGCAGGCAGGGACATGTTTTCCAGATCGGACAATTGCAGTTCTCTGCTTTTTTCAAGGACACTTTCACAAAAAGCCGTCATCTTTGCATTGAAGTCCTTGTCAAAGACTTCGGTGTTGAGCTCGAAGTTGAGACGGAGACTGCGGGAATCGTAATTTGCAGAGCCTATCTGGCAGTAGTAGTTGTCAATGCAGAGGAGCTTTGTATGAGCAAAGGGCGGAGGCTGAAAGAAGATGCGCACCCCTGCCTGCAACAGATCCGGCATGACCCGCAGCGATGCCCAGTGGACATAGATCAGGTTGTTTTTGGCGGGCAGGATGATGCGGACCTGAACGCCTTTTTCGGCGGCAATGCGCAGAACGGCCATGATTTCCCGGGTCGGCAGAAAATAGGGTGTCATGATGGTCACGGTGGAGAGGGCATTGCTGATGCTGCCGGCAATGAGATCGTTTAGGGGATCAGAGCCTGTGCCGGGGCCGTCCAGCACGATACGGCAGAAGCAGCTGCCCTGCTGGCGTGGCTTGAGGACGGGCAGCATCTTGTCGTACTGCTGTGTGGCAACGCCCCAGTCGAGCAGAAAGGCCCTGTAGAGTTGGAGAACAACAGGACCGGTACAGCGGAACTGTATGTCCTGTGCGGCATTTTTTTCCCCAGCCTTCACCACGTGGTAATCGGCAATGTTCATACCTCCGGTAAAGCCCACATCGTCGCAGACAAGGATCTTTCTGTGGTTGCGGAGGTTGATCATCAGGTTGGGCGGAACAAGGCTCGGAGGCAGAAAGGTGGCCACGCGGACGCCGTGGCCAGCCAGTCTGCTCAGGGGCGAGTTCAGTGTGTAGAAGCGGCCCACACCATCCACAAGCACCCTGACATCAACTCCTCTTCGGGCTGCTGCAATGAGTGCATTGCAAAAGCGTCCGGCAATGCGTCCGTCATTGAAGATATAGGTCACAAGGAGCACATGTTCCCGAGCCTGCTCAATGGCTTCCAGCATGCATGGATAGGCCTCATTGCCGTTGAAAAGGGGCTCGATGCTGTTCCCCGGCGACAGGTGCTGTCTGGTCAGGGAACGGCCGAGATGTTCCATGTGTGTGAGAAAGACGGGCAGGCTCGGAGGAATGTCTGCAAGCGGAGGATGGGCATAGGCGGGCAGCAGGTCGGCGTGCCTGCGCATGATGGCTGCGGCTCTGCTCTGGGTGCGACTGATACCGAAGAGGACATAGAGAAAGAGCCCGAGGAACGGGACAAGCAGGAGGACTGCTGTCCACCCAAAGGCCGATCGCGGGTCTCGCTTGGTCAGCAGGATATGCACAACGGCACACCAGGCCAGGAGATGAAAGAAGAGGAGACCGATCTGCAGTATCGTTATGAGAACCACAAGGCTACCGTACCTGAAAAATGGTGAAAATGTAAAAAAAGCCCGTTGTGACACGGGCTTGAGTGGAAAAAGTGTGCGAACTGCAGATGTGAGCCTCGAGTTTAGCCAAGCCTGCGGTCAATGGAGGCTGTCAGCTCCATCAAAAGATCCCGGACAGCCATCTTGTCAGTATTGGAAGCTGCCTTGATCACCAGCTCCGCAATGCGGGAAATGGCGGGAATGTCCCGGGTCTTGTCGGCAATGATCTGCATCTGCTCGGTGAGCTCGGCCAGATTGTTGCGCACAAGGCAGACCTTGGCCTGGCTGATATACTGCCGGAGTTCGGCTCGTAGTGCTTCAGAGAGCCCCTTTCCCTGAACCTGAGTTACCAGCGAAACCGGTTCCGGAAGACCGGTGCTCCGCACGGGCTGTTCAATTCGTGGCTGATCCTTGGGTGAGACGGGCCTGGGCGAGTGCACAGGCTGCGATATTCCGAAGATGTCAGGAACAACCTGCTCCTCCCGCTCTGCTGCGGGAGCTGCCACAGTGTCGGCTACAGGTTCGTTTTGCATTTCCTGACGCAGTTCTTCCAGCGTATTGATGAGCGAGGTGTCATCAATGGGCAGCGTCAGGGCATGAGTAAAGCCGGCCTCGCCAAGAGCCTGCCATTCGCTGTCGTCCTTGGTATAGGCCAGAAAGCATGGCGTTATGCCGGCAGTCCGGCAGCATTTGCGCAATGCGACCAGGCTCGGCAGCACAGAGGCTGAGGCATATTCTCCTGCAAAGATGTACATTCTGGCCGCACGTTCCCTGCTGAACGTTAAGGCCTCCTCAAGATTGGCTGCCACTCTGATAAAGCAGTCCTGGTTGCGCAGCACGTGCGTGAGCACAGCACAGAAGGCCTTGTCGCTGGAAACCAGGATGACAGGCATCTTCCGCGCATTTTCCCGAGCTAGGCGGTCTTCTTCCTGCAACCGGGCCAGCTCGCCGGTCAGTGCCTGCAGGGAGGACAGCAGAGTATCTGTAGGCTTTTTGCAGGAATCAGGGCAGCCTGAATCAGTCAGCCAAGCACGAATGGATCCATCGGTCTTTTTCAGCAGAGCGAGAATGGATCCGTACAGCCCATCCTCTTCTCTGTCTCCGGGTGTTTCTCTGGAGTCTTCGACAGGCTCGTCAAGGACGACGGGCTCTGGGTCCGTGTCGGCATGCGGACCCAGATCCAGGGCCAGTGCGGCACCTGCAGTGCTCGGCTGCTGATCCTGCCTGACATCGGCTGTGACAAGGGCGTCCTGCCTTCTGGACAGGGAAAGGAGAATGAGGGCACCAAGAGCCGTGCCGAAGGCGGGCAGGGCAGCCAGAAGTTCGGGATCAAAGCCAAAGCGCAGTCCCAGGATGCTGGCAGCTGCGGCAAAGGGCGGCAGGGCGGTGGCAAAGAGGAAGCGCAGGCAGGCAGGGGCGCCACACAGGACGGCCCACAGTGCCGAGGGCACAAAGATCGCCATGGCGGCTGGCCAGAGGGGGATGTACCTGGCAATCCACTGGAAATTGGGAACCAGGGGCAGCAGGGCTGCTGCAGCGCCAGGCAGGCACAGAAGGATGAACTGCGCATCCAGAAAACGGGAAATCTGACGGCTGGATAGAATGTGGCGGGCCACATGGGGCCAAAGCATGAGCGCGATGCCAGCCGAGGTCAGAGCCGCCAGGCTCTGAGCCGAGTATCCTGCATTGACCGGAGCAAAGCCGCTCCAGGTCTGTAGCAGGGCGGCAGCAAGATAGAGCAGGGCCCAGAGACGCCACTGTCCGGGTTCGGAGAGCCCCTTGAGCAGGCAGAGGATGAAGACCACGGCCAGAGCCACAAGCGCTGCCTGATGATACCTGTCTGTATCGACTACTGCGGCACTTTGCAGGGTGCGCACAGTGGGGGCAAACCACCAGCCAGGCAGACCGTCAAGACGCAGGTAGCAGACAAGAGGGGCAGAGACGGCCTGAGGCAACTGCAGCAGGGTTCCTGTGGGGTGTCCTTCCTGCCATTCCAGGGAACCGCTGGCAAGATTCGGGGTATAGAGAATGGCTTTGCCGGGTACGGAGGTGCCAATGTCCAAGGTAAGGGGGACAGGAGCGGAAGTGCCCTGAGCTGGCTGCAGCACAAAGCGCAGCCAGGTGACCCCGGTCTGGAACAAGGGGAGGCGGTCGGGACTGAAGAGCTGGAACTTGTCCGCATACTGGGCTGTGGCAATCTCACTGATGTCGACCGAGAAGGTCGGATCGACATAGTATTCGAGATAGGGCGTCAAGAGCAGATTGTCCTGCAGGACAAGAGCAGGCACAAATGTCTGATTGTCAGGAAGCAGCTCTTTCTGTATCTGGGAGATATCTCTCTGTGCCTGAGGGAGGGGACTGTCTGTCCCTGCCTCTTTGGGGGCACAAAATGCCGGCTGTACAGACAGGAGGCAGAATACGAAAAGCACTGAAAAAAGACATTTCAGGAGAAAATGCATGTCAACCCTCTTGGACTCTCTGTTGTGACGTGCCTTGCATGGAAAAGGGGAGAGGAGACTGCCGCAGAACTCTTACTTGGAGGTCTGGAGGGAAATTTCCTTGATAAGTTGGCTGACCGGGGTACCGTCTGGACCTGTGGCCTGAGGATGCAGCCGGACAAGTTCCTGCCAGACACTGATGGCTTCCTCATGCTTGTGCAGATCGAAGTTCAGGACAACACCCTGGTTGAACATGGCAACCACGTGTCCAGGTTCGATGCTCTGGGCCCTGGTGAAACATTCAAGAGCCTTGTCGAATTTGCCCACAGCTCTGTACATGACACCGAGATCCGTGAGCACATCGGCATCCTTTCCATCCAGTGCCAGGGCATTTTCATAGGCCTGAATGGCAAACTGATGCTGATGAGTGTCAAAGTAGAGATGCCCCAGGCTCACCAGGGCTGCACGGTTCTTGGGATTCTGCAGGACTTCCCTTTCCAGCTCGCTGATGCGGCTGGCCATTTGGGGAGAAATGGCCGGCTTGGGCTGGGAGACTGTGGCCTGCTGTGCCTGCTGGCCTGTGCTCGGCCTGGAGGGGGGCTGGTGCTGAGCCGTCTGCGGTGCCTCCTGGGTCAGAAGAGAACCTGTAAGCAGGCCGCAGATGAAGGTCAGGGCAAGCAGAAGGCCGAGAACAGGGTAGGTCATTGTGCAGACCCGACTTGTTTTCTGTGGCTCAGGGGCATGGCTTGGCGCAGCAGGGGCGCGGGATATGGTCTTTTGGGCCATAGGGAAATCCTGTGGGGTAGAAGTGCCTGAGAGGTGCCGCAAACAATAGCGCTTAGTACAGCGAGAAAAAAGAAGATGCAAGGCGCGCCAGGAGCCCTGCATCTTGTGTGTACAGCAGGCTAGTCTGCCTGCTGTACCTTGGTGATTTCATTCTGCAGCTGAATCTTCTGGGGGGCGGTCAGGTCCTGGGACTGCAGTCCCTGCTGCCAGTGAAGAAGGGCCTTGGGTGTGTCCTTGAGAAAATATCGATAGATGCTGCCCAGACTGTAGTGAACCTCGGCACGATCCTTCATGCGCAGTGACTCTTCCATGAGCTGTGCGGCCTTTGGATAGTCCTTCAGCTGGTAGGCTATATACCCCTGGTAATAGGGCACGTCGGCATTGTTCACATCCAGGACTCTGGTGCGCTCGAGAAGGATCTGCGCCTGTTCAAAATTACCCTGGGCTATGAGCTGGACAGAAAGTTCCATGAGGATTTCGGGATTGTTGGGCTGCTCTCCCATTTCCCGCATCAGCCTGGCCAGGGGGCTTTCTTCGGTCTGTCTGGAACTCTGTGGCTGAGCAGGGGGAATCTCCTGCACCAGGGAGGGATTGGTAATGCGTTCTTTGACGGTCACGCCCAGCATGACGCAAAATCCTGCAGCCAGGACAAGAATGAGCAGTTTTTGAATGCTTTGAGTCATCGATATTTTTTGCAGGCTTGTATCTGTATATGCTTATATATGGATACAAGTATCTGCCTCCTGAATAGGGGGGGCTTGAATGGAGCTGCGAAGGGAGTACCGGCAGGGCAGGCAGCTGCACGCAGGGCTGCACTGTCTGATCTGGGGTCAGTCTTCGTTGTCTTCCAGTTTCAGCTGCTCAAGCTGCGAGATCTTTCTGGCAAGGCGCTGCTGATTGATGGCAAGAAAGACAAGATAACCGCCGAGGCCGGCCCATACGGCAATGCCGGCATACAGGACCCAGGGTTCCGTCATGACTACGCTCCTTATTTATGCAACAATGAATGCTCGAAGGAATGTCCTGACAAGAGCACGGGGGTGGTGCCAGTGCCTTGGGCAGGACATGCCTTCAGGCTGGATGGCTACAGCTGTTCGGTCTGCTCTTCCCTGTTCTGTTCCGTAGAGAGCAGGTCCTCGATGCGGTCCTGGCTTTTGAGCTGCTGGCAGCGCACAAGCACGAGGCCAAGCCAGAAAAAGCCCATGGCAAGGACGGAGAACAGGGCCACAAGCTTCATTTCCGGTTCCAGGCCGCCGCTTTCGTTGGCAAAGACAGCCGGATGAATGGATCGCCACAGCCTGGCCGAGAGAAAGACAAGGGGCACATCGGCAAAGGCCACGATACCCACCACGGCCCGCACCATCCGGCGGCGCTGTTCGGAGAGATTGAGGCCGCCCAGCAGAAGATAGGCTGTATAGATGAACCACATGATCAGGGCCGTTGTCAGGCGGGGATCCCATGTCCACCAGACACCCCAAGCCTTGCGGCCCCAGAGCATGCCGGTCACAAGGGTCAGTGTGGTCAGAAGGACACCGATTTCGGCGCAGGATCGGGCAATGCGGTCCAGATGTTCCCCCGGACGGACAAGATAGGCCACAGAGCAGAGGAACACGAGGAAGAAGCTGAACAGGGCCCACCACGAGAGTGGCAGATGAATATAGAAAATCTTCTGAATGGCACCCATGATTGCTTCGGTTGGTGCGTACATGAAGATGAGCCACCAGCCTGCCGCCAGAAGAAGGCCTCCGGCCAGGGCAAGAAGTGCGGGAAGGATCTGTTTCAGGGACATTAGTCCTCTCCTGTGTACACAAAACGGAAGAGCATCAGGGCAATAGCCAGAAAAATGGCATCAAAGGCTGCGGAAAATCCAATCCAGGACGTCGGGTCCTCGCCTGCCTGTTCACCGAAGACCGCAGCAAAGACACTGATGGCAGCAAGAAGCAGGGGAGCAAGCAGTGGAAAGACCAGCAGGCTCAGCAGTGACTCTCTGGCTGTCTGTCCCTGGGAGAGGGCTCCCAGCAGGGCGCCAAGGCAGGCCAGGCCCGTGTCTGCCAGGAAGAGCATGAGAAGACCCATGGGCCAGGACTGGGAAACGGTTTGCCCTAGAAAGACGATGATGGCAGGGAAGAAGAGTATCTGGGCCAGGAAAATGAGCACAAAGCCTGCCAGTGCCTTGCCGAGAAAGATGTCCGTGACCGGAGCCGGGGAGAGGAGCAGACAGGTGCGGGCCCCCTGGGTTTCCTCAAAGGCAAAGAGCATGTTGAAGACCAGAGTCTGGCAGAAGAGGGAGGAGAGCCAGAAGATGGCTGCAGCCATCTGTCCCGAGGCCAGGCTGCCGGTTTTTTGGGACAGGCTGAACATGAAGACCAGAAGAAGGCCCAGCAGAATGGACTGCACAAGGCCAGCTCCGCGCAGGGCCAGGGAAAGGTCCTTGCGGGCCAAGGCAAGGGCGAGTTTCAGCATTGTTCGTCCCCCTTCTGTGCGTCTTTTGTTCTGCCCCCTGTCTCAATCTGGACTTGTGGCTGTGCCTGCCGACAGACCAGGGTCTTTTTCTGCACGGTGCAGATACTGTCTGCCAGGCTCTGTCCTTCGGCCAGATGACTGACCCAGAGAATGCAGGCATTGTCTGCCCTGGCCTTGAGGATCTCGTCCTGCAGAAGGACTCTTGACGTCTTGTCCAGTCCTGTCTCCGGTTCATCCAGCAGGTAGATGTCCGGCCTGAGCAGCAGGACTCTGGCCAAGCTCAGACGCTGGGCCATGCCGCGGGAGAAGACACCGACCCTTGAGTGGGCAAAGGGGGTAAGCCCCACATGTGCGAGCATCTTCAGAATGGCCTGTTCCTGTGCACTCTGGCCATAGGCCTTCTGCCAGAAGGCCAGATTCTCGTAGGCTGTCAGATTGGGATAGAGGAAGGTGGCGTGTCCGAGATAGCCTATGCGCGCGTCTTCCCTAGCAAAGACGATTGATCCGGAAGTAACCCTGCTCAGGCCGCCGATGAGGCGCAGCAGCGTGGATTTGCCGGAACCGTTTCTGCCGAGGATGAGATGCACGGCTCCGCTGGCAAAGGAGGCCGTGACATCCCTGAAGAGCAGCCTGGACGCAAAGCTTTTGCTCACGTGCTTGAGTGTAATCATACTTAAGCCCTGCAAAGGAGGGGTATGTGCACAGGAATGGGTAAAGAGTCGTGAAGGCAGGGGCCTGTCAGACGGACTTCTGGTCTGTCCTGCCTCTGGACCGGAGATTGAGCAGGGGAATGAGGGACATGAAGATGCCGCCAACCCAGATCCAGCTCACCAGGGGTTCTATGCTGACCTGGACGACGATTTTGCCTCTGCTGTCCAGACCGGAAACCGAGGCATAGACCTCCTTGCCAAAGCTGCTGGCCACGTCGACTTCAGAGAAGTACATGCCCGCAAACTTGTCATAGGCGCGCTTTTCCGGAGAGACGGTGCTGACCAGGGTTCCGGAGCTGTCCCTGATTTCCAGGGTTGCCCGCAGGTATTCGTAATCGACACCCCGTCCTGTGCCCGCGGACTTGAGGCGGACTTCATAGGCATCGATCTGTGCGCTCTCTCCTTCTTCCAGAACAAGGTCGCGGGTTAGCTTGTAGGGTCCGGAGAAGGCAATGCCCACGGCACACAGGGCGACACCCAGATGGCAACCCAGGGTACCCAGGCGGAAGCTAGTCTTGTGCGCCAGCCTTCTGGCTGCCAGGACAAGAGAGCCAAGCAGGATGGCTCCTGCGGCAAACTGGCTGACAAGGGGATGGAGCTTCTCATAGGAAAGATACCAGGCGCATCCGGCCAGAACAAGGCCGCCGGCCAGGGCAAGGACAAGCCCATTCTTGTCCTTGAAGCCCAGCTTCCAGGAAAGCCAGGGGCACAGCGCCATGACAACAAGAAGCAGGGTGGCCAGGGGCAGGCAGACCCTGTTGTAGAAATCGGCATCCAGGCCCATGGGGGCAGAGCTCCACAGGCGGCTGATGACCGGCCACATGGTGGCGCACAGGATGATGAAGCCGAGAATAAGGAAGATCCAGGCTGTTAGGCAGAGGGCTCCTTCGCGGGAGAAGGGATTTTCCAGACTGCCTTGGCCCCTTTCCGAGAAAAGGACAATGAGCAGCGTGGCCAGAAGGGCAAAGGCCATGAAGATCAGCAGGGGCACGCCGACAGGACCTTGGCCGAAGGCATGCACGGAGTCGATGATGCCGCTGCGGACCAGGAAGGTGGCAAAGAAGCCGGAAATGGTCGTCAGGCTGATGAGCAGAATATTGATGCGTGTGAGCTTGCCCCGTCCCTGTTCAATGATGAGTGTGTGCAGGGTGGCCGTGCCGATGAGCCAGGGGATAAGGGAGGCGTTTTCCACAGGATCCCAGCCCCAGTAGCCACCCCAGCCGAGTTCCATGTAGGCCCACCAGGCCCCGAGCAGGATGCCGGCAGTGAGAAAGCACCAGGCCGTGATGAAGAAGACTCGTGTGGTCTGATACCAGGGACGTCCCTCCCTGCCGCATACGCCCTGGGCCAGGGCCACGCAGGCGGGAACGGTAAAGCCGCCGTAGCCAAGGAAGAGCAGGGGGGGATGAAAAATCATGCCGGGATTCTGGAGCAGGGGATTCAGGCCCCGTCCATCCTGCGGTGCCGGGTGAATCTGCATGAAAGGATTACTCCACAGGGCAAGCAGGGTGGCAAAGAAACCCGTGATGGCAAAGAAGAAAATCCAGTACCACAGCTTGGTCCTTGCGGGCAGTTCTGCATAGGAACGGGTCAGGGCGAAAAGCGAGCCAGAGATGGCCACGGCCAGAGCCCAGAAGAGCAGTGATCCGGGCTGGCCCGCCCAGAAGGCGGCCAGGCGGTAAAAGGTTTCGAGGGCATTGTCTGTATAGCTTGCAACGTATTCCAGACTGTAGTCACGCTGGACCAGACCATAGAGCAGGATGCCGGAGGCAAGGCCGAAGGCCGTGCTCACAACAAGATGGGCTTTTTCCACTAGGACCACGCCGGTGGTCCTGTGGTTCCATGTCTGAATCAGGGCAAGGCCGGCAGCGGCAATGGAGGCAATCTGAGCCAGGAGCAGAAGAGCAAAGGCAAGGGTGTACATGGAGGCAAACCTTGGTGAACCTTAGAGATCCGAACAAAATTCCTGTTGATTCCCGAAAGGGAAAAGCAGGAAATGCAATCCATGTTAAGGGATCTTCAGAGAAAAGATCTGTGACACGGATCCTCTTTTTGCGGATCTGCAGGAGCTGGACGGACGGAATGAGTCCCGAGACAGACAGAAAAGAGACAGAGAAACCTTCATGTGCCTGACAGGTTTCTCTGCATTGCACCTCTGGTCAGCTGGTGCGGTTTTCCTTCTGGTACTTGGAGGGGCACTTGGTCATGAGCACCTTTGCCGAGAAGGTTCCATCGGGCTGGACCCCCCCTTCCACAATGACTTCCGCGCCATCCTTGAAGGTATCCGGAACAATGCCGGTATAGCGCACATGCATGGTCTGGGTCTTGTCGTGCTGATCCTCAAGGTTGAAGCTGACACCAAGCCCCTCACTGGGCGGCACTATGGTGCCGCTTTGAACAGTTCCAAAGAGGCGGATGTTTCCAAGCTTGCTTTGTTCCTGCACCTTGGCTTCGGCGACATCGAGGAAGTAGGTGCTGTTCTCGCTCAGGCCGGAGAAAATGAGATAGCCCACACCGCCGAGAAACAGCAGGGCGATGAAGGCGTACATACAGGAGTTTTTCTTTGTAGTGCGAGCCATGCGCTACCTCATGGACTAGAGGGATACCCTGTGGATGGACAGGAGCAAAAAAATTTTTGGGGGAAAGCGAGTGTATCTGCTCCCTTGCAAAGAGGCAAGTAGTAATGAGCACTAATAGCAAGAAAACAGGTTCAAGGGAAGGGTGTACAGGAGCGAAAACGCTGTACTTGCGTGTACAAAGGTACTTTTTCTGAAAATGCTCCTGCCGTGGAGCATGTATTACTATCATGAAACAGTTTTTTTTGTCACAAGACAGTTTTCTGTTGTGCCGAGACAATTTTTTTCTTTTGTTATGTTAAGATATTGAATTTAAAAAATTCATCTTGTTCATTTTTTTTCTGATACGCAAAGTGAGTATCTGAGTTCATTTTTAAAATGTGTTGTAAAAAATGTATATATCTGTAAAAGTTCATATGTTTTTTACAAAATAGCAGAAAACTACATATATAATGAACATGATGAGCAGAGAACAAAGTATTTGTCTTTACATAAAAAAGGAAGCAATTTTTTTGTAAAATACTGATTGATTGAATAATCAGTTTTTTTGTTTTGTTGTTTAACTGTTATTTTTTTCACAATAAGAAAAAATAATATGGAAATTTTTTAACAAAATGATTGTTTTCCCCTTTCATATAACTAAAAACTGTGTTAGGGGATGATAAATAGCCTCCTAAAGAGGTCGAGATCTGTGAAAAATTCTTTCTTTGCGGGGGTGTTGTAGGGTGCTCAGTAAACGTTTTATCCCCATTGTACTCGTGACTGCTCTCTTAGCCATACTGGCACTTGTCGGCTATTTGCTTCCCGAAACTGATGAAGCTGTTCCCAGGAGAATTGCCATGATGAACACAGGTGGCCCTGTGGTCTTCGAGCATGGCAAGCATGAGAAATGGGCCGAATCCTGCCAGACCTGTCATCATGAGCTTGTGTACGGTGCAGAAAAGCCCATGGCCTGCAATCAATGCCACGGCATCACTGTGAATGAAACCTTTGTAGCCGAGCATGCTGCAAACTTCTCCGAAGAATCCTGTATTGTCTGCCATCACTATGTACCGGGCAGCCAGGACTGGGGACACGCCATGCACAGTGAAAGCCTCGGTCTGGACTGTACCTCGTGCCATCATGCCGATACGTCCATAGAAGAGACTCCGTCCAATTGTGCAGACTGCCATGAGGCGGGCAGGGCTCCGTCCAGGACCAGTTTTACGGAAGGGGAACCTCCGAGTCTGGCGGATGCCGTGCACAGCAAGTGCAGCTCCTGCCACGAGGAATGGCTTGCCAGGAAGGCCCGCGGCTGCGTGCAGTGCCACTTTGACAAGGCTCCTGCTTCTGTCGAGCCCGGAGAACGCCTTCACAAGAACATGGAGACCCAGACCTGCTCGGCCTGCCATGCACAGAAGATTGACAAGCTGATCCCCAGCAGAATGCAGGCCCATCACGCTTCCTGCATGGGATGCCATACTGTCAGAAATGCAGGTCCCCGGACGCAGCAGGACTGCGCTCAGTGCCACATGAAGTAACAAGCTCGAGAAGGAGGGTGTGTCCTGCAGCTGCCGGACATGCAAAGCATATGAAAGAACTGTTTACCATGCTGACAGATCCCCGTTTCCATCTCGTAAGCAATGTGCGCGAGCGTTTTGGACAGGGGCCGGAGCCCACGTATGTTCGCCTGAACAGAGAAGGTTTTAGCATTGATGCGGGCATAAAGAAAAAGACTCTGGTGCATCCCTACATGCATCTTGCCACCCATCCCTTTGCAGGAAAGGGCGACCTTTTTGCACCCATGTACGGGGAAATCACCGACATTACCGAACGCAGTGTCTTTGTCAGACATATGGAGCCCACCGAGGAGATGAAGGCTGCCTGCGAGGCAGAACCCATGACAGACATCCTGGCCTGCGAGGAACGGGGCGAAGCGCTTGTCCCTGTGCTCAAGGCCATGGGCCTGAATACAAAGTCACTCGGCCAGGAGTGCGAGACCCTTATCGTCAACTGCCAGAACCCGGATCCCGGCGTCACCTGGGCAGAACCCATGCTGCTGACGCATACAAGGACGCTTGCTGCCGGCCTCACCATGCTGCGACGGCTTTCCAGGGCACAGCGCATCATTCTGGCCGTGCCCGAAGAACTGAAAATCAAGGTGCACGATTTTGAGGTTGTTCCTGTCCCGTCCCGCTATCCGGCCAGTGTGAACGCCCTGGTGGTCAAAGCCGTGACGGGCAGGGAGCGCCCGGACGGTATCGGCATAGTGGGCCTGCACAATGTCTGGAGTCTCGGCCATGTGGCCATGACCAGAAAACCTCTCATAGAGACGGTGATCACCATCGGCAGCCTGAGCTTTACCGGCAACTACATCGTGCGCGACGGCAGTACCGTGGGCGAACTCCTCAAGTTTGCAAGGGTGACCCTCAGTGCCGGCGATACTATTGTGCGCGGTGGCCCACTGCGCGGCGAAAGCGTTGACAAGCAGGATCGCAGCATCACCAAGGGTGCCACAGGCCTCTTTCTGGTGGAAAAGGGCAGCGTTGCTCCCATGATCGGCCATAGCCCCTGTGTTTCCTGTGGATCCTGTGTGGCCATATGCCCGGCACGCCTGCGGCCGGACATGCTGAGCCGCTATGCGGAATTTGGTCTGCACAAGCGCTGCCTGGAACAATACATCTCAAGCTGTCTTGAGTGCGGCTTGTGCGGCTATGTCTGCATCGCCAGACGACCGGTGTTGCAGTACATACGCTTGGCCAAGGCCAAGCTTGGCATCAGCGTGCTGAAAACCGAAGGATTGTACGCCCAGGAAGAAGCGACGACTACAGGAGAGGCCAGATCATGAGTGCACATACAAATTCTCTGCTTTTTGCCATGAGTGCTCCGCCGTACTGGCACTGCGGCAGAACAGTCTGCAAAAGGAGCATGGATCAGCTTCTGGCCCTGGCACCTGCCATGGTCATGGCACTGATCAACTGGGGACTGCCGGCGCTGCGCGTGGTGGCCCTCTCCGTGGTGGTCTGTGTCCTTGTCGAGGTGGTGTGCTGTGCAATTATGCACCGTCGTCAGACCGTTCATGACTTTTCGGCAGTGGTGACCGGTGTGCTCTTTGCCTTCCTGCTGCCCGCAGCGGCCCCCTGGTGGCTTGTAGTGATCGGGGCTGCCTGTGCCATGCTCTTTGGCAAGATGCTCTTTGGCGGCCTTGGGGACAATCCCGTGTCGACTCCGCTCATTGGCTGGGCTATTCTCTTTGTCTCCTTTCCGCTGTTCATGGATCCCAATGTGATGCAGCTTGCCTCGGACTACGAGGATCCCCTGGCAGTCCTCAAATATCTCGGGGTTGCCAGAGCCCAGGAAATTTCCCTGGTCGACCTTCTGCTCGGCCGCCAGATAGCCGCTCTGGGCGCAGGCCAGATAGGCGGTCTTCTGGTCGGTGGCGTGTATCTGCTCTTTCGTGGCGTCATCCGCTGGCAGATTGTCCTCGGCATGCTTGCCGGCGTGCTCATTCCCTTTGCCTTTGTGCACAGCCTTGCTGAAACAGCCACCATCACGCCCACCTTCCATCTCTTTACAGGCTCTGTCGTTCTGTGCGCCTTCTTCATAGCCACAGAATCCAATATCGCTCCGACACATTCCCTGGCCATGATTCTGTATGGACTGACCTGCGGCATTCTTGTGTTTTTGATACGCTCCTATGGCAGTTATACAGACGGTGCACCCTTTGCCATCCTGGTCGCATCTCTTCTTACGCCGTACTTTGATTTAGTGCGGCCCAAGCCGTTCGGAGTACGCTAATATGGGTAGCATGGTAAGAACAGTCGTGGTGCTGACCGTTTTGTGCAGTTTTTCGGGCTTTGTCCTGTCCTATCTGAAAAATGTGACAGCACCCACCATTGAAGAACAGCTGCTGATTAATGTTCAGGGGCCTGCCATCGCCTCCGTGTTCAACAAGGCCGAAAACAATCCCGTGGCAGACAGGCATGTCTTTACCAGGGAAAATGGCGAAAAGGTGGTCGTCTTCCCCTGTCTTGTGGGAAACAGGCTCACGGGTGTGGCCATGGAAAACTTTGGCAAGGGCTATGGTGGTGCCGTGGGCGTCATCATTGGGTTCAATGTCAGCAATGACAGCCTGGCAGGGGTCGGCATGACAACGCTCAAGGAAACGCCAGGCCTTGGCATGAGGGTGCGCGAACCGGCCTTCAGCGAACAGTTCCGCGATGCCGCTCCTCCGGTGGCCCTGTCCTCTCGGGGAGGAAAAATAGATGCCGTGTCCGGAGCGACCATCTCCAGCGACGGCGTTATCGAGGCGGTCAATAAGGCAAACAGCGTCTACAAGGAACTCAAGCCCCAGATCGTCAAGCAATGGAACCAGTAGGAGTGCTCTATGGCTGTCATTAAAGAATTCACCAAGGGCCTGTGGCAGGAAATGCCGCCGTTCCGTCTGCTGCTTGGTCTTTGTCCGACACTGGCTGTGACTACCTCTGCAGAAAACGGACTCGGCATGGGGGCTGCCGTCATCTTCGTGCTGACGCTCTCCAACATGCTGGTCTCGGCCCTGCGCAAATATATCCCCAAGACAGTGCGTATCGCCTGCTTCATTGTCATAGCCGCGTCCCTTGTCGTGGCTCTGGAACTGCTCATGCAGGCCTATGTCTACTCCCTCTACGAGCAGCTGGGCATCTTCGTGCCCCTGATCGTCGTGAACTGCATCATTCTGGGCCGTGCCGAAGCCTTTGCGGCCAAGCACAATGTGCCCGATTCCATAGCAGATGCCCTAGGCATAGGGCTTGGCTATACTATAGCCCTGACCTTCTTGGGATCCCTGCGCGAGATCCTGGGCAATGGCACCTGGTTCGGCATGCAGCTCTTCGGAGACAGCTTTGAACCCTTCAAGATCATGGTGCAGGCTCCAGGCGCCTTTATCTGCCTTGGCCTCATCCTGGGAGGCATGAACTGGCTGGCACGCTGGCAGAACCGCCGCAAGGGTTCGGAATTTGTGAGCATCGGCTGCCAGGTCTGCGGTGGTGCCTGTGCGGCCTGCGCAGCAGCCCGCAAGAACGACAAGGAGAGCTAAGCTATGGATATCCTGACTATCTTTGTCGCAACTATCTTTGTCAACAACATCCTGCTTGCGCAGTTTCTGGGCAACTGCCCCTATCTGGGCTGTTCGCGAGAAAAAGGTGTGGCAGCAGGTATGGGCGGCGCCGTGGTCTTTGTCATAGTGGTGGCTACGCTCTTTACCTGGCTCATGCAGCACTATGTGCTCAATCCCTTTGATCTCGGCTATCTGCAAACCATTGTCTTCATCGTGGTCATTGCTGCCCTGGTGCAGTTTGTGGAGATGTTTCTGAAGAAAATGGTTCCGCCGCTCTATTCGGCCCTGGGCATCTATCTGCCGCTCATCACCACCAACTGTGCCGTCATGGGTGTCACCATTCTGGTGCAGCGCGAAGGCTACGGACTTGTGGAAAGCCTGCTCAATGCCCTGGGCTACAGTCTGGGGTTTTTCCTGGCCCTGCTGCTCATGGCCGGCGTGCGTGAACGCCTAGATACCTGCAGACTGCCCAAGTCCATGGCAGGAACGCCCATAGCCCTGGTCATGGCAGGCATCATGTCCCTGGCCTTCATGGCCTTCAAGGGCATGGCTCAATAGGAGGAGGCTCATGGTAGTTTTATCAATACTGGCCATGTTTGGCCTGGGACTTGTGGCCTCCATCCTGCTGGCTGTGGCGGCAAAGGTCTTCTTTGTCAAGGAAAATCCCAAGGTTGAAGCAGCCCTGGAAATCCTGCCCGGTGCAAACTGCGGCGGCTGCGGCTTTGCCGGCTGCGAAGGCTATGCCAAGGCCGTTGTGAAGGATCCGGACGTGCCGCCCAACAGGTGTTGTGCGGCCTCCAAGGAAGGTGTCATTGCCCTGGCGGAGCTCACCGGCAAGCAGGTGGCAGAAGCAGAGCCCCTTGTGGCCATGCGCCGTTGTGATGTCTATCACGGCCAGGTGGCCCAGCGCTACGAGTATCAGGGCATTCCCTCTTGCGCGGCAGCAGCGCCCCTGCGCGGCGGCATCAATACCTGTGCCTATTCCTGCCTGGGCTTTGGTGACTGTGTGGAGGCCTGCCCCTTCGGAGCCATGACCATTGTCGGCAATCTGGCCTGCGTGGATGTGCTGCGCTGCACGGGCTGCGGCAGCTGTGTGCATGCCTGCCCGCGCAATGTGCTGGAACTCATTCCCAAGAGAGCCCGTGTCTGTATTCCTTGCAATACAGGACTCAAGGGCAAGGCCGTGATGGAGATTTGCCAGATTGGCTGTATCAAGTGTGCCAAGTGTGTCCGCAGTTGTCCGGCCAAAGCCATCAGCCTGGAGGGCGGCAAGATTCACATTGAGCACAAGATCTGCCTTTCCTATGGCGAGGAATGCGACATGGCCTGTGTGAAGGGATGCTCTCGCGAGATTTTGCGTCCCATCGATCTTTTGCATCAGCGCGGGCAGCAGTGCGGCAAGCCCGCTGCAGATCTGGAAAGTCAGGCAGTTGCCTAAAGGAGCACAAGAATGACAGCATCAGAATTTGTTGCCTCCCGCTGTTCCAGACGTCACTTCCTGAATGCAGGAGCCGCCCTGGGCCTTGCGGTTCTTGCGGCCGGTCCCTGTCAGGCCTCAGGCCTTGGGCTGGGCTATCAGGAGACGGCTTTGCTCATGGGCACCTTTGTGCGCATTGATGTGACGGGGTGCGGACAGGCTCAGGCCCAGGATGCCGTAGCAGAGGCCTTTGCCGCGGCCCGTACGCTTGAGGCGGAACTGACCCGCTTTGAGAGCTCCTCCCCTCTGGGCATTCTGAACAGCCAGGGAACATTGCAGGATGTGCCCGAACACCTTGCCCTGCTGCTTGAAAAAAGCCGCCTTGTGCATAGGGTCACCGCGGGCAGCTTTGATCCGAGCATCCTGCCTCTGCTTTCGGCCCTGCAGGAGAGTAATGCCCGTGGCGAGCGTCTTGCGCACAGGGAACTGTCGGCCCTGCTCAGGCTGGTCAATTACGACAGGGTGCAGCTGGGGGGGGCTGTCCGTCTTGGACACGGCATGACCCTGACCTTGGACGGTATTGCCAAGGGCTACATTGCCCAGCAGATGAGTCTTTCCCTGAAGAAGTTCGGCTGTCCGAATCACCTCGTCAATGCCGGGGGCGACCTTGTGGCATCTGGACAGGCCGAAGGCGGTCATCCCTGGCGGGTCGCCATACGTTCTCCGCACAGTGCCTCGCAGATGCAGGGGGTTGTTTCCCTGAGCAACAGGGCCCTGGCCACATCCGGCGTCTATGAACAGCGCCTGCGTCAGGGGTCCGGAAGCCATCTGGTGGTGCCAAGGACCCTGAACCGGCCGGAAATCGTGTCTGCCAGCGTGCTGGCACCGGATGGAATGCTCGCCGATGCCCTGGCAACGGCCTTTTCCGTCCAGGCTCCGCGTGCAGTGCTCGATCTGTGTGCAGGCCTGAAGGGCGTGGACTGCATGCTTGTGCTGGGCAATGGCAGCATGGTGCGCAGCGCGGGCTGGCCTGCCTGATATTTTCCTCCTCCCTGACAGACTGAACACTGGCCCTGTTCAGCATGAAAGGAACGATCCGGAATAATTGGCATTCCGGATCGTTTTTTTGGCCTTCAGCCAGGAAGGTCCTGGCATCAGAAGAAGTGTTCAAAGCGCTTGGGGCAGGAGAGGCAGGTCTTGGGCGTCACCCCGTGGCTCAAGTCGGCACGAAAGTCCATGTAGTCGTCCCTGTTCCAGAGAGTGACAGGACTGGTCTGTTCAATGGAGCCGTAAACGACGCGGTGGTTGCGCAGCAGGGTCTCTTCACGGAACATGTTTTCTCGAAAGGGCACATTGAGGTAGATGCAGGGCGAGAGGAGCCCGTCGGCATCCACATAGCAGCTGTGGGCAATGTCCTCGCGACAGTTGCCCGTGACCCTGCCGGGCAGGCAGAAGTGAATGGCCCGGCCGCCGGCAGCAGCCTGAGCGGCCAGGGGTTCAAGAAAGGTCCTGGCCTTGGCAATCTTTTCCGTTTCTTCGGGCCGATAGGCCCAGGCCCAGTGCTGTGCCAGCACAGGCATGTCCAGGGTGGAGATGATGCACATGTCCACATTCCAGGCCTCCATGAGTTCTGGAAGCCTAGCCGCAGCCTGCAGACGATCCGCCAGGAGCAGGTAAGAGAGATGGATGCGGGGCGTGCTGCTGTGCAGGGCACGCCTCGTCCGTTCAAGAAGCTGCACGGCCCTGGCCACTCTGGCAAAGGGCACGTTCCTGCGAGGGGCATTGCTGGCCTCGTCCGTGCCCACTAGGGAAAAGGCCACGATATCCATGCCGCTCTCCACAACGCGACGGGCCAGGTCTTCCGTCATGACAAGTCCGCAGGAAGTGGTCGAGGCAGCACAGCCTGCCTTGCGGGCAAGAGCCACATAATCCAGCAGCCGCGGATGGGCAAAGGGCTCGCCCCAGCCCTGCAGATGCACACGTTCGGCCTGCAGCATGAGTGGGGTCAGGGCGGCAAAGCAGGCATCACGCATGTGACGGGCCTGCCAGGCCGTGTGCAGAATGCCTCTGGGGCAGTATTCGCAGGCTCCGGGACAATGCGATGTCACTTCGACCTGTATGTGCTTCAGGGGGCGCTTGGTGCTGCCGCCCAGCCTGCCAAGCCAGCGTCGCCAGCCATGGGGCAGGCTGCGTGCTGCTTCGGCAAGGGGATCGGGCTGCGTGCTGGAAGACATGACGGACTCCTCAAAAGGGACAGAACGAACAGGGCAGGGAACAGAATATTGGTGCAGAATATGTTTTTTTGGTGCATAAAAAATTGGTGTAAGGATGTTTCTTTTTTTGATGCACGTTTCTGGGGCAGACAACGGGTCTAGCGTGAAAGGAACCGGGCCCAAAAGCCCCGTTTTTTGACGGACCAGGAACATTCATGACAGGGCATCCACAGGGAGGCGCCCCACTTGGCCTTGAAGAAGCGTATGCCCCCGTGAATGCCAAGCCCCAGGTTGCAGCGCACCTGGCCTAGTTCCACACTGTGTTGGCAGAGGCTGTGCAGAAGGGCGTCGGCCGTGCCGGGCGGCGCGTCGGGGCTGCGGAAGGCAAAAAGATAGAAGGAGGTTGTGTAGGAGGCGTGATCGCCCAGCACAAGTCCGCACAGGCGGCCATCGTCCCGGCGCCTGGCCGAGTAGCAGCAGACTTTGCCTTGGTTGGCCGCCACGTAGTGGCCGAGTCTGGCAAAGAGCCTTGCATGCTCCGGGAGCAGGCGCTGCTCTCCTGGACGGCTGCCAAGGACACGCACGGCCTGGGCCACCAGGGCCTCGTGTTCCCTGTTCCATGTGTCGTTGACTGTAATTTCCGTCAGAGTCCTGCCCCTGCGCAGCATGTTGTTCAGCTTGCCGCCAAGCCTGCCCAGAGGTAGATCCAGGCCGAAATAGGCGTCCTCATGGCAGGTGGCATTTTCAGGAACAGCCTTCGGACGGACAGGGGCAAGAAGGGTGATGGTCTCCACCCAGGGCAGGGAGCCTGCCTCCTGCAGGGCCTCGTCCAGGGAGTGCAGGAGGAGGGTTTTGGCCGGCTCCTGTACAGGAGACCCTTCCGCAAAGATTCCAAGGCCGCTGTCACACGGAAAGCCCGTGAGAATGAGGGAGGAAGCATTGCGCCAGGCAAGGAAGGAGCCTATGCGCAAAGGCGTGCAGGCGCTGACGGCGCGCACGTAGTGTTCCAGATGCTCGGGCACCAGAGCCCGGCAGGTAAAGTCACTGAATGTCTGCATACTTCTACCCGTAATGGCGTATCCTGCCCCACAGGCTGCGGTTCTCGGGCGTGACCGTGAAGCCGTCTTCTTCCAGCATGCTGCGCAGGTTGAGCAGGTGGGCCGATCCGACCAGGGCCAGGGCCCTGCCTTCTTCCAGGTAGGGCACCATGCGCTCCCGAAAACGCTGATCCCGTGTGCCTATGATGTGTCCTGTGCGGGTAGGAAATTCCGTGCTTGTGCCCATGAGCCCCATGAGATCCCCTGCCAGGTAGGCCCGGGCATTGGCCTTGAGGTAGGCAGGCCACAGGGCGCAGTTGCGCAGGTGATTGACAGCCCGCTCCACCGGAACAGAGCGCAGGGCCTCCAGCTGTTCCTCTATGTCTTCCATGGCCAGCACGTGCTTGCCCAGGCTGTGGGCTAGGCGCCAGGCTTCCAGATCCACGGAATAGCGCCAGCCCCGGCGCTCAAGAAAGGCGCACCACAGGGCAAAGAAGGCATACCAGTGCTGTGTCCGGCGCAGGTACCAGCGCACATCGGCCTTGTTCTCTGCTTCCACGTTGAGAAAACGGAACAGTGGCCCTTCAGGCCCTCGGACCATACGTTCAAGCCTGTGTCGCTCCTCTTCGCTTAAGAGATCGTAGAGGCAGGCCGAAGGGGTGGGTGGCTGCTTGCCGACCAGACTGATGGTTTCCAGGCTTGCATCATCCAGGTGGCCTTCAAAAAGGACCGTATCAATGTTTTTGTAGAGCTGCTTGAAGGAGCGCTCGAAGGACTTGCAGAAAAAGTGGGCAGTCCCGCCAATCCAGGAGGTGCGTCCGTCCTTGTCCAGTCGCCAGAGCATGCGGAAGGGACGCTGGGCAAGATCGTGTTCTCTGTGTTCCATTTCGCTCAGGCTCGTATCCAGACTGGCCTCGATGCTGTGCAGAATGACGTTGACGGAGGCGGAACGCTTCTGTTCCTTCCACTGGGCTTCCAGATAGGGCAGGGCGGGAAAACCGCCCCATTTGCGCTTGAAGCGGGCTATGCCCTGATTGACGCCAAGGCCCAGGTGCAGGAAGGCCTTGTTGCGCTGACGGGCCTCTGCAATCATGCGGGCAAAGAGTACATCCGAGGCATGGGGCACAGGGTGCTGGCGCGAATGGGCGCCAAGCAGATAGGTGTCAAAGTCCGGCAGTGCGGTATCCACCACGAGGCAGGCCGTGAGAAATCCGTCCCCGTCATAGGCATTGAGCAGGGAAATTTCGCAGTCAGGGGCTGAGAGTAGTTCCTCCACGGAGGCATACAGGACCTGAACATTGCTGGGGAGTCCGGCAAAACCCATGAATTCGCCCCACAGGCGGCGGTGCTGGGGCGTGAAGGTCGTGCCTGTCTCAATGCGCAAGGACTGCGAGGCCTTGTTGACAATATTGACGAGGCGTTTTGGCAGGGCTCTCTCCAGGGGAAGGATGTAGTACGCATCCTTTTTGGCGAGATGACCGGCCAGCCGTGCAGGAAGCTCGCAGGCGACAATGCGGCAGTCTGTCGCCCCTGTCTGGCTGATGGCCTTGTCGAGAGCCCTGTCAAAGTCTTCGACAGAAGGCGTTCCCTGCAGGGGGTAGCCTATGCCTATGAGCCAGTCTCCGGCTGCATAGAAAAGATAGGCGCCGATACGTAGCGCCCGGCCATGGCTGGCTCGTGTCATCAGTGAAACCGAGTGCTCGGGAATACCCTGAATCCGGGTGTAGATTTCTGCGCACGCTGCAGCCGGATCGGGATGCTGGGCCAAAGTATCCATGAAGCGTCTCCGTAGTCTCCCTACAGTCGAAAAAGAGGAAAGTGCATGGGCCATCTCTGCTTCGCCCGCCGGATGATCGCAAAGAACAGATAGTGTGGCAAGCGCTGCCGGCACATGCTGCTGGCGAGCCAAGATCCGAGGATGTTGGTGCTTTTATTTTTTTTAACAAAATTATGTCAAATATGCTTGACAGGATCGGTTTTTGCAGTCTATATAGTTTTCCGCATCGCGGGGTGGAGCAGTTCGGTAGCTCGTCGGGCTCATAACCCGAAGGTCGTAGGTTCAAATCCTGCCCCCGCAACCAGAAATGACAAGACAGCCCTTACGGTGAATCGCCGCAGGGGCTTTTTTTGTATGTATCAGGCAGGTGAAATACGTTTTGTCTTCCTGCGAGTCCTAAAAGGCTGTTTTTTTGTTCCTATAAAACAATTGGCTAATCTGTGGAAAACATGTAAGCCGATGTTTCATTGCTTGTGGTATAGCCGAAAGCGGCTACATGGGCAGTTTTTAGAAAAGAATTGATGATTTCCTCCTCTGGATCTACAGTGTTCCTGCTGTCAGGCATGCAGAAAAAAGAGGGACAATCAATGCAGTTGAGGATGGTTTCCGTCTCAACACGTCCTGCAGTCAGACACAGAAAGAAAAGTTCCGGCGTAGAGGGAACAGGGAGCGTGCATGGCTGACTATATTCTGAAGCTTTTTGACCAGGCCCTGCTTCACTTTTCAGCCAGGGACAATGGAGAGACGCCCGAAGTCTGCATAACACATGTGGAGCAGGATGCCCTGCCCCTGATGCCGATGGGTATGGAAGTGACAGATAAAGGTCTTGCCCGCTGGCTAAAGCACAGGAAGCTCCCCAAGAACAGGGCGTACATTCACACATTTCTGGCACAATGCGGCCTCTCTCCCAATGCCACCATGGGCATTATCGATGTCAGCAAGGGGCTTTCTCTCAACGACAGCTACTGGGTCGTGAGAGCAGGTTTTGACAAGGATTTTGCCCGGTGCAATCTCTACGAGAACAGATTCAGCGAGATTCTGGCTGGCATAGCCTTTACTGGTTATGGAAGTTCTGTTCGTGCTTCTGTGCTCTCGAGCCCCGAGTTCACCACGAACGGCATGCTTCCCAAGTGCTGGCGGCGCCAGTCGGGCAGGGTGTACCTGTACAAAGGGGGAACAGAAGGCGCGTCCAATACCGGCAATGAGCCCTATTCTGAATTTTATGCCTGGCAGGTTGCCCAGACTCTTGGCATCAAGGCGGTTCCGTACACCATTGTCAGGTGGAAATCGACACTCTGTTCCAAATGTGAATTGTTCACAAGCAAGGAAGTGGGCTTTGTTCCGGTCGGGAATATTGTAAAGCATGGCGGAATGCAGGCTGTTCTCGATTTTTACAGGACTCTCGGTACGGAGTATGTGGACACACTGGAAGACATGTTCGTTTTCGATGCACTGGTAGCCAATACTGACAGGCATTTTGGCAACTTTGGCTTCCTTGTACACTCCAGGAGCAATACCTTGGCAGGACCTGCCCCTCTGTTCGATCACGGAAACGCCCTCTTCAACTTTGCCTCGCGCAAGGAGCTGGAAAGCAGACAGGACTTCCTCAAGTATGCGGACCTTCAGTTTCCAGTGTGCTATGATGACTTCTTTACTGTCGCACAGCCCTGCGTGAAGCAGCGGCATCGTGAAGGACTGCGTCATCTGCTGGACTTCAGGCTGAAAAGGCATCCTCGCTACAATCTTGAATCCAGGCGTCTGAAGCTTATTGAATTGGCCCTGCGGCAACGGGCATCAAAGCTGCTCGGCGGGTAGATGAGTACGCAGGCAAACTGAAATATCGGCCATGACTGGCGCTGGCCGTGAACCGGCACTGTTACAGATTGCACAGTTACAGGGGCCGGGCCTCTTGCGGTCTCTTGTTCAGGCAGGTGACGGAAAAAAGAGATACAATGCCTGGATCAGCCCTGTTGCAGAAGTCTTGTCAGACATTCCAGAGCTTCGGTCAGCACTTCCTGATCCTTAAGTCCCAGGGCTATGCGCACACCGGCCTCGGAGGCGGCACCACCCGTGGCAAAGTAGGAAGTGTCTGCCACAATGATGCCTTGTTGCCTGGCAGCCCTGGTCAGCTCAAGGGAGGCGTCCTGATCAGGCAGCTTGAGCCAGCAGAAGAAACCCGTGGTGCGGGTTTCCAGGGGAAAGCCGTCCAGTATTTTGCGGGCCAGGACATTGGCCTCCCTGGCTGCCCTGCGCTTGGTCGCAACAACAGTGTCTGCTGTCCCGTCGCCTATCCACAGGGCCGCAAGTTCCGCCATCAGGGGCGGCGCCATGGAAATGGTGTAGGAAATGGTGCGCTCAAGGGCGTCCTGATACTGCAGAGGGGCACAGAGATAGGCAATGCGCAGTCCTGCTCCCAGGGTTTCGCTTGTGGATGCGATGAAGCAGCTGCGCTCGGGCGCCAGCCTGGACAGAGGTGGCAGGCGCTGTTCCAGAGAGAGGGCATAGACATCGTCCTCGATGAGGCAGACATCATGTTTGCGGCAAATATCCACAATTTCATGCCGCCTGAACTCGGGGATCATGGAAAGGGTCGGATTGTGGCAGGACGGCATCAGGTACAGTCCCCTGATGTTCCTGGTTTTGCAGGCTGCTTCCAGGGAAGAGGGGATGAGACCATTCTTGTCCATGCGAACGGGGATGAGCTGTAAACGCAGCTTCTGGGCAAGCTGCCTGAGAAGAGGGTAGCTCAGCTGCTCGACAGCTATGCGGTCTCCTGGACTGAAGAGCGAGGCCAAGACTGTGAGCAGGGCATGCTGTGCCCCAGCACAGACAAGAACATTGTCCGGAGCAAGGGGAAGTCCGAAACGAGCAGCCCACAGTGCGCCGGCCTCCCGGTGACGCAAAAGCCCATGCGGTGCCTGATAGCCGCTCAGGGCATTGAGGCCTCCGTTGTGCAGTAGAGCGTTCAGTCCCGCTTCCACAGGGGGGTTGAGATGCTCGAAAGGCGTGATGAATCCCATGTCCAGCGGGTTCTTTTCGGAAAAGGCATGTACGGTGCCAGGGGGACTTCCAGTCGTGTAGGCCCTGGGCAGTGGCCGCTGGGCATAGACATCCACCTCCTGCACCGGGCGTGTCACAAAGGTGCCTCTGCCGACAATGCCGGTACTGAGATTGAGCTGGGCTGTCTTGGCATAGGCATGAGAGACCGTGCCTACGGTGACCTGCAAGGCCTGGGCTAGTTCCCTGTGGGTAGGCAGGCGTTCGCCCGGAGCAAGAGCGCCAGCCCGGATCATGTCCGCCAGGGCCGAAGCCAGGGCTTCCCAATGGGGCGGGCGGCCATGATCGTGCAGATATTCCTCATAGAGTCTGCGAAGTTTCTCAAACTGCATGTCTGTTCCTCAATGACACCCCAAAAGAGAGGCGGTAGCCAGAGTCCTGGATGGCAGACAAATTGTCACCCTGACAAGACAAATTGTATTCCTGACCAAAAAGATTGTCACCTGAACGGGACAAAGGCTTGGGGGCAGAGCTCAAAACAGGGTAGGACTGCAGCACCTTTCAAACATCTTCAAAGAGCCCCTGCACGCCTGTCGTGCGATCAATCAAGAGAGGTGAACAGCATGGAAAAGGGAACATTTCAGGTGAAGTCGGGTCTTGCCCGCATGCTCAAGGGTGGTGTCATCATGGACGTGACAACCCCAGAACAGGCAGTCATTGCCCAGGAAGCCGGCGCCTGTGCCGTCATGGCACTGGAACGCGTTCCTGCGGATATCCGGGCTGCCGGCGGCGTGGCCCGCATGGCGGATCCAGCCATAGTCAGGGCCATTATGAAGGCCGTGAGCATACCGGTCATGGCCAAGGTCCGTATAGGTCACGTGATCGAGGCTCGTATCCTTGAAAGCCTTGGTGTGGACTACATTGATGAAAGTGAAGTGCTGACTCCGGCCGACGATCGCTTTCATATCGACAAGGCAAAGTTTACGGTGCCCTTTGTCTGCGGTGCCCGGAATCTGGGGGAGGCTCTGCGCCGCATCGCCGAAGGAGCGGCCATGATTCGTACCAAGGGAGAGCCTGGCACAGGCAATGTGGTGGAAGCCGTGCGCCACTGCCGCCTTGTTCTTGATGCCGTCAAGGCACTGTGTGCCCTGCCCGAGGAAGAGGTGCCGAACTTTGCCAGGGAGATTGGCGCGCCCCTGGAACTTGTACTGGAGACCCGCAGGCAGGGCAGGCTGCCAGTCGTCAATTTTGCCGCAGGCGGCATTGCCACGCCTGCAGATGCAGCTCTGATGATGGAACTTGGCCTGGATGGTGTCTTTGTGGGATCGGGAATTTTCAAGTCGGCCGATCCGGCCGCAAGGGCTCGGGCCATTGTGGCAGCAGTCTCCCATTACAAAGACTATGCACTGCTCGCAAACGTTTCCACCGGACTTGGCGAAGCCATGCCAGGGCTGGAAATAAGCTCCATTCCTCAGGAACAGCGCATGCAGGAGCGGGGCTGGTAATGGCTGTCCGCATAGGCGTTTTAGCCCTGCAGGGGGCTTTTGCCGAACATGAGAGGGCTCTTGCGCAGTGTGGCGCACAGGTGTGCGAAATCCGCGCTCGCAGGGATCTGATGGGAATCCAGGGCCTGGTGTTGCCCGGAGGCGAGAGCACGGTCATGGGTACGCTTTTGCAGGAGGATGGCCTCCTTATCCCCTTGCGTGACCTTTGCCGTGGCGGCATGCCCGTGCTGGCAACCTGTGCCGGCATGATACTTCTGGCCGCCGATCTGCCCGATTTTGCCCTCCAGCCCCGCCTGGGCGTCCTGGATATCTCGGTGCGCCGCAATGCCTTCGGCCGCCAGCAGGAGAGCTTCACAACCTTTCTGCAGGTGCGCACCTTTTGTGCCAGTGCTGCTGACCGCGTGGAGGCCGTCTTCATCAGGGCCCCCCTGGTGGAGCGTGCCGGCACAGGGGTCGAGGTGCTGGCCTGTTTGGACGGGCATTCTGTGGCCGTCCTCGGTGGCAGCATGCTGGCCCTCTCCTTCCACCCTGAACTAACGGAAGACCTTCGCTTTCATGCCTGGCTTGTCCGCAGAGCGGCGGTCTGGGCACGAGCCCCGAGACAATCAGAGAAGTGATGGACAGGCTCTCCTGAACGAAAAAAGGCTCCTGTGTGCAGTCAAGCACCGGGGCCTTTTTTGTTGTGCAAGGTCTGTCGAACGAACAAGGAAAAAACAAGGACACACAATCGGCAGGAGAAGTCGGCATGGTGCCGAATTGGGGATTCCTGCAGAAGGTGTGTCCTTAGGTACATGGCCTGAAATGCCCGAAAATGCTCAGAAAAAACGGCCAAGACAAGTCAGGTGCGGCATTCCTGATAAAACCAGGTCAGTTCATGCTTGTTGCATGAAAGGTGCCGGATTTGCGAGCCAGGAATGGCGGCAAACTCCGCAATGAGACTGTGGTCCTTTTGCGACTGGAACTTGATGGTGCACAGGGCCTGGCGCATGGCACCGGCATCGATCCACTGCCTGAGCAGGGTCAGCAGACGCTGCGGATAGCAGATCATGTCCGAGAAGAGCCAGTCAATGCGGCCAACGCAGTCTGGTGTGAGTGCAAAGCCGCTGCCAAGACAGTGCTCCACATTTTGGAGTTTGGCAATGTGTTTTGCCAGGGGCGCCTTGTCCAGGGAAAAGACACGGGCACCGCACTGGGCCAGAACCCAAGTCCAGCTGCCTGGAGCTGCGCCCAGTTCAATGCAGAGTTCCCCAGGAGCAGGTCTGCAGCCAAAGATGGTAAAGGCTTCCCAGAGCTTGAGATAGGCGCGTCCTGGAGGATCTTCCCTGTTCTCGGCGAAATGCACTTCTCCGTCCGCAAAGGAGGAGGTGGTGTTTGCACTGGCCAGCATCAGATCCGGCGTCCAGAGGAGAAAGGCACCCAGAGGCGCCGAGGGCGCCGCATCACCAAAGGTCAGAAGTCTGGTGGAGATGTGGGGCAGCGCTTCCTGAATAAGCGTTGTCCGCCTGTTGAGACCGCTGGCAGTGTCAAGATGTGCCAGCCAGTTCCGCTGCTGTCCGGCGAGCTTGCGTGCCGCATCGGCAATGGACGAGATGGGAATCCACTGGGGATGGATCCAGGTCGTCTGCGCCCAGAAGGCCTGTTGCGAACCTGTCGCAAGTACGGCCCTGCCGCGTACCGCGATGATACGCTCTCCAAGCTCTTCCAGCAAGGGGCCGAGAAGGCCTCTCGCAGCGATATGTACGCAAAAGCTCCCCGCTTCGGGAAGCTTGTCAGCGCTCAGACGTTCCGGAGCATACAGGCGGATTTTTTCCTCAAGTTCCGGGTCCTCGCCAAGTCCCCAGACGCGGCGGCCGTGTCCCTTGCCCTGTCTGTCCGCACTCTTCTGCACAAGGCCGGGCGCTTCAAAGTCGCGCACGCTGTCACTGTGCTGGCGGCCTCGTCCAAAGCCTCTGCCTGTCCTGCCACCACTATGGGATTCGCCTTTTGGAACCGCATGTTTTTTTTCAGGGGAAGAGGCATCATTCCGCGTGTCGCGTCGTTTTGGGTGCCGCGCTTTGCTGTAGGCTGAAGAATCGTTCAAGAGGCATTCCTTATGAGACTGGATCGTGCAGGGAACGTTCCAGGGAAAAGGAGCGTGGAACAGTTGGCGTGATCAGGGAAAGGGCGAACTCGGGAGAACGGAATCCCGGAAGAGACATTCTCAGCGCAGATCCACGATACGCTTGGACTTGCTGAAGGTTCTCGGCAGTGTCGAGGGATCGGTGATGACCACATCCACACGCACAAAGAGCGAGGTGTGCATGTCCTGGGCAATTCTCCTGGCAAGCTCCTTATCCGAATCGCTGCTCGTGCCTTCGGCGCGTTCAATGGTGATCTTCATGTGATCCACGGAAGATTCATCCCTGGTGAGCTGAATCTGATATTCGCTGCCCACTTCCCTGTACTTGCCGAGCACGTCGGCGATCTGGCCGGGATAGATGTTGACGCCGCGGAAGATGATCATGTCGTCCGAACGGCCTAGAATGGCGCTGTGCCTTGGCATGTTGAGACCGCATTCGCACTTGCCGGGAATGAGCCTGGCAAGGTCGTGGGTGCGGTAGCGGATGAGCGGAGCAGCCTCCTTGCGCAGGGATGTCACCACCATTTCACCCACTTCGCCCATGGGGAGGGGGGTGTGGGTGACCGGATCTAGAATTTCTATGATGAAGAGGTCGGCCCAGTAATGCAGGCCCGTGTGCAGGCTGCACTCAATGGCCGTGCCAGGCCCGTACATTTCTGTCATGCCGCCAATATCGTAGCTTCCTTCCAGGCCGAGCTTGCTTTCCATGGCAATGCGCATCTTCTCGCTGCGCATTTCCGAGCCGCAGATGATGGTGCGCAGCTTGAGTCTGTCTCTGATGCCGGCTCGCTCCACTTCCTCGGCCAGGAGAAGGGCCATGGAAGCTGTGGCGCCAAAACAGGTCGTGCCCAGGTCTTCCATCAGCTGCAGGTGGATCTGCAGGTTGCCAGGTCCCACGGGAATGGTCATCAGCCCGTAGAGTTCGCTGCCCATCTGGAAGCCGGCGCCAGCTGTCCACAGGCCATAGCCCACGGCAATCTGCATTCTGTCTTCGGGTGTCAGCCCGGCCATCTCGTAGCAGCGGGCCATCTGGGTGTTGAAAGTCTGCACGTCTCCGGCCGTATAGGCCAGGATTTTGCGCTTGCCCGTGGTTCCGCTGGAGGCGTGGACACGCACAACGTCCTTTTCGGGCACGCAGAGCAGGGGGAAGGGATATCCTGCCCGCAGATCATTGGCATCCGTGGTGGGCAGAAGAGTCAAATCGTCCAGGCTGCGGATATCTTCGACCTGAACGCCGGCCTTGTGGAAAAGCTCTCTGTACTGGGGAGAGTTCTGGGCATGCCGGACAGTCCAGAGGAAACCTTCTGTACGCAGTTCCTGCAACTGTTCGTCGGTATATGTCGGAATGAATCGGAATTTCTTGTCCATGGGAATATCCGGGCGCTCCACTGACAGGGAGCGCATATTCTGCGGGGCGTGTGAGGTTTTGACGTGCGCTGAAGCCGCATGGGGGAAGCGTGCAAGGCACACTCGCCCTGTCTAGCACACAGACCGAAAAAAAGCAAAAAGGGATAAAAATTATTTCATTTTTTAGAAAATATAGATAGCACTGCTTCTATTTGCCTTGTTTAATAGGTGTTTTTTATTTTCAATAGACTTGTTTTTTTGAGAGGAACAGAAATCTATGGGAACAAAACATCAGGAAAACACTCTCTTATTGATAAATTGTCAGTAAAGAAATAGCAAGAACTGACAGAAGGAAGAGCGTGTGCAGGGGCCGGCTCGTCTTCAGCGAGGGCGGCAGGCAAGGGAAAGGGCTTCTTGCAGGAAGACGCCGTTGCGTGTGACCAGGGCCCTGTACGGATACATTTCCACGCCCCTGTCGATGGCCTGCCAGAAGAGTCGTGCGTAGTCCGGATCAATGCAGTCTGCCGGACCGAAGCAGTGTCCGTCCCCGCGCTGTACCAGATAGAACATGGCCGCACGTTCACCACATGCAACCACATCCATGAGTTCCAGCAGATGCTTGCGGCCCCGGTCGCTGCGGGCATCGGGAAAGCAGGCCATGTCATCCTCGACCATGGTGACATTCTTGCATTCTATCCAGAGGTTTTTGAGTCCGTCTCCCTGGGCCAGGGCGTCAAAGCGGCTCTGCTCGCGCACAACTTCGGTACGCAGGGTCGTGTAGCCTGCGGCAAAGGGGAGCCTGTCGCAGGCAAAGGCTGCTGCAAGTAGGCGGTTGGGCATCTGCGTGTTCACGCCGACCCAGCAGCCAGCAGCAGAGCAGAAGACGGCCTCCTGGGTATAGGCAAGCTTTCTCTTGGGATTGGAGGAATGGGAGGCAAGCACGGATGAGCCGGGGGTCATGAGTCCAAACATGGCCCCGGTATTGTTGGAGTGGATGCACAGTTCTTTCCCATCCCTGTTGACCCAGACAAGAAAGCGCTTTTCCCGTCGGACAAGGGAGGCTTCAAGCAGGGGACCGGCAAAGGGAACTAGAGGCTTGTCATCGGAAGGCGTACTTGTTGAAGACGTGCTTGTACGGAAAATGTTTTTGCGGACAATCATGGTGTCTCGTCCTTTCCGGTCAGAGTGTAGTGCTGGAGCAGTGGAACGGTGCGCAAACAGCAGGGAATGGGAGTCCCTTGAGTTGTCGTCAGGAGTTCCTGCCCAAAAAAGTATGCCCCGAATCCGGACACAAGGAAAGCTGCCTGTTGTCTCTCCTGGCTAAAAAGGGTATTTCAGACTACCTGTGTTCCCCCTTTTTTCGTTTGCGAAAAAAGGGAGAGGAGCAAGGCAGAACAAGCCCACTGCACGGTGGATAGATGTACTATGGATGGCTTGCGGTTCGGAGGCCTTAGCACAGGGTGCATGGCCCTCTGTCGAAAAAGCTGTGCCTGGACAGACTCTGAGATATTGAAAAGGAGCGGATTTATGCAGATTTCGAACAGACTGGCGCAAATCAAGCCCTCGCTGACACTCGCCATGAACGCCAAGGCACTTGAGCTGAAGGAGCAGGGTGTCATGGTCACAAGCCTGGCCATTGGCGAACCGGACTTCCCGACCCCTAGGCATATCTGTGAAGCGGCCAAGGCGGCCATTGACGCAAACTTCTGCCGTTACACCGCAGTGCCTGGCATCATGGAACTACGCAGGGCCGTGGTCGACTACTTCCGCAATCAGTACGATCTGGAAGCGGATGTCTCCAATGTGCTTGTGTCTGCCGGCGGCAAACATGCCCTCTACAACTATTTCATCACGGTCCTGAATCCCGGCGACGAGGTCATCATTCCGGCTCCGTACTGGGTGAGCTATCCCGACATGGTCCGGCTGGTGGATGCCGTGCCGGTCTTCATTTCCGCAACATCCGAAAGCCATTTCAAGATCAATGCCGAACAGGTCCGTGCAGCCATCACGCCGAAAACCAAGCTCCTCGTCCTCAACTCTCCCAACAATCCCACCGGTGCCGTCTATACCGCCGAAGAGCTTGATGCCATCATCAAGGTGGCCATTGACGCAGGCATTATGGTCATAGCCGACGAAATGTATGATCAGCTGGTCTTTGAACCTGCGGAAATGTGCAGTGTCAGCCCCTACGTGGCCAAATACCCCGAGCAGGTGAGCATCCTGGGTGGCGTCTCCAAGAGCTTTGCCATGACGGGCTGGCGCATGGGCTACCTTGTGTCCCATCCCGACATCATCAGAAAAGCCACAGTCATGCAGGGACAGACAACCTCCAGCATTTCGTCCATTACCCAGAAGGCCGCCCTGGCCGCCCTCACGGGCCCCATGGACTGCATCGCGGAAATGCGCAAGGCCTTCCATCGCAGAAGGGATCTGGCCATGAAAATCATCAGCACATGGCCCTTTGCCGTGTGTCCCAAGCCTGACGGAGCCTTTTACCTCTTTGTGGATGTGCACAAGTGCTATGGCCCCAAGGCTTCCAACTCCCTTGAGCTGTGCAGGTATCTGCTGGACAAGCTGCATGTGGCCCTGACACCTGGCAGTGCCTTTGGTGATGACAACTGCGTCCGTTTCTCCTACGCCGTCTCCGACGAAGTCCTGCAGGAAGCGGTGTCCAGAGTGGGTGAAGTCCTGGCTGAACTGGCGGACGAGGCCGCGCTCTAGGCAGCTTTCCTTCAGGACAGTTCAGACGTTGCACGCGGGGTTTGTTCCGTTGTTGAGACTGACAGGAAAGGGTCACACAAAAAAATTTCAAAAAAGTGACATTTTCCTATCGACAGCCGGAACAAGATCGCGTATCAAGTCTTGGTCGCTGGGGTTGTAGCTCAGTTGGGAGAGCGCTTGAATGGCATTCAAGAGGTCGTCAGTTCAATTCTGTCCAGCTCCACCAAAAATTTCCCGGGCTCATGAGAAAAACTCATGGGCCCTTTTTCATGCCTGTCACCAGTGTCTGCGGCCATGGACTTCGTATTCCCGTAGTGTTCTGCGCTGCGTGCCTGAGCAATGAGTCCAGACAGAGGGGCTGGGCTTTTGTCTGCCCAGCCAGCAGACCTGAACAGAAACAGGGTGCCAACAGGGACAGAGAGGCAGGACACAGGGCCTGTTTTCCTGTCACCGAAAAAATTCAAAAAATCGGAAATTTTTTGTTGACAGTCAGGCGAAGATCACGTATCAGATTTTGGTCGTTGGGGTTGTAGCTCAGTTGGGAGAGCGCTTGAATGGCATTCAAGAGGTCGTCAGTTCAATTCTGTCCAGCTCCACCAGAAATTTCCCGGGCTCATGAGAAAAACTCATGGGCCCTTTTTCATTGTTTTTTCAGTGAAACAATGGCAGGCACTCCACAGTGGCGTCACCTCAAGTTTTATCAATAGGGGTATGGCTGTCAGACTCATGGGCAGTTTTGTCGACTCGTCCCTGAACCAGCAGTGTGGCTCGGGAACGAGTTCTTTTTTGTGCACAAAAAACGGCCCTGTGTGCGTCTTGCATCACAGAGCCGTCTCTTTCTTGGAACGCTCTTTTGCCTGCAGGCTTAGGCGTAGCGGGCAGTGATTTCTGCGCCGACCTTTTCAATATCCTTCTTCATCTGTTCCCGGGCTTCCCTGATTCTGGCTGCCAGTTCGAGATCGCCAAGAGCCAAGATCTGGGCTGCCAGCCAGGCGCTGTTCCTGGCGCCTGCCTTGTCCGTGGCCACTGTGGCCACGGGGAATCCCGGAGGCATCTGCACGGTGGACAGCAGGCTGTCCATGCCGCCAAAAGCCGAACCGGAGATGGGAATGCCGATGACAGGGCGGGTTGTACGGGCTGCCACGGCACCGGCCAGATGGGCTGCCATGCCGGCAGCGCAGATGAAGACTTGGGCACCGGCAGCTTCCTGTTCGTCCACAATCTGTGCAGTACGCTCCGGTGTGCGGTGCGCCGAGGAGACGGTGATAAGATAGGAAATGCCCAGCTGTTTGAGAACAGACACGCAGGGAGCAACCTTTTCCTCGTCAGAGGCCGAACCCATGAGAATGACGACCTGTGCCATTATCCCTCCTGTAGTTGTTCGTTCAGTCTGCGTATGCCCTTGAGGCCGATATCCGTGCGGAAACGGCTGTCAGGCATCCTGATGCGGGATACGGCCTCGTAGGCCTTGTCCCGGGCCTGGGTCAAGCTTTCGCCCAGGGCCGTGACGCAGAGGATGCGGCCGCCATTGGCCACAACGGCTTCGCCGTCGCGTTTTGTGCCACTGTGGAAAACCTTGACGTCGGACAGGGCTTCGGCCTCGTCAATGCCTTCAATGGGCATCCCCTTGTTGTAGCTTCCGGGATAGCCCGAGGCCGTGATCACCACGCCCACGGCAGACTTTTGGGTGCAGTGCACAAGCTCCCTGCTCAGTTCGCCTCTCACGCAAGCCAGGATGATGCTGGCAAGATCGCTGTCCAGGCGCGAGAGCAGGGGCTGGCATTCCGGATCACCGAAACGAACATTGTATTCCAGAACCTTAGGGCCCTTTTCCGTTATCATGAGGCCGGCATAGAGAATGCCTGTGAAGGGATGGCCTTCGTGGGCAAGATGCTCCAGCACGGGCCTGATGACGAGATCGCTCATGTGTTCGAGTTCGCTGTCGGGCAGAATGGGAGCAGGGCTGTAGGCGCCCATGCCGCCTGTATTGGGGCCTGTATCATTGTCATAGGCAGCCTTGTGGTCCTGTGCCGAAGGCAGGGGCACGACATGGGTGCCGTCACACAGGCAGAGCAGGGACACTTCTTCGCCCTTGAGGCATTCTTCGATGACAACGCAGGCGCCGGCTTCGCCGAAGTTCTTCTGGCACATGATGCTGTCCACGGCATCCAGGGCTTCCTGTTCGGTCTGGGCGACAATGACGCCCTTGCCGGCGGCAAGGCCGTCGGCCTTGATGACCAGGGGAGAACCCTGGGAGCGCACAAAGTCCTTGGCTGCATCAGCGTCTCTGAAGACGGCACAGGCTGCGGTGGGCACACCGCTCTTTTCCATGATATTCTTGGCAAAGGACTTGCTGCCCTCAAGCTGGGCACAGTAGCGATCCGGACCAAAGCAGGGGATGCCGACAATTTCGAGTGCATCGGCAATGCCCATGGTCAGGGCCAGTTCGGGTCCGGGAACAACGATGTCCACCCTTTTGTCTCTGGCCAGTTTGACAAGTCCTGCAATGTCATCTGCCTGTACCGGCACGCTGGTGATCTTCTCTCCCTCCATGCCTCCGTTGCCAGGAGCAACATAGATTTCTGTCACGAGCGGGCTCTGTGCCAGTTTCCAGACCAGAGCATGCTCCCTTCCTCCTGAACCAATGACAAGAATGCGCACGAGAACCTCCTGAAGCGTATTGTAAAAGAAAATGTCCCTTGCGTTCTCACAGGCAAGGGACATTTACGTTCTTGCTAGTAGTTGGGATTGACTTCAAAATCGCTCATATCCGCAGGCGTGTTGGGATTCATTGCACTGACATCCAGAGGATAGGCTGTAATCATGCACTGTCTGCTGCCGACACCCAGATCGGGCGAGGTGTTGATGCCTACCACGAGGTCCAGGATGCCATTGTTGTCCACGTCTGCCAGATCCACGGCAGCCACGGAACCGCGGATGCGGCGGGTCTTCCACTTCAGGGCCAAACCGACGCCATCCCAGTACAGGGCATGGATTTCGCCCTGCGGGAAGTAACGGTAACGCTCGAAGAGCTGGGAGGCTGTGGAAATGGGCTTGTTGACCAGCAGAACCGGTTCGCCCATGTTGCCGATATCAGCGGTGATGAGGTTCATGGGCGCAAAGTACTTGGTCGGCATCTGATAGTTCTTGTCCACGCCGAGACCGGGCATGCCCTTGTAGTGATCCATGCCCACGGCAGAACCGGAGAAGCGTTCCATGGTGGTATGGATGAGGCTATTGTTGTTGCCCTGATAGAGCTTGATGCGCTCGTCTTCCGTCAGCACGACCAGCTGTTCGCGGGAGTGCTTGCCGGCAGGAATCCAAGCGAAATTGTAGCAGGTTGTGCCCTTGGGCAGGTCAAGCCGTGTGCCCAGGGCGTAGCTATCGCCTCTCTTTTCCACGAGGCGCACACCGGGCGCAAAGAGGCGCACGGAATCCCAGCCTTGTCCCACCAGAGTGGGGGTGAAGTAAGGCGGAATCTTGGCAACGGTGATGAAGTAGGGTGCCCTGCGGCACATTTCGCGGAACTTGTTGCCCTTGAAGGAATAGAAGTAGGTGTAGGGCCTGTTGTCTTCTTCGTTGTAGGTAGTGATGACCAGGTCCTGGGAACGGTCACGATCAATATCCATGTAGCGGAAGCTGAAGGTGTCGTTCGTTGCAGAGATTCTCTGGCGGCCAATTTCCTGGATGCGGGAATTCTTGCCGCTCCAGGTGTAGATGGCGACATCATGGTTGCCCAGGATGGCAATCTCGTTCTTGCCGTCGCCGTTGAAGTCGGCAACCAGCATGCCGGCCATGTTCTGTTTCAGGCGCTGGGTACGCAGACGGGAGCCATCTGTGGCAGTGGATCCCTGGTAACGGAACTGGGGATTGAGATAGGTGCCGGAAGAGCTGTTGTTGCCTTCTCCGGTTTCGTTGAAGATAATGCCATTGTCTCTGCCCTGATTGGCTGCAAAGCCGGCCTGAGGCAGGCACATGCTGGCCATCAGCAGGCAGCACAGGGCAAGGGTGCGACGGAATACAGGCATGGGTAATCTCCTAAAAAGCGTATTGGCGAAAAGGTGTCTGCGTCATGCTGACAAAAATGGCAGAGAGCTGCAAGCAGAACTGTCCATGAGGTATGGCGCAGGGAGACGTGTGCTTTGCCCCCTGAATATGCTCCTACAGAAGAAAAAATATAGTACGCTGACTTGCCGGTGTCTGCAATGCTCCCTTTCATAGCTGTATGGCTGTAGATTCTGTCATGCAGAAAAAATTTATATGCTGGGAGCGTGCATGAACAGGAATTGCATCCCTGCTGCATGTCCCTTGCCGAACCGCCCTCTGTGACTGTTCCTTGCCAGACCGGCATGTACTTTTCAATGGACAAAAGCCTGTTTTTTTCAAAAAGTGTCTGGATTTGCCATCCTTGTTTCCGGGCAGTCATGAGGAACGGGCGCAGGGTGCTTGTCATCTCCTTATGACTTTTTGACTGGCAAGCGGCTGCAGAGGGCAGCCTGCTTGGCAAGCTGTGCGCATGCAGGTACAAGGAGGCCATGACAACGAGCCATTCTCCTTCCTTTCTGCGTTCCTTCCGTCTCTCGGCCAGGGAGGAACTTGTGCCCCTGGTCCGGGATCTGCTTGAAGCAGAAGGCTTTCGCTTTGAGCCCGAGCCCTTTTCTTCCTTGTGCTTTCGCCTGCTGGAAGAACCCTTTCCCCTGGGCAGCTCCCTGGCTGCCTTCTTTGGCTACATCTACATTCAGGATCGCTCCTCCATGTTGCCGCCTCTGGCCCTGAATCCGGCACGGGGTGCGACCGTGGTCGATGTCTGCGCAAGTCCCGGCAGCAAGACCGGCCTTCTTGCGCAGCTCGTGGGCGAGGAAGGCTTTGTGCTCGCCAATGAAATTTCCCATGCCAGGCTCAATACCCTACGCATGACCCTCAAGACCTGCAACTGCATACAGGTCGGAACCTGTTCCTATTCGGGCGATGTCCTGCCCCTCAGGCCCGGTTCCTGCCAGGCCATCCTTCTGGATCCTCCCTGTTCCGGCTGGGGGACGGTGGAAAAGAATCCCAGGGTGCTGGATGTCTGGCACGAGGGCAAGATACAGCCGCTCATAACCCTGCAGCGCAGGCTGCTCGCCCAGGCTGCAAGCCTGCTGGCAGACGACGGAGTGCTTGTGTATTCGACCTGCACAACGAACAGCGAGGAAAACGAGTTGCAGGTACGCTATGCCGAAGAGGAACTGGGGCTTGTCCGGGACCCCATTGAGCCGTTTGCAGGCTTTGTCTGGGACGAGCGGGCCGGAAGCGAGGGCACACTGCGCGTGGACGGCACCCGATCCAGGGCCCAGGGCTTCTATATAGCGCGGCTGCGCAAGCGGACTCCGGCCGCGCCGGGCACACACAGCGGACAGGAGCCGGCAGAAGTCCGGAAGGGCACAGGGGGCTGCGACGTTGCACGATCGCAGCTTGCCGCGGCAACCGTGCAGCCGGATCTCTTGCCCGACGGACGCTGTGCGGTCTTTTCGGGAACGGTGCGCTTTTTGCCCAGGGCCTCGGAAACGTTTCTGCCCGACGGCTTTGTCTGGCAGGGCGCCCCCCTGGGACGCCTGGGATCCGGCGGCTTCCAGGCCGACGCCCGGCTCAGGGTCTGCATGCAGCCTTCGCCACGGAGCATTGTCCTGCAGGAACCTCAGGAAGTGCGATCCCTTTTGAGTGGCGTCAGCATGCGCACGGAACTCAAGGGCAAGGAGGCAGGCCTGTGGTGGCGGGATCTGCCCCTGGGACGGGTCAGCCTGCGCAACGGACGGGTCATTGCCGGCTTCGGCAAGTAGGCAGACGGAGCGTTCCGGTTCAGGAGTGCACACGTCCCAGTCTGTGCACCATGAGGCCCCAGACCGCCTGACCAAGGCTCAGGCCGCCGTCTCCCGGAGGGAGGAGGCGGGGCAGCAGAACACGAAAGCCCTGCTCCTGCAGCAGCGGGCAGAGCAGGCCGCGCAGCAGGGTATTGTTGAGGACACCTCCGCCCAGGGCCACGACGTTTTCCTCCCGTCTGGCCCGTGCGGCAAGATCCGAGAGGCCCCGGGCCAGTTGCCAGTGGAAATCCAGGGCAATGAGGCTCTGATCAAGCCCCAGACCCTGCAGCCTGAGAACGCGGGCAAAGAGTGCTTGGCTGCCGACAAGCAAGGAAGCGTTCGTCTGCATGCACAGGCTTTCGGCCGGCAGAGCAGGCAGATCTCCTGTCAGTGCCAGTACCTGTTCCTTTAGGGAAGCAGTTCTGCCCACGCTCTGCAGGGCGCAGGCTTCCAGACGGATGGCTGCCTGCCCTTCGTAGGAAATGGTGTGGCACAGGCCCAGCTGGGCAGAAACGGCATCAAAGAGTCGGCCGCAGCTGGAGGTCAGCGGAGTGTTGAGGTTGCGCTCGATCATCTGGGCCGCAATGCCGGCCTCTGCTCCCTGTCTCTGCTCCCAGAACTGCCTGTGAGCGGCACTGGAACAGGCAAGCCCCAGAGCAATGCGCCAGGGGGCCTTTGTTGCTGCGTCACCGCCAGGCAGGGGGAAGGGAGCCAGATGGCCTGTCCGTTCCCAGCGGGCCGCCCCAAGGTGCATGCGCAAGAGTTCTCCTCCCCAGACGGTCTTGTCGCAGCCAAGGCCAAAGCCGTCCAGGATCAGGGCCAGGGCGGGCTCTTCATGTCTGTGTTCGGCCAGCACGGCAGCGGCATGGGCCGCATGGTGCTGCAGACGAATCAGGGGCAGATGGTGTTCCTTGGCAATCCGGTCACCGGCCCGGCTGGAATAGAAGTCCGGATGCAGATCGGTCACCACAAGTTGCGGCGTCACTTCGAGAAGAGAGGAGAGGTGACGGACAATTTCCTCGTAAAAGGCTGCAGTGGCCGGATGTTCCAGATCGCCCGTGTGCTGGCCGACAAAGGCATTGCTGCCTCTGGTCAGGCAGCAGGTAGCCTTGAGGTCAGCCCCTGTGCCCAGCACGCAGCAGTCGGATTCAAGGCCGAGATCAATGGGGGACGGCACATAGCCTCTGGCCCTGCGCAGAAAAAGCGGAGCCGGTTCCCCTTGTGCTGTGTCGCAGAGCACGACACTGTCGTCCACACGGCAGAGAATATCCCTGTCATGCAGGAGAAAGCAGTCTGCCGAGCGGGCAAGACGGCTCAGGGCTTCCCTGTTGCCAAGGCAGATGGGATCGCCGCTGTCGTTGCCCGAGGTCATGACCAGAACGGGCGCAGGACGCCCCAGGCGCTGGCAGTGTTCATAAAGCAGATCAAGAAGCACCACATGCAGGGGTGTTGTGGGCAGCATGAAGGCGAGCGTGTTGATATCCGGCGCAACAAGAGGTAATTCCTGTTTCTTTTTGCAGCAAAGTACCATGGCGGGCCTTGCCGGTGCGGTCATGAGCGCTTCCTCTTCGGCGCTGACATGGCAGAAGAGTCGGACTGTGGCCATGTCCCGAGCCATGAGGGCAAAGGACTTGTGCGGGCGGTGCTTGCGGGTGCGCAGCAGCGCGACACTGTGTTCGTTGCGGGCATCGCAGGCCAGCTGAAAGCCGCCAAGCCCCCTCAGGGCAACGATTCTGCCGTCGAGAAGAGACTGCACGGTCCTCTGCAGGGCAGAGGATTGTGTCAGTGCCGTGCACGCTGTCGTCTTGCGGGCCAGATCGCCAGTATCCACAAACCACAGATGCGGGCCGCACACGGGACAGGCAATGGGCTGGGCATGAAAGCGGCGGTCGAGAGGATCGCCGTATTCCTCCGCACAGTCTAGGCACAGAGGAAAGCAGGCCATGGAGGTCACTGGACGGTCATAGGGAATGGAACGGGTAATGGTGTATCGCGGGCCACAATTGGTGCAATTGGTGAACGGGTATTGAAAGCGCCTATTGTGGGGATCGTGCATATCGGCTAAACAGTCGTCACAAATGCCCACATCCGGACTGATGAGCACATGGTGCCCGTGCTGGCCGTGGCTCAGCACGATTTGAAATTCCGTCTCCTCGTCCCGCACCGGCAGGGGCTCCGTCTCAAGCCCCGTGAGCCGGGCCAGAGGGGGCAGGGTGCTGCGCAGCAGTTCCGGAAAGCGTCGGACATGCTCTTCCGTTCCCTGGATCTCTATATGCACGCCATCGCTCGTATTGCCCACGGATCCTGTCAGCTGCAGATCCCTGGCCAGACGGAAGATGAAGGGTCTGAAACCGACCCCCTGCACTTGTCCTCGGGCCGTGAGCCTGAGGCGCTGCAGGGGCTGTTTCTTTGCGGGGGGAGACGTCTGGAGAGTAGTGGTCATGGCTGGCTCCTGTGCCCCGGAACCAGGTCGGCTCCGGCAGAAGAGGCCTTGTCCTGTCCCTGTGACAAGTGCTCCGGGCAGAACAGGCTTCATGCAGAGAAGAGAGGAAAATATGAACGAAACAAGCGAAAAGAACGGGGAAGCCGGGAAGGACTTCACGTTTCGAAAGGAACACGATCCGGGCCGGACAGCACAACCTGGCTGTCCGCTCGCCCAGATACCGGCCTCTGTCTGGAAGGATATCCTGCGTCCGCCCTTCCGCAAAAGGCATCCTGTCCTGTGGATCGCAGGCATTCTTGTGGTCCTTGCCTTGGCAGGCTCGATCATGGGAACCATCCTGAAAGACGGGGACGCTCTTGACGGAGAACCGGCCCTGGGTCTTGTAAGCGTCAAGGGCGCCATCATGGACGTGAGCAAGGAGCTTGCCTGGGTTGATCGGCTGGCCAGGGAAGAAAATATCAAGGGTGTGCTTGTGCGCGTTGATTCTCCCGGAGGCGGTGCAGCAGCCTCGCAGGAACTCTACAACGCCCTGTGCGTTCTTGCCAAAGAAAAGCCTGTGGCCGTGTCCATGGGCAGTGTCGCTGCCTCGGGCGGCCTTATGGTGAGCATGGCAGGGCAGAGAGTCTTTGCCAATGCGTCTACTGTGACAGGCTCCATAGGTGTGCGCATGGACATTCCCCAGGTGCAGAAACTCATGGAAACCCTGGGTCTTGGCAAGGAAACGCTGACGACCGCGCCCTATAAGGATGCGGGGTCTCCCCTGCGTCCGCTCTCGGCTACGGAGCGTGCCTATTTTGAAGGAGTCCTGCAGGATATGCACACCCAGTTTGTGGAGATTGTGGCCAGGGGGCGCAACATGCCAAAGGAAGAGGCTGCAAAGCTCGCAGACGGTCGCATCTTCACGGGCAGGGATGCTGTGGCACGAGGCCTTGTGGACGAGATAGGCGGCATGGATGCCGCCCTGGACTGGCTCTGTGCACAGACCGGTGTGGACAGGGGAAAGCGCCTTGTGCGCAGGCCCGAGGACGGTCCCTGGCTGCAGAGACAGCTGTCGGCCATGCTTGAGGCTGGTGCTGCCGAGATGCGGCACACGGCCGCTGAAGAGCAGCAGCCGGCCTTTCTGTTTCAGTGGTAGGGACACCGGCACAGGGGCACAGGCCCAGTACGCCTGACGGCGGGGACAGTGTGCGGACAAAAAAGAAGACAGGGAAGAGAGAAAAGTCTCTCTTCCCTGTCTTAACGTATATTCAAGCCTCAATGCAAAGGCTCAGAGACAGAACTAGTCTTCCTTGGCTTCGGCTTCGGAGAGCTTCTGCTTCAGAAGGTCGCCCAGGTTCTGGGAACCGGCTTCTGCAGGACCAGCATGGTAGTCCTTGCTCTTTTCCTCTTCGCGGGGATGAATCTGCTTGAGGGAGAGGCCCAGGCGGCGTTCCTCGGCGCTGACATGGATGACCTTGGCTTCGATTTCCTGGCCGTCCTTGAACAGTTCGGCAGGAGTCTTGCCCTTCTTGCCCAGACCGAGTTCGGACACGTGGATCAGGCCTTCAACGCCCTCTTCCACTTCCACAAACAGTCCGAAGTCGGTGATATTGGTGACAATACCCTTGACAGTACAGCCCACGGGGTAGGTATCCGGCACATGAGCCCAGGGGTCTTCCACAAGCTGCTTGATGCCCAGGGTGAACTTTTCGTTTTCCTGGTCCACGGTGAGCACCTTGGCCTGCACGGTGTCGCCGACCTTGTAGAATTCGTTGGGATGACGGATCTTCTTGGTCCAGGAAATGTCGGAGACATGAATGAGGCCGTCGATGCCGTCCTCAATGCCGATGAACATGCCGAATTCGGTGATGTTCTTGATGCAGCCTTCAAGGATGGTGCCTTCAGGATACTTTTCGGCAACCAGTTCCCAAGGATTGGGATGCACCTGCTTCATGCCCAGGCTGATGCGCTTCTTGTCTGCATCCACACCGAGGATGACAACTTCCACTTCGTCGCCTGTGTGCACGAGCTGGGAAGGATGGCGCAGTTTGCGGGTCCAGGAAATCTCGGAGATGTGCACAAGACCCTCGACGCCGGGTTCGAGCTCAACAAAGGCACCGTAGTCAACAAGGTTGGAGACCTTGCCGTGTACCTTGGTGCCCACGGGGAAGCGGGCAGCGATGTTTTCCCACGGATCGGGCACAAGCTGCTTGAGACCCAGGGAGACCTTGCAGTGTTCGCGGTCGAAGGACAGAACCTTCAGGGTCAGGTCCATGCCCAGGGTGACCATTTCCTTGGGATGGCGGATGCGCTTCCAGCTCATGTCGGTGATGTGCAGAAGACCATCCAGACCACCCAGGTCGACAAAGACACCGTATTCGGTGATGTTCTTGGCCTTGCCGGTGACAATCTGGCCCTCTTCGAGGGTTTCGAGCAGCTTCTTGCGCTTGCTGTCACGCTCTTCTTCAAGAAGGATGCGGCGGGAAACTATGACATTGCTGCGACGGCGGTTGATCTTGAGAACACGGAATTCAAAGTCCTGATTCACAAGGGCATCCATGTCCGGGACAGGACGCAGATCCACATGCGAACCGGGCAGGAAGGCTTCCACGCCACCGATGTCCACCGTGTAGCCACCCTTGATGCGGCGGGTGATGCGGCCACTGATGGTCTTGTTGTGTTCCTGGACGTCTTCGAGCTGGTCGAAGATCTGCATACGCTTGGCCTTCTCGAAGGAAAGGGTGATGCTGCCTTCCATTTCGTTCTTGCGCACAACGTACACATCAATCTTGTCGCCTACCTTGACAGTCACATTGCCGTTGCTGTCAAGAAATTCGCTGGTTGGAATCTGACCTTCAGACTTGAAGTTGACATCCACCAGAACGTTGTCGTCGCCAACCCGGACGACTTCGCCTTTGACGAGGGTACCTTCTTCCAGATCGCCAAAGTCAGGGGTTAGATAGTCTTCGAGGACAGAACCGAAATCCGTGGTTTCGGTATCTTTTCCTGCTTCCTGCATTGCCATACTACGCCGGCCTCCAAACAAAAATTCTGGCCTTGTGTAAAGACCAATTTGTGGCCTCTACAGAAAAAGTAAAGGATTGTCAAGGAAAAAGTTGAATGTCATTGACAATGCAAAGAGGCTGCAGAGAAAAATTTTTATAAAGACAACAGTTCATTTTATATAGTACTCTGTGCGTAAAATCTTATAAAATTTTGATTGTAACATGGTTTTCTATTTTCATTTTTTGCATTGTTAATTATTGAATCTGCTGATACAGTGAACAGAGTCCGAACTGCTCCCAGACATGGAACAGAAGGGCTACTATTCGTAAAATTCAATGTGTAAATGATTTGTAAAAATAACTTATCCGTAATGTAAACAAAGTATTGGAATGCATCCTGACCGGAACATGGAAACAGAACTTCTCATATCAATGCTGGCATGTTTTTTGGGGTCTTTTATCTGCGGGTTATGCGGGCTTGGAGCAGCGATAATTGCCATGTCCTTCATGATACTGGTTCTTCCTGTCCAGACAGTTGCCATGATTTCCTGCCTGACAGCCCTTGGTCTGACCTGTGCCATGGCCTTGCAGTACATGAAATACTGCCAGAGGCACACCGTGTTGTGGATGGCCCTGGGGGCTGTGCCCGGAGCCCTGATAGGAGTGCAGGTCCTGCAGAGCGTTGCCGAACAGGTTCTGGAACTGGGCATAGGTGCGCTCATCATCTTCTGTGTGGCAGGCATGCAGTTTTTCCAGAACAGACTGCAGATACGGGAGCGGACGGCCTGCTCCCTGCTTGCCGGCTTTCTGGCGGCTTTACGGGCACCTGCGTGACCATAGACGGACCTGTGGTTGCCATATACGGCCTTCTTGCAGGGTGAAATCCGCAGCTCTTTCTTGGCACCACCAGTCTCTTTTTCTTTCTGCGTTCCATTGTGAGCTGTTCGGTACAGTGGAGTGCCGGGCTCTATACCGATCAGATCCTGACCTATGCCCTGTGGTGCCTGCCTGTTTCCCTGCTGGGCTTCTACCTCTCCGTGCCCCTGGTCAGGCGCATCAATGTGGCCTTCTTTCGGTGCATTATCAAAATCATCATCGTTTTTGCCGGCTGCCTGTGTCTGTACAAGGGACTTGCCTGAGTCAAAACAGTATGGGCATGTGCCCTTTGGCGTGCCAGAAATGAACCGGTGCAAAGAAAAGAGGACAGACGAAGGTCTGTGCCTCGTCTGTCCTCCCTTGTTGCATGTTCCTGTCTCGGTCAGGGGATAAGGCCCCGAATCAGGCATGTCCCTGCGTGACCGGGGTCAGGCAGGAAGAGGCCTGACGGATGCGGCAAATCTGCAGGTTGTAGGATCCGCGCTTGCTGCACACGGGGCATCCGTCGCTGATAAGGATGCAGGTCGGGTCCAGTTCCAGGGGGTCAATGCCTGCAGCCCTGCACAGGGCCGAGGTCTTCCCCCGCTCCCACATGATGGGCGCGCCACAGCGGCCGCATTCCACGTAGACCATTTCCGGGTCATAGCCCTTGCACAGGGGATGGGGAATGTGGCTGGTACTTACAGTGATGAAATCGGATGTTCTGTTGTTCTTTATATCGGGCATGGCAGTGTATTTTCTTGTATGGATTGCAGGATGGAACAAGAAAGGGGTACGGCAGGACTCTTTCGGAAGTAAGTTTGCCGCCTGTCCGGCGAAAATTCCGTCAAGACAAAGTCTCGAGAAGGTACGTTGTGCCGCAAAGTACACAAGTATACCCTCCTCGAATTTTTTCTATAAAAACACTTACAGATTAGTCAAGAGGACAGGATACGCAGGGCTGCACGGCCCTGCTCTCTGTGTCAGGGCTCTTGCCCCTCCTGTCTTGCCCTGTTTGTGTCTTTTCCGTACATTGGTCACGCAGCGCATGAAAATGGCTGCAAAAAGAGCTTTTGCAACTTTTTATTTCAACAAGCGGGATCTTTGCCGAGGTTATTCATGAGCAGCAGTACTCTGCCCCGTATTGTGCTTCTTGCACCCGAACTGTGCAATCAGATTGCCGCAGGGGAAGTGGTGGAGCGCCCTGCAAGTGTCGTCAAGGAACTGGTGGAAAACAGTCTGGATGCCCTGAGTACCCGTATAGACGTGTGCCTTGAAAATGGCGGACAGGGGCTCATTCGCGTGCAGGACAACGGCGTGGGCATGCTCAGGGAGGATCTGGAACTGGCGCTCACGAGGCATGCCACGAGCAAGATTCGTGCGGTCACCGATCTTGAGAACATCCACTCCTACGGTTTTCGCGGCGAAGCCCTGCCCAGCGTTGCCTCGGTCTCCCGCTGCACCCTGACCTCCATTGGCGCCGGAGAGGACGAGGCCTGGTCCATGCATGTTGAATTCGGCAAGACTGTTGCCGTGCAGCCGGCCTCCCTGCACAGGGGCACCATTGTGGAGATCCGCGATCTCTTTGCCAATACGCCTGCCCGCCTGAAGTTTTTGCGCGGCATGCCCACGGAGGTGAAGCACTGTCAGGAATGGCTGGCACGACTGGCCCTGGCTAGGCCGGATGTGGCCTTCAGGCTTGAGAGCGGGGGACGGGAGCTGCTCAACTTTCTGCATGGGGAGACCGTTTTTGAACGGCTTGAACAGATCTGGCCCAGGCTTGTGACCGAAAACCTTGTTCCCTTTGACCGGAGCCTCATGGGCATGCGCGTGCACGGCTACACCTCGCAGCCGCAGGTGAGCCAGCCCAGAGGCAACAGGATCCTTCTCTTTGTCAACGGCCGCAGCGTGAGCGACAAGAAGATTTTTGCCGCCATTCGCGAGGCCTACAAGGGCAAGATCACAAGCAGGGATCATCCGCAGGTAGTGCTCTTTCTGGAAATGGATCCCGCGGATGTGGATGTGAATGTGCATCCTGCCAAGAGCGAAGTGCGTTTCCGCGACGAGAGTGCCGTCTTCAGGGCCATCCTTGTGACCCTGCAGTCGGCCCTTGAGGCCGCAGGGCAGAACAGGGCGCCGGTCACGGACGGGACGGACGGGCTGTCTGCCGGTGCAACGCAGGCTGGAATGGGTGCAAAAACAGTCAGTGAACGATCGCAAACAGCCCAGGCCTTTGCCCGTCTCTATGAAGAGGGCAGCAGAAACGGACAGGATCTGCCGACCGGGCAGGCGGCAAAGCCCATGGGCTTCTGGGGCAGGGCCGATGCGCCGCTCATGCCGTCCATGCCCCTTGGCAAGGGTCGAGAGACGGAGTCCGGGGACATAGAGTGGCACATCAGTGAGGCCAAGGAGCAGGCCCCTGCCAGGGAAGAGCCTGCTCCGGCAGAAGCGTTCGCCGACTGGAATCCTGCCGGATACGAAGGGACCCGAACAGGGGGTGCTGCAGACACAGCGGCCTGTGTGGTTTCTGAAGGCATCGAGAAGACGGAAGCCGTGCAGCAGGGCCTGCCTGCGCGAGGACTCTTTCCGGACAATGCCAAGAGTTATGCACCCGCAGGATCCTTGGCCACAGAGCCGGCAAGGCGTCCGCCGACCTCTTTTCCAGAGGCTTCTGGCGTGAAAACGGCCTCCTCTGCGGAGAGTCAGGTGCGTCTGGCGGGTATGACCTATCTTGGTCAGGTAGCCCGGACCTACCTGGTCCTGCGGGATGCCGCAGGCGCTCTGCTGCTCCTGGATCAGCACGCAGCCCATGAGCGAGTGCTCTACGCCAGAATGAGCACAAAGGGTCTGCAGGGGCAGGGGCTGGCCGTGCCCCTGGAACTCGTCCTGCATCCTACCGAGGCGCAGCGCTGGCTGGAGACTAGGGACATGCTGGCCTCTCTGGGCTTTTCGGGCAGCCTGCAGGGCGCACGGCTTGTTATTTCTGCCATCCCCGTGCTGCTGGAACGCCCGTCTGCCCAGGAATTCCTGCGCGAGGTGCTTGCCGGAAGCCGGGATGATTTCAATACCCGCTTTGCCTCCATGTCCTGCAAGTCTGCCATCAAGGCAGGCCAGGAGCTCACCCAGGACGAGGCCCTGTCCCTGATTCAGCAGTGGCTGCAGGTGCCGGACAAGGAATACTGCCCCCATGGCAGGCCTGCGGTGCTGAGATGGGATGGCGCGGATCTAGAGCGCCTGTTCAAGCGCCGTCAGTCCTAGCGTGCAGATTTAGAAACCGGAAAAATCCAGGACATTGTTGAGAGGCGCTCCGCTCTTGTGCAGGACATGATCCCGACCCTCGTAGCGGGTCATGTGCCAGTTTTCCAGGTCGAGGACGTCCATCTTGCCGCAGGCTCCGTCTTCGACCGCATGGCGCACAATATCTGCGACATCGTCCTCAGGAAAGTAGATGCCTTCAAAACTCAGGCGCACCATGTCTTCAAGCGTGGAGACAATGGGGCCTGCAAAGTCTTCTGCGCAAATGGCAGAGGACACGCTGTCTTCAAGTTCCCGGACAAGTTCGGCTGTCACCGGGGCAAAGTGTGCATAGACCTTGATAAGAACAGGCTGGCTCATGAGGTGGTTCCGACATTTCCAGGTAGAAAGTGTGACACTGCGACAGATGAGAAAAAAGCGACACTTTCCCTTGCGAAAGTGCCGCATGCTGCAAATCTGCAGGTTCAGACCGCTCGGGTCTGCCAGTGGCCTGCTAGTGCTTGATGAAGGACTGCACCTTCTGGAACATGGGATTGATGATGTCCTTGAGTGTGTCCCCGAGGAGGCTTTCCACGGCACTGCTGCTGGGCAGGGAGGTCTTGCTCTGATTGGCCGTCAGTGTCTCGAGCACGAGCTTCTTCTCCCTGTTGCTCAGCACATACTTGGCGCGGATGGTGGTCTCGAAGGATGTCGCGGAGTTTTCCTGTATGTCGAGCTTTTCCAGGGAACCTGTGAGGATGTAGTCGGGGTTGCCCTTGATGGCCTCGGCAGCGGAGGTGGCGTAGGAAACCTGATAGCCTTGGGCGCCAATGTGATCGGCAATGGCCTTGCTTATCCATTCCGTGGGCGAATCCATGGTCGTGAAGTAGCTCTTGTCACGGCGCATGCCCAGGGCAGACGTGTCGACGCGCTTGTCGGCGAACTGCACGACGGCAATGGTGGAAGAGGACGGAGTGGGCAGTACATTGCTTGCGGGTTTGAGCGGAACAAGATGCACTGTATTGCTGGGACCGCAGGCACTCAGAAGAAGGAGTGCAGCCAGGGTGCACAGCACGGTAAGACAGCGGGTAAACGTCATAGGAGGCCTCGAAGCACAGAAGTTAATGGAGAAAAAGGGGAAACGATCACATTGACGTGACAGAATGCGTACCTTTGCGTCTCAATGTCGGAGCAGGAAAAAATATGGTACAGGTGCGAACAGCTGCGCAAGACAGGCTTTCTTGCCATGGGGGTGACGGAGTGGTAGAGAAGCTTGCCGAAACGGGACAAGCCCTGCCAGTACCCGGGTACTGCGGTGTTCTCCGGGTATGCTGTCTGCAGGGGATCTCCTGTCCGGGGCTCCGCTCGGCAGATCCCGCAGCGGTGCTCTCATGCCCTGTGCTTGTATAGGCAGGCAGATCCTGCCAAGGTGTTGATAGCACAAAGGAAACAGAAAGGCAAAAATCCCCGGCTCGCCGCAGGCAAGGGTTGTTCCCTGCGAGACCGTACAACGGTCCGGACAGCCTTGCAGTACGCCTTTTTGCTGCAGCGAAGACGGTTTGACGCCGTCTTGGCCATGCCAGGGGAGAATCATTTTTTCGTTGATCCAGGAACTACTATGCTCGATCTCAAACGCATTCAAAAACAGCCGGAAATATTGGCCAAGGCGCTGCAGGACCGCCATTCTGCACTGACCATTGACGAATTTCAGGAAATAGACAGTGTCCGCCGCAAGTATATTGCCGAAGTGGAAGAACTCAAGAGCCGCCGCAATGCCGCTTCCCAGGAAGTGGCACGCATGAAGCGGGAAGGCCAGGATGCCTCGGCACTTCTGGCAGAACTGGCGGACATGGCTGCCCGCATCAAGGCTCTGGATGTCAAGACGGACGAGGCTCGGGCACGTCTGGAAGAGTGGATGCTCAGCGTCCCCAACATCCCGGATGCCTCCGTTCCTGTGGGCAGGGACGAGACCGAAAACGTGGAAATTGCCAGATACGGCACACCCAGAACCTTTGATTTCGAGCCGCTGGCCCACTGGGATGTCGGTACCAATCTGAAGGGCCTTGACTTTGAGCGCGCAGCCAGACTGTCCGGCAGCCGCTTTGTGGTTTCCCAGGGATGGGCCGCCCGACTGGATCGGGCACTGGTCAACTTCTTCCTGGATGTCCACACAAAGGAAGAGGACTACATCGAGGTCATTCCTCCGGCCATTGTCACTAAGGAAACCATGACAGGCACGGGGCAGCTCCCCAAGTTCGAGGAAGATCTCTTCAAGCTGCGCGAGGGCACCTACCTGATTCCCACGGCAGAAGTGCCGCTGACCAATCTGCATGCCGGCGAGGTGCTGGCCGAGGAAGACCTGCCCAGAGCCTATACGGCAGCGACCCCCTGCTTTCGTTCCGAGGCAGGATCTGCGGGTAAGGACACAAGAGGCCTCATCAGGATGCATCAGTTCACAAAGATTGAAATGGTGCGTTTTGCCCATCCCGACGACAGCTTCAATCAGCTGGAACTCATGACCGGACACGCCCGCAAGCTGCTGGAGCGCCTGGAGTTGCCCTTCCGTCAGATTGTCCTGTGCACGGGCGACATGGGCTTTGGTTCGGCCAAGACCTATGATCTGGAAGTCTGGTTCCCCTATCAAAAGACCTACAGGGAAATTTCTTCCTGCTCCAACTGCGTGGACTTCCAGGCCCGCCGTGCCAATATCCGCTTCAAGCCCAAGGGCGGCAAGTCGGCCTTTGTGCACACCCTGAACGGTTCTGGCCTGCCCACCGGCCGGACGCTTGCCGCCATTCTGGAAAACTATCAGCAAAAGGACGGCAGCGTCCTCGTGCCCAGGGCCCTTGTCCCCTACATGGGCGGCCTTGAGGTCATAGAGCCGGATGCCCGTCTGCGCTAAGCCGCATTCGCAGCCTCTTCGGGCCTGGGAGCCGGGCCTGAAGAGGCTCAGCCTCCAAAAGGGACAACAAGAAAGTCCCCCTGTCCTGCCTTGTGTGGAGGAACAGGGGGACTTTCACTGTATGTACGGTCAGGACTCGGTGAACCGGCTCTGAGGGCTAGTTGCCGTTTTTGTAGAAGTTGATGAGGCAGCCGTTGAGGATGATGGTGCGTTCATCTTCGGTCAGGGCGCCCAGGGACAGGGTGACCGGACGTGCCGTCTGCTCGTGGAGGATCCAGGCCTGCAGGCTGTCCGCCTTGTCCTCGATGGCCCTGCGCACGTCCGGCACAAGGACGCAATCTCCGTCCTGCAGCTGCTGTCCCAGACCAGGAGCCAGCAGGAAGGGCAGCATGCCCCAGTTGATGAGGTTGGAGCGGTAGCGCTTGGTGGCATATTCCTCGGCCAGGTTGGCCCAGCCGCCCAGAACCTTCTGGCAGGAGGCGGCCTGCTCCCTGGCGCTGCCGTCGCCGGGCTTCACGGCAAAGATGGTCGAGCCTATGCCCATGTCGGCCAGGGTCTTGCGGCCAAAGAGACGCTGCCACAGGGTGACATCGGCCTGTTCAAGCGGCGCACACAGGCCATGGATGGTCTGCACAAGCCCGGGGTCTTCGGCATTGGCCAGACGGGTCGTTTCCAGGGCCTGAACGGCCTTGGCTCTGGAGACATACTGCGGATCCCTGCGCGAGAGCGTGAACTCGGAAAGCTTGCGGGGATTGGAACGCAGGGAAGAGGTCTCGCCGGAGGGAATGAGCTCGTCCGTGGTTGTGACCGGATCGGTAATGACACAGCAGACTCTGAGCAGCAGGTGCTCGGGCAGGGCGCTCATGGTCGGCCAGTCCGTGATGTTGGGACCGCAGACAAGCTGTGTTTCGGGCTTGGGGTTGCCATAGCCCTGATAGCAGCGGCGCTGGTAGATGCCGGCGTCGAAGTGGTAGTCCAGGGAGCAGGAAAGCTTGTCCCAGTCCAGATCCGTGGCCTTGGTCAGACGACCGCCATTGGCTGCCGTGGCGGCAATGGAACGGGCATCCATCAGAGCCACGCCGGAGAGTTGGCCGTTGCCGGGCTTGGAGCCTTCCCGGTTGGGGAAGTTGCGGGTGGAGTGGCGGATGGACAGGGCGCCGTGGGCAGGCGTGTCGCCTGCACCGAAACACGGGCCGCAGAAGGCGCTCTTGATAAGCGCACCGGCTGCCATGAGTCTTGCATAAGATCCGTTCTGGACCAGGGCCAGCGCCTGGGGTTCGGAGGCAGGGTAGACCGACAGGGAGAAGGCGGCATTGCCTGTGCTCTTGCCTTCTAGAATGGCTGCAGCCAGGGTGAGGTTTTCAAAGGAGCCGCCGGCACAGCCGGCAATGATGCCCTGATCGACCTGCACCTCGTTTCCATGAATCTTGTTGCACAGGGAGAAGGCCTCGGCCGTTGCCCCGAACTGCTTCCTGGCATTTTCGTCAATAGTGGCAAAGATATCCCGGGCATGCTTCTGCACCTCGGCAATGGGATAGACATTGCTCGGATGGAAGGGCAGGGCAATCATGGGTTCCACCTTTGCGAGGTCCACGCGCACCACGGAGGCAAAGGCGGCCGGAGCAGTGTGCTCAAGCCTTTGGAAGTCGTCCTTCCTGCCGTGACAGGCAAGATACTGCTGCACCTTGTCGTCCGTGACCCAGATGGAGGAAAGACAGGTGGTTTCCGTGGTCATGACGTCAATGCCGCAGCGGTATTCCACGGACAGGCTGGCAACGCCGGGGCCTGCAAATTCCATGACCTTGTTCTTGACAAAGCCGTTCTTGAAGACGGCGCCGATGATGGCCAGCGCCACGTCCTGCGGTCCGACGCCGGGCCTGGGTGCGTTTTCCAGCCAGATGAGCACCACCTGGGGCCTGGGAATGTCATAGGTCCTGCTGAGCAGCTGCTTGACCAGTTCGGGACCGCCTTCGCCAACCCCCATGCAACCTAGGGCGCCGTAGCGGGTATGGCTGTCAGAGCCAAGGATCATGCGTCCGCAGCCGGCTAGCATTTCCCTGGCATACTGATGGATGACAGCCAGGTTGGTGGGCACGAAGGTGCCGCCATATTTCTGTGCGGCTGTCAGGCCGAAGAGGTGGTCGTCCTCGTTGATGGTGCCGCCCACGGCACAGAGGCTGTTGTGGCAGTTGGTCAGGGCGTAGGGAAGGGGAAATCTGGTGAGGCCGCTGGCACGGGCTGTCTGGATGATGCCCACGTAGGTGATGTCGTGGGAGACCAGGGCATCAAAGGTGACATGGAGCAGGTCGTCCCTGTCGGAGGGGGTGGAATGCGCGGACAAGATGCGTGCCGCAAGTGTTTCCTTGTGTGCGGCATCCACATCAATGCCGCGGGCCTGGGCTTCTTCCTGGGACAGGAGCACACCGTCGGCGAGTATGGTTGGTCTATCCTGAAGGGTTATCATGATGAACGGGCTCTGGAGTTTAGAAGTTAGGAGGATGTTGCCAGAAGCTTCACGCTGAAGCCGAGAAAGATGCAGCCGGTCACGCGCTCAAGCCAGCGCCTGAAGGTTTCGTTCTCGAAGTAGCGGCGGACCTTGCTGAGCATGCAGCTCAGGAAGAGGAACCACCCGCCCGTGACGAGACACGAGCAGAGTCCTAGCAGAAGGAGCTGACCCTGGATCGGTACAGGGGCTGACTGCACGAGAAACTGCGGAAGAAAGGTCAGATAGAACAGTATGGCCTTGGGATTGAGCACATTAGTCAGAAAGCCGAACTGAAAGGCCTTGCCATTGGAAAGAAGGGCGCGTTCCGGCTTTCTGTCGCTTGTGCCGGCCGTGCCTGCGTCACTGCGGGCTGGCCTGGAGAACAGGGCATGCAGCCCGATATAGGCCAGATAGGCTGCACCGGCGTAGGTGATGCAGGCAAAGAGAAAGGGCGAGTGGGCAATGACAGCGCTCAGGCCGAGAACGCTCAGGCCTGTGTGGACGCAGAGGCCACAGGCAATGCCAAGCGACGTGTACAGGGACTGCCTTTTACCATGGATGAGGGCCGTGCGCAGAATGAGTGCAAAATCGGGCCCTGGCAGCATGGCAAAGAGCAGGGAGGTGACCAGGAAGAGAAGAAGCATGCTCAGCATGACAAACCGTCCGTCTGCGGAGGATCGCCCCCGTGTCCCTGTAGAACACAGGGCAGCTCCGGGCTGAAGAGCCTAGGCCTCGTCCCCGTCTTCCTCGTGCACAAGTTCCTGGGCATGCTTGAGGATCTGCTCGACCTGCATGTCGCAGCTCAGGACACCGAGAATCCGATCCTCTTCGTCAGTGACAGCACAGGAGACGGTAATGATGAGCTTGCCCGTGAAGCGGGAGGTATAGACGTCCATGATGTGCAGATCGCCTGTCTGCATGGGCACCTGGAACCATTCTCGGTCCGAGAAGTCGAAGCCCACGTGCAGGGAGGAGTAGAGGGCACGATAGGTCCTGTCCGAGGTCAGAGCCATGCACTTGAGCAGGCCCTTGTTGTCCGTCAGGGAGATGAGCTGGATGAAGGTGTGCTGCTTGGCGAAGTTTTCCAGCAGTTCCGTAGCCTTGGCTTCAAAGTCCAGCAGATCCCTTTCGTGGGACAGGCGGATGAGCACATAGGCGGAGAGCTCGCCTGCGAGCTGCTTCATGCGGTCGTACTCCGTGATCTGGAATTCGGGCATGTAGCGGTGTACGAGGTTCTGCATTTCCTCATAGGAGAAATGCGTGGTGCGGCCGTTCTCGTAGGCCTTCATGATATCGTTGTAAATCTTGCCCACGGAAGGATGCTTCTTTGTGACTTCCTTGCCTGTTCCGTTCAGATGGAGGTTGTGGTTGATCCAGTAGGCCACGCCGGCACGGCCGGACTTGTCGGTGATGACAATGGGCACAGGCTTGCCAAGCAGCAGGGTGGTGTCGAAGATATTGTAGATTTCCTCGTTCTTGAGGATGCCGTCCACATGGACGCCGGCGCTGGTGGCATTGAAGTCGCGGCCGGCAAAGGGATAGTTCGGCGGAATGCTGTACTTGAGTTCACTCTCGAAGAATTCGGCGATTTCGCTGATGACCCTGGTGTCCGCGGCGGCGTCGTCGCCTGTGATGGAGATGTACTCGATGGCCAGCGCCTCGATGGGCGTGTTGCCCGTGCGTTCGCCAAAGCCGAAGAGGGTGCCGTTGACGGATCCGCAGCCGTAGAGCCAGGCAGTGACGCCATTGACAAGCACCTTGTGGAAGTCGTTGTGGCCGTGCCATTCCAGCTGTTCACCGGGCACGCCGGCCTCGTCCGTAAAGGCATGCACAAGGCGCTGCACGGAGCGCGGCAGTGCAGCACCGGGATAGGGCACGCCGTACCCCATGGTGTCGCATAGGCGGATCTTGACGGGCATGTTGGCCTGTTTCGAGAGTTCCATGAGCTTCTGGGCCAGGGGCAGGCAGAAGCCGTAGATATCCGCACGGGTGATGTCCTCGAAGTGGCAGCGGGGCACAATGCCCCATTCAAGGGCCTGACGGGCCATGTCCACATACATGTCCATGGCCTGCTGGCGGGTTTTTCCCAGCTTGAGGAAGATGTGGTAGTCGGACACGCTGGTCAGCATGCCGACCTCATTGAACTCCATGTCCCTGGCCAGGGCCAGATCCTGCTTGTTGGCCCGGATCCAGGCGGTGATCTTCGGGAACTGGTAGCCCAGGGATCGGCACACTTCTATGCTGCGGCGATCCTTTTCCGAGTAGAGAAAGAACTCCGAGGCGGAAATGAGGCCTGTCCGTCCGCCGAGCCTGTACAGGAACTCGAACATCTTCTTGATCTGGACAACTGTGTAGGGCGGACGAGCCTGCTGACCGTCGCGGAAGGTGGTGTCCGTGATGTGCATTTCCCTGGCCGGACGGGGGGCCAGAACGACGTCGTCAAAGGTGGTCCGGCAGATCTGTGTGTAGGGGTAGAGATCCCGGTACAATTGCGGCTGTTTGACATCCTGCAGGGGGAACGTATCGGTGATTTTTGGGCGTAACAAGGTCATCTCTCCTCCCGTATAAAGGGAAAATCCCTTATTGTGACAGTCGTGTATATGTTTTTTGTGAAGAAAGAGCGTGGCGAACGCAACGTACCTTCTTTTGTGTCTGCCTTCTTGTGAGGACAGCAGGACTGATGCAGTCCGCAATGTCCTTAACAAGCCCGACGAAGCAGGCTCCAGACAAGAGAGCCATCCCCTGTCAAGGGAGGAACACTGCCGTGCAGCACGAAGAAAGTACTTTGCCAAATCCCTTTTTTAGCTGAAAAAAGATCGGGAAACAAGAGGCCGAAACTGTTTTGGAAACGGTCTGGCGCAGGGGACAGGGGCCGGGACGCACTTGCCAGTAAGGCCGGAATCAGGGTAGGAAGCGCCTTGCTGCGTGTTCACCCTTGAAGGAGAAAGTCTATGCCGCCATGTGTACAGTACCCGACAGTGGGCTGTGTGGTAGAATTTTTTGATGCAAGTACAACACAGATTGGTATTGTACTTGAGGAAGTATCAGGCAAGCTGAGAGTCCTTTTACCAAACAGGCGAGAGACAAAACTACCCGCTTCGCGAGCGCTTCCTTGGAACAGTCCGCCGGTGCCCGGTTTTTCCTCCATGGGCCGGGAGGACATGGTCCGGCTGCTCGAAGAGAAGCGCAAAAGGCGCGAGGAAAAGGCCGATACCCTGAACGTCACGGAGTTGTGGGAGCTGGCCCAGGGCGAGGTGGATGTTGCTCCTGCACAATGGTTTGCCGAGCTTGTGGAGAGCGAGCCCGATGTGGATACCATAGCCGCCTACGGGCATGCCCTGCTTGCTGCCCGGACCCATTTCCGCTTTGTGCCTCCCAATTTCGAGATCTATGACGCGGAAAAGGTGGCCCGCAAGGAAGAGGAACTGCGCAAGCAGCAGGAACGCGAACAGGTTGTGGCCGTTGGTGCGCCCTTTGTGCGTCTGCTGTGGAATGTTGCCTGCCACAGGGCTGTGCTGCCGCCCAAAGAGGAATGGCCAGCCCCGGAAATGGCGCAGAAGCTGGAAGAGCTTTTGCGGGCCCACATGGAGGATCCAGAAACACAGAGCCAGGAAACCTTGTGGCACATGCTCATCAAGGGGCTCAACGAGGACAATCTCCTAGCCGTACAGCTGCTGCTTGCCTGGGGCAAGCTCCCTGCACACTACAATTTCTGGTACGATCGGGCAGGCTATGCCAGGGGCGACAGCTGGTGGCACAAGGAAGAGAAAGCCGCCCGCACTCTGGCTGAGCAGGCCAGGACCTGTGATCTGCCCCGCAAGGATCTTCCCTTTGTGAGCATAGACGGAGACAGTACAAGGGACATAGACGACGCCTTTCATCTGGAAAAAAGGGCGGACGGCACCATGACGCTGACCCTGGCCCTGGCCTGCCCTGCCCTAAACTGGCCATTTGGGAGCAAGTTCGATGCCCTGATCCTGCACAGGGGTACAAGCGTCTATCTGCCCGAAGGTGACAGCCACATGCTGCCGGAATTTCTGGGCACAAATGCCCTCTCGCTGGCAGCAGACGAAGATCGTCCGGCCCTTGTCGTGACCCAGGAGGTGGCCGAAGACGGAAGCCTGCCCGAGTCCTGCCACATAGAGGTATGCAGGGTGCGCCTGGCGGCCAACCTGCGCTATGGCGACTGCCAGGCCGTGCTGGATGGCACGGCTGCAGAAGACAGTCCTGCCAGGGCCTATGCCCCTGTCCTTGAGCTTGGCAGGGAATTTGCAACAAGACGTCTGGCCTACCGCATAGCCTGCGGTGCCGTCATCCTGGAAAAGGATGAACCAAAGATAGAGCTTTCCGGAGGGGGCGAGGAGACCAGGGTGCACATGGTGGCGGGAAAGCCTGCCAACGAGGCGCAGAACATGGTGGCCGAGATGATGATCCTGGCCAGTGCCGCTGTGGCTCAGTGGGCTGTACATGCCGGTGTTCCTCTTCTGTACCGTACCCAGAATGTGGCCCTGCCCAAGGAATATGTCGGCGTGTGGCGGGATCCGGCCAGAATGACCGAGATCATGCGGGCCATGATTCCTTCCACCCTGGAGACCCAGCCGCGCCAGCATACAGCTCTGGGCCTGTCCTGCTATGCTCCTATGACCTCGCCCCTGCGCCGCTACGCCGACCTTGTCAACGAGGCTCAGCTCATTGCCGTGGTGCAGACAGGCCAGCCCCGTTTTGGCAGGGACGAGCTGGAACAGATGCTGCTGCCGCTGCGCATGGCCCTGGATGCTGCGGGACAGATTCAGCGCTTCAGGCCCAGATACTGGAAGCTTCTCTTCTTCAGACAGGAGGGCGAGGAGCGCTGGTGGTCCGGCGTTGTCACAGAAGAGACAGAGACGCAGGTTAGCGTGGCTCTGCCGGAATATGATATCTTCGTGCGCGGACGCAGACGGCAATTTGACGAACGCACCTGTGCCGGTAGTCGTGTGCAGGTGCGTCTGGGCAAGGTCAATCCCCTGTACAACGAGATACATATTCTGGAAGCCGTGTGCGATGACGCGTTTTCGGAAGGGGACTTTGCCGCAGAATCTCTTACGGGGGAGGGAAGCTCATGCTCTTGATCCTTGTTTTGTCCATTCTGGCCTATGTTCTGGGCTCGACGCCCTGGGGGCTCATCATCAGCAGGGCCTTCTGCGGAATTGATCCGCGCACAGCCGGCAGCCACAACACGGGCGCCACCAATGTGTCCCGCCTGTGCGGCTTTGGTTGGGGGGTGTTCACGCTCTTTTGCGACATAGCCAAGGGCATGGTGCCTGTCATTCTGGCCATGCTGGACTCGTCTTCAGCGGCAGGCATCTCCGTTGTGGCTCTGTGTGCCGTGCTCGGGCACGTCTTTTCCTGCTTTATGGGCTTCAGGGGCGGCAAGGCCGTGGCCACAAGCATTGGCGTCTGCCTGCCCATTGCCTTTGTCCCCACGCTCATTTCCTGCATTCTCTGCCTGCTGGTCATCTGGCGCACACGCTTCGTGTCCCTGGGCTCGCTGACCCTTCTGGGGTCGCTGCCCTTTGTCCTCTTCCTGTGTGGCGCCCTTGAGTGGGTTCCCCTGGCACTCTGTCTCTTTGCCCTTGTGGCCTACAGGCACAGGGAAAACATCGCACGCCTGCGCGCAGGAAAGGAAAACCGTTTTTCCCTTTCTCGTTCCAAGCATTAAGTTTTGATACAAACAAGCTGCCGGCAGTGCCCGGCAGCAACCATTGGAGGAGAACATGTCCGTGGATTTTCCGTCCTACCGTGGACAGATGGAGTACAGATGCCTGGGGTGCGGCCGCCGCTATCCCGGAGACAGTCTGCTGTATACCTGCCCTGACTGCGGCGGCGTCTTTCTGCTGCAGGATGTCAATTTTGCCAGCCTGAAAGAACATGACGGCGCCTGGTGGCGCGATCTCTTTGACAGGCGCCTCATGTCACGCACAACGGCCCTGAGGGGCGTGTTTGCCTATTACGAGCTCATGGCTCCCATGCTTGAGGAAGAGGACATTGTCTACCTCGGTGAGGCGCACACGCCGGTTATTGCCGCCTCGGCCGCCCTGCAAGACAAGGTGGGTTGCGCCTTTGCCTTTAAGAATGACGGCCAGAATCCCAGTGCCTCCTTCAAGGATCGCGGCATGGCCTGCGCCTTCAGCTATCTGAAGTGGCTGTGTCGTACCCAGCAGTGGGACGAAATCCTCACGGTCTGCGCTTCCACGGGCGACACCTCTGCAGCAGCAGCCCTGTACGCTGCCTATGTGGGCAAGCCCCTCAAGAGCGTGGTGCTTCTGCCGCACGGCAAGGTCACTCCGCAGCAGCTTGCCCAGCCCCTGGGCAGCGGCGCCACGGTCCTGGAACTGCCCGGGGTCTTTGACGACTGCATGAAGGTTGTGGAAATCCTTGCCGAAAAGTATCGCGTGGCCCTGCTCAATTCCAAGAACTCCTGGCGCATTCTCGGACAGGAATCCTATGCCTACGAGACGGCACAGTGGTTCGGCTGGGATGTGGGCAATCTCTGCCTCTTTGTGCCTGTGGGCAATGCCGGCAATATCACGGCCATCATGTCCGGCTTCCTGAAGATGAAGGCGCTTGGCATCATTACAGCCCTACCGCGTATCTTCGGCGTGCAGAGCGAGCATGCGGATCCCGTGTATCGCTATTACAAGGCGCCCGAAAGCGAGCGGGTCTGGAAGCCTGTGACCGTCAGGCCCAGTGTGGCCCAGGCGGCCATGATCGGCAACCCCGTGTCCTTCCCGCGAGTGCACGAACTGGCGGCACGCTTTGTGGAAGAGGCTGGGGAAGGCGGCTTCCAGGTGGTGCAGGTGACCGAACAGCAGATCATGGATGCCATGATTCAGGCCAATCGTCACGGCCATATTGTCTGCACGCAGGGCGGCGAGAGCCTGGCCGGTTTGCTCAATGCCAGAGCCCTGGGCCTCATTGGCGATGGCGAGTACGCCGTGCTGGACTCCACGGCTCATCAGCTCAAGTTCAGCGGCTTCCAGAACATGTACTTCAGCAATACCTTCCCGCCGGAATACGAGGTGACGCCGGACATGAACCTGGCCAACAGGCCCGAGTTACTTTTGCCCGCATCGGCCCGCGAGGGCGTGAGTGTGGCAGAGTTTGCCCGCAAGGGCGCCCATGCCGTGGTTGAACGCCTGAACCTCAGCAGCAAGTAGTGCAGTGGCAGGCCCCTCGGGGGCTGTGCACAAGCAAAAAAGACGCCCGTATGATCGAAAAAATGATCCTCCGGGCGTTTTTGCGTGGTTTGGACGAAAGCGTATGCCTGAGCCGTATGGCTGGCTTACGCGTCGCTGCAGGAGAGCTGCAGCAGCCTGCGCCAGCGTGTCAGGTTCTGATTCAGGCAGAGGTAGTCGTCCGGGATGGGCAGGGGCTTGAGGTGGGCCAGGGCCTCGCGGACACTGGTCACATCCGAGGTGCGCTGCAGTTCTGCAATATCCTGCAGGGGGCAGAGATCAAAGTCTCCAGAGGGCTGCATGACCAGCACGGGCAGCCCCATGAGGGCCGCCTCAAGGACGGCGGTGGTCGAATTGGAAGCCCAGACTATGGGCGAGCAGGCCAGCTCCTCGGGCATGGATTGGACGGAAATGCGCAGCCTGCGGCTCTCGTCGCCAAGAAGGGCTTGCAGCCGCTCTTGCACGGGCAGGTAGGGGTGGGGCTTGACGGTCACCTGCTCGGGCCTGAGAACCCCCTCTTTCAGACACTGGCAGAGCAGTTCCAGGTGCGCGTTGGTCTCGTCGGCAAAGAAGCTTGTCACCACCAGGATGCTGTCGGCAAAGCCAGTGGAGGAATGCAGGTATTTGGCGAGATACAGGTAGCGCAGGGCTTCTATCTTGCCCAGCCTGTCGGCAGGGACACCGCTGGCCTGCCACTGCGAGCAGGCGCTTTCCCCGTTGCCGGCCACAAGGTCCGGCTGAAAGAGCGCTGTTTCGGCATTCGAAAAGGTACGCGGATCGTCAAAGTAGCGGAAGTCCGTGGGCCTAATGGTGGAATGCTGTGCTCCGTAGACCGGGCCTGCCTTCATCCTGTGCACGGCATGAGTGAGCATGCGCTCCCAGGGACAGTTTTCCATGGGAAAGGTGTACCAGCGCTGCGGTCCGGCAGCCTGCACGTAGTTTTCCAGACCCTGCTGCTGCAGGCAGCGTTCCAGACAGCGCCAGCCCCTGAAGCTTTCCGCATAGTCTGCGGCAAGCAAAGGCCAGAGATCGAGCCGCGAGCCCTCAATGGAGAAGAGGGGGCGCAGGGCCTTCTGGACCCTGAAGCTGGCAAGGGCCAGGCGCGCATAGCGTCTGCACGCCGCAAGCATGTCCCGGACGGTCAGAAACTCCTCCAGGTAGTTGAAGGAGACGCCGCTTTTGCCGGCAGCCTGGAATGCTTCCTTGTAGGCACAGCACTGTTCAAGGGAAGCCTGCGGGGAGGGAAAGCGGATGAAGAGCCAGCGCACGGCCGCAGGCTTGCCCATGGGGCTGGCTTCTTCCAGAGCTGCATGCAGGCTTTCCCAATACTTGGATCGGAAGAGGCCCTTTTTGGCCTCATCCAGGGAAATATTTGGGAAATAGGTGGCAATGGTTCCTGTCTGCGTGTTGCAGGGCACCAGTGTGGTCGGCCTGAGCAGGCGCTTGACCTGAACAAGCCAGACAAGAAGGCGGGTGAACGCACGCAGCGGGGCAGGACAGGCGTTGTACAGGCGCCGGACAGGGGAGAGAGCCTTCGGGCGGACCTCGTCTGCGCTGTGAAACTGCCAGTTGTGTTCCCTGCACAGGCTGCACAGGACCTGCACACAGACAGGATCCAGCCCATGCACCTCGAGGGATGTGGCCTGCAGGCGCACGAGCAGGCGTTCGAGAGCCCGCAGGCGGTAGACGGTATAGAGGGCTGGAGAGACCTTGGGGTGGCGCTCGTAGAGGATGGAGCACCACCACATGGACAGGGGGGAACCGGCACAAAGGGCGCTGGCCAGCGTCTGGTCCCCGATTGGGGCGAAACCGGTTTCATAGGCCCAGGCAGCATGTTCCCTGCGCAGTTCGGACAGTTCCCCTGTCATGATCCTGCGTAGGGATATATCGCCTGCATCCACATCCCAGGCGTCGAAGAAGATCCGTGTCGTCCCCGGAGCAGCAGGCTGGGCAGGCTTCTTTGTGCCTGCGAAAAGAAGGCAGTGCATAATCGTCTCTCTTGGGAAAGGTGGAAGCGCAGGGCTTCCGTCAGGGCCTCTGGCCAAAAGACTGGGCACAGACCGGGCCTTTGATCAGGCAAGGGAGAGGGCGGCAATCTTTTGGGTGTAGGGCGGAGTGAGCAGCCCCTGATCGGTAATGATGCCGGAAATGTATTCCGCAGGGGTGACATCAAAGGCAAAATTGTAGGCAGGAACGCCCTCGGGTGCAATGCGCTGGGAGCCTATGCAGCTGACTTCCTCGCCGGCGCGCTCTTCTATGGGAATGAGGGAACCATCGGCAAGAGTAGGATCAATGGTGGAGACCGGTGCTGCCACATAGAAGGGAATATGAAAATGGTGGGCCAGCAGGGCCACGCCGAAGGTGCCTATCTTGTTGGCCGTGTCGCCGTTGGCGGCAATGCGATCCGCACCCACGACAACAAGCTGGATGCGGCCCTGACTCATGAGGCAGGCGCAGCTGTTGTCGCAGGCAAGGGTCACAGGGATGCCGTCCCTGTGCAGCTCCCAAGCCGTGAGCCGTGCCCCCTGCAGCAGGGGACGGGTCTCGTCGGCAATGACGGTGATGCCGGGCATGGCCGCAAAGGCAGCGCGGATGACGCCGAGTGCCGTGCCGTAGCCGGCCGTGGCCAGGGCTCCGGCATTGCAGTGGGTGAGAATGCAGTCTCCGGGGTGGATCAGGGGCAGGGCTGCCTGGCCTATGGCCATGCAGGAGGCAATATCCTGGGCCTGCAGTTCCAGAGCCTTTGCCGTGAACACGTCAAAGAGCCTGTCCGGCGTGAGCCCGGGCCTTGCTGCTTCCTCCTGCCAGAGGCTGCGCATGCGCTTGACGGCCCAGAAGAGGTTGACGGCCGTGGGACGGCTGGCAGCAATGGTGTCGAGTGCCTTGTCCAGGGCTTCCTGCCAGTCGGGCAGACTGGCCACTTCGCGGACGGCCAGGGCGCAGCCGAAGGCAGCCGCGACACCTATGGCCGGAGCTCCGCGCACAACCATGGTCTGAATGGCCGTGCAGATGTCCCTGGTGGTACGGCAGAGAAAGCGGCATTCCTGCATAGGGAGCAGGCGCTGGTCCAGAAGGTCGAGAGCAGGCAGTTCCGGCCTGAAAACAATATGGTCTTGCATGATGTGCTGTGCGCCCCGAAAGACCCGGGGCGTCCTCCTTGGAGAATGTTGGAGAGAATGCCGTGTCCCTGAGGGCAGTGCCCTGCCGGCAGGGGGAGAAGGACACGAATGAGGTAGTTTTTTTCAGAAAGGATGTAAATATATCAAGGACTCTGGAAGAAGTTCCCGGACAGCAGGCAGCAAAAGTCAGCATAGCCCCTTTTGAATGGAGAGAAAAGCGGGCGTCTGGAAATGTAACAGGATGAGTGCAGCACATCGGCCTGCGGAATATGAGGGGCTGTACACAGGGCGCCGTACAGGAAGGGAGGTGGCAGGAAGGCGCAGCCTTTGCGCTCAAGAGGGAAAGGGATAAAAATCCTTGTTTTTTTTGGATGTTTGGGGCAAGAAGGGAAGCAGATATTTCGGAACAACTCCAGCGCCCCTACAGGGGCTCAAAACAGGTCAGCAGGCAGAAATCCCGACTGATCAAAAGGAACATTAGGAACATTTATGACGCAACAGGTAACGCAAGAACCATTGTATGTCGGTCTGGCCGGCATGGGCACTGTAGGTGGCGGCCTCATCCAGCTGCTGCAGGAGGACAGGGATCTCATCTACCGACGCACGGGACGAAGGATTGTCCTGCGCAAGGTGCTGGTGCGCAACGCCACCCCCGAACGGGCCGGCATGCTTCCCGAAGGCTGCGAGCTGACGACAGACATGGCTGCTCTGACCGATGATCCGCAGATCGATGTGGTCGTGGAGCTCATGGGCGGCACCGGAGCAGCCCACGCACTCATTTCCAGGGCCCTGGAGCATGGCAAGCACATTGTCACGGCCAACAAGGCCCTGCTGGCCGAAGACAGCGAAGCCCTCTTTGATCTGGCCAGGAAGAACAATTGCCTGTTGCGCTACGAAGGCAGTGTTGCCGGCGCCATTCCCATTGTGGGCACGCTCACCGATCCTTTGGCAGGCAACCACATTGTGTCCCTCATGGGCATCCTGAACGGAACGAGCAACTATATCCTGTCCGAGATGACCACCAATGGCATGGATTTCGACGGAGCCCTCAGACAGGCTCAGGAGCTCGGCTATGCCGAGGCCGATCCAACCCTGGACGTGGACGGCTTTGATGCCGCTCACAAACTGACACTGCTGATCCGTCTGGCCTTCGGCCTGGACTACCCCTTTGCCAGCATGCCGGTGCAGGGCATACGCGGCATGGACAAGAGGGACATTGCCATGGCCAGGGAGTTCGGCTACCGCATCAAGCTCATTGCCGAAGCTAGGTTGCACAAGGACGAGAAAGACGGCACAACCAGACTGGAAGCAGGCGTCTTCCCGGCGCTTGTGCACCACTCCTTCCTGCTGGCCCGCGTGGGCGGCGTCTATAATGCCATCCGTCTGGAAGGCGCGCCTTCAGGTCCCATCTTCCTGCACGGACGCGGTGCAGGGGCCCTGCCCACTGCCAGCGTGGTTCTCAGCGATTTGCTGGCCATAGCCAGAGGGGACAAGCCCAACAATACGGGCTTTGCTAACAGGATTGTCCGTGCTGCCATCGTGCCGCCCGAGGACTGGCGCTCCCGCTACTATGTCCGAGTCATGGTCCATGACGAATCCGGTGTGCTGCGCGATCTGGCCGGATGCATGGCTGCCGAAAACATCAGCATGGCCCAGGTCATTCAGAAGGAAAACGAGAAGAATGTGGTTCCGCTGGTCTTCATGACTCACGAAACTACAGCCCAGGCCATGACCAGAGCTCTGCAGAAGGTGCACGAAACAGGCATACTGCAGACGGCTCCCGTGTACTACAGAATCATCTGACAAGGATAAAAGAGATGCTCTGCAAAAATACATATTTTTGCAGAGCATGCTGATTTTTTAGGGAAAAGACGGCTTTTTGTTTTTTGGGAGCAGTGTTGTTCGGTGCTGCTGCCAGGGGTTCCCTATTCTGAAAGCAGGAAGATCAGAGACAACTGGAGAGAAACATGGAAAAAGTTTCCTTTTCAACACATTCTCAATGCGAGATGATTGACATTACTGATGAACTGACAGCATTTCTCGCCAGAAACGTCAACAGAAACTGGAAGAACGGCTTCATCTGCGTCTTTTCGCCGCACACCACCTGTGGGGTGACTATCAATGAAGGCTATGATCCCGATGTCCGCGACGATATCAATGACTTTCTGACCAGCCTGATTCCGGCCGACTGGGGCTTTCAGCACACGGAAGGCAATTCCGATGCGCACATCAAGACATCCCTTGTGGGCCTGCACTGCCTTGTGCCTGTGGAAGACGGACGCCTGGCCCTGGGCAAGTGGCAGGCAGCCTATCTGTGCGAGTTTGACGGGCCGAGACTGCGCACACTGAACCTGTCCTTCCTGCCGGCCGAATAGGGGCAGGGGGCGGCAAAAAGGCAGCGTGACAGGGCCTTTTTTCAGCGATCCCTGCGAAAGAGGGCCAGGTATTCCTGATTGCCCTTGGGGCCGCGTATGGCCGCAGGAACGACACTGAGGGACGTCAGGCCAAGTTCTTCTCCGGCAAAGGTGACAACCTTGTCTATGGCCTGTTTGCGCAGGGCTTCGCTGCGGACCACGCCCTTGTCCGTCTGCCCGGGCCCGAGCTCGAACTGAGGCTTGATGAGGCTTGCCACATAGCCGCCTGTCTTGAGCCATGTCATGCAGGGCGGCAGCACCAGGGTCAGGGAGATGAAGGAGACATCGGCAACAACCAGGTCCACGGGCTCGGGGATGAGGTCCGGGCCCGCAGTGCGCAGGTTGACGCCTTCCAGATTGATGACCCTGGCATCGTTCTTCAGTTTTTCGTGAAGCTGGTTGCGGCCCACATCCACGGCATAGACCCTCTGGGCGCCGCGCTGGAGCAGGCAGTCGGTAAAGCCGCCAGTGGAGGCACCGGCGTCCAGACAGACGTAGCCTTCCACCGAGAGCCTGGCGCTCTCCAGGATGGTCAGCAGCTTGTAGGCTCCGCGGCTCACATACTGTTCCCTGCCCGTGAGGCAGAACCTTGTGTCTGCAGGGTAGAGGTGCCCGGGCTTGTCCACAAGGACAGGCAGGGCCCTGCTTCCTTCCGGAGGCAGCACCTGGACCTGACCGGCCATGATGAGGCGCTTGGCCTGTTCGCGGCTTTCACTGAGGCCCTGTTCGTGAATAAGCTGATCGGCTCTTTGTTTGCTTGTATGGGTACGCATGGGCAGCTTGTAGCCTGAAGAGCCCCCTCCTGCAAGGGATGCGTGTGCCGCAACAGGGCTTTGGGACCTTTTTTGCGGGCCAGGGCCCAAATTGGCGGCCTTCCGGGACTTGCCAGTTTGAAATTATTGATCTATGAGAACATTCCTTTAGGGCCCACGTGCGTCCTGAAGGATCCTGGAGCGCAAAAATCAGTGGCGCTTCCTTGAATTTTGCGAGGGGAAAAAATGAAAAAAGATATTCAGCCCAAAGTCTACAAGGCCACAATTACTTGTGCCTGCGGACATTCCGAGCAGGTGCTCTCCACCAAGGGAGAACAGGTGCACGTTGAAGTGTGCTCCGCCTGCCATCCTTTCTTCACTGGTAAGCAGCGTTTCCTTGATACAGCCGGTCGCATCGACCGCTTCCGCAAGAAGTACGCAAAATTTGAAAAGAAGTAGCTTGCTTTCCTTGAGCGCCCTCCTGACAGCAGACATGCCCCTTGTAGGGGGACAGGCTGTCCTGGAGGGCGTCATGATGCGCAATGGCACAGCCTACGGCCTGGGAGCCAGGCTCAAGAACGAAGTCGTAGGCGAACGCCGTCTGTGGTCAAGCTTCCTGTCAGCCAGAATTCGCAACATGCGCTTTGTGCGCGGCTTTCCCGTTCTGATGGAAACGCTGATCAATGGCATCAAGACATTGAATCGCTCCGCAGAACTGCAGGGACAGGCCGACGAAGAGCCCATGGAAGGCTGGCATCTGGCTCTCACTCTCATTGTGTCCATTGTTTTTGCGCTGCTTCTTTCCCTGGTTTTGCCACATGCCCTGACTTGGCTTGTGACGCTCACCGGTCTTGCCGGTGATGTCAGCAAGGTCTCCTTTCAGATCTGGGACGGGCTTTTCAAACTCCTCATCCTCGTGGCCTACATCCTGATCATAGGTCGTGTGCCGGAAATACGGCGGGTCTTTCAGTACCATGGTGCCGAACACAAGACTATACACGCCTTTGAGACGGGAAAGCCTGTGGATGTGGACTTGGCCGCGGCCCAGAGCCGTCTGCATCCGCGCTGTGGCACGACCTTTCTGCTCTTTGTGGTCTGTGTCTCTGTGTTGAGCCATGCCATTCTCGTTCCGCTCCTGCTTCATGTCTGGACACCCGAAAGCGCCCTGCTCAAGCACGCGGGGACCCTGGTGTTCAAGCTTCTGCTCATTGCGCCCATAGCCAGCCTTTCCTACGAGATCATTCACGCAGTGGCCCGTATGAAGGAGGGCACCTGCTGCAGACTGCTGCGGGCTCCGGGCCTGTTCCTGCAGAAACTGACGACAGTCGAGCCGGAGAGGGAACACCTTGAAGTCGCCCTTGTGGCCCTCAGGGAAGCCCTTGGCACGGACAGCCCCTATGTTGTGAAAACAGTTCCCTATACACGCTTGTAAGGGATGTGACAGACCTTCTTTGGGAAGAAGAATTCGAGAGGACAGTGCATTGCCAGAACTGTCCTTTTTTTGTGCAAATCCGGTTTTTTATTGCTGCCCCCGCAATGGGGAATTTTTGCGGAGATACGTCTATGTTTGCCAAACTGGAAGGTCTTGAAAAAAAATATACGGAGCTTGAAAAGTCTCTGTCGGATCCTGCCGTGTATTCGGATCAGGAACAATTTCGCAAGCTGAGCAAGGCCCACGCAGATCTCAAGGATGTTGTGGAACTGTTCCGCAAGTATCGCAGCGTTGTCCAGCAGATAGAGGAAAACCGCCAGCTCCTCCACGATCCAGATCCCGACATAAAGGCCATGGCCCAGGAAGAACTTGCGGGCCTGGAAGAGGAACTGCCCAAGATTGAACATGAGCTCAAGGTGCAGCTCATTCCCAAGGATCCCCTGGACGAGAAGAACACCATTCTGGAAATCCGTGCCGGTACAGGCGGCGAAGAGGCGGCTCTCTTTGCCGCTGATCTGTTCCGCATGTATTCGCGCTACGCGGAACTCAAGGGCTGGAAGGTGGAAATCATGAGCGAGTCGCCCACGGAAGCGGGTGGCTACAAGGAAATCATCTGCCTCATCTCCGGTGACAAGGTTTACAGCCACCTGAAGTACGAGGCTGGTGCCCACCGCGTGCAGCGCGTGCCTGTTACCGAGACCCAGGGCCGCATCCACACCTCGGCTGCTACCGTGGCCGTTATGCCCGAAGCCCAGGAAGTTGATGTGGACATCAGGCCCGAAGATCTCAAGATCGATGTGTACAGGGCCTCCGGTGCCGGAGGTCAGCACGTGAACAAGACTGAGTCTGCCGTGCGCATTACCCACATTCCCACAGGCCTTGTGGTGACCTGCCAGGACGAGCGCAGCCAGCACAAGAACAAGGCCCGGGCCATGAAGGTTTTGGCCTCCAGGCTGCTGGCCCAGGAGCAGGAGCGCCAGAGCAGCGAGCAGGCTGCCGACAGGCGTGCCCAGGTGGGCTCTGGCGACCGTTCCGAGCGCATCCGTACCTACAATTTCCCCCAGGGCCGCTGCACGGATCACCGCATCAATCTGACCCTGTATTCCCTGGACAAGATCATGCAGGGTGAAATCGATCCCCTGCTGGATGCGCTCTCCCAGGCAGCCCAGGCCGAAGCGCTCAAGGCCGAGGCTGAACAGGGCGTCAAGTAGTCTCTTGTCGAAAAGATACAGATCCCTGTGCAACATTTCTCCCGTCTCATTCGCGCCTGCTTCGGGTGCATGCGACGGGATTTTTTTGTTTCAACATGGGGCAGGGGGCATCCGAATATCGCTTGACACCGAAGTAGCTCTTACAGCCAGTCTGAAGGAGCGCGCCCGATGGTGTCTGCCTGACCGGGAGGAGGGAGCGTCGCCGCAGGGAGCACGTTCGTTGCGCCTGCTGCCTTTGCAGCGTTCATTCTGCTGCACAGCCTGCACAAGGCCCTGACCTCTCTGAAGACCATGGACTGTAGACTCTTTAGCTCCTTCACGGAGAAAAACCTGCTCCGGGAGTGTGCAGACCTGCGTTTTCTACAAGAGCCTGCGGTCCTGCATCAGAAAATCTTCGACAAACTGGGGCTTTCCGTGGATCAGTTCAGGGAGGCTGCCCGGATCTGATCCGGGCAGGTTCGAACGTTCCGCTGAGCCCTTGCTCACTCCCCGAACACGGGGTGAGTTTGTTTTTTGTAGGGTTTGTATTCTCAAAAATACAATTTGATACAAAAAAGAAACACAGTCTCTGATCCTGAGGGAGCAAGACAACAGAAAAGCCTTTTCCAATCCCCGGATTTTTGGATGGAAAAGGCTCTTTGTGCATCAGAACAAAAGTTGTTGTCCCGCAGCCGGGGCTATTCGGGCTTGCGGGCTTCAGGATGCTTGATGTCCTGTTCAAGATCCGCAGGCATGGGCTGGCTCTGTTCCTCCATGTCGATGATGCGGCCCTGCAGCCAGACATAGGCATCGATTTCGTCGCCTACCTTGGGTTCGTACTCCTTGAGGACACTCTTGGGGGCATAGACGGGTAGGAGCAGAGGGGCATGCTCTTCAAAGGGGAAGCTCAGGTAGAGGATCTTGACCGGCATGCGCTCAAGCTGATGGTCTTCCACCTGCTCTACCCTGGCACGCAGCTGGTATTCGCCATAGGTGCGGCCCGGGAAGATGAGATGGCGGCCGGCCATGGGGATCTTGAGGGGCGGAACGTCCAGACGCTTGCAGTCCGGGTGTTCCTGCAGCCACTTTTCGGCATGGGCCTCGTAATAGGGGCCCTGGGTGATGGTCAGCTCGTCGAGCAGTGCCTTGCGAATGGAGAAGGCCAGCCCGGCAACGAGGAAGGTCTGCAGCACGCCTGGGGTCAGATCATCGCGATCACGCTCAAAGAGCGGATCATAGAACCACATGGGCTTGTGCCCCTCGTCCACGAAGGCAGCCACGTCGGCTCCGGCACCCTTTTCCCATGGATGGATCTGATCGACGGTCAGATCGTTGGGCAGACCCTGCAGCAGCGGAAAGGCATCAACGGGACGCATCTTTTCATTGACTGGTCCGGAGACCAGAACTGCGGCGCGGACAGGCTCTTCCTTGGGCCAAGCCATGAGCACATAGTCCTTTTCCTTTTTGGTCCAGCGCCAGGCGGGCCTTGTGCCGCCTTCCTTCAGAACAGTGGCAACGACCTGGGGCATGAGCTGGGCAGGGGAGGCTCCGAGCAGAACAGCCCAGGGCATGCCCAGGCCTTCGAAATGCACTCTGTTGGCACCGCTGAGCTGAGCGCGGGCCTCGTCGGGTGTGGGCAGGCGATCCTGCGTGGCAGCGCCGTTTTCGGCAGCTGTCTTTTCCTTGTCCTTATGGTTTGCCATGAGGGCTCCCTCATACATGCATTGATGCTTGAAAAAGGTAGGGCCCGGAGTCTGCCTGCGTGCAGCTCCGGGCAAATTTCAGCTTTGACAAGGAGCGCGTGCCTTGTCAATCAGCTGTTCGATTGACTGGTCTGGGTCTAGTGGCGTTCGCGGTGACCACCGCGTCCATGCCCCCCCTTGCGGTCGCCGCGGTCATGTCCCTCGGAGCGGGCCGGACGGCTGGTGTCCTCGGGCTTCCACTCATGGCCCTGCTCTTCGAGCAGCACGGCCTTGCGGCTGGCACGGATGCGGTCGCCATTGATCTCGATGACCTTGACCACCATTTCCTCGCCCAGGCTGACAACGCTGCTCACCTGGGGCACACGGACGGTGTCGAGCTGGGAGATGTGCACAAGGGCTTCCACGTTGGGCAGGATTTCCACAATGCAGCCGATTTCAAGGATCTTCTTGACCTTGCCTGTGTAGTTCTTGCCGATTTCGGGACGCTGGTCGTAGTAGAGGATCATTTCGCAGGTGCGTTCCAGAGCTTCGGCCGTGGGTGCGAAGATGGAGATCTTGCCGCTGTCGTCAATGTCCACGGCCGATCCGGTGGCCGTGGTAATGGCCTTGATGTTCTTGCCGCCAGGGCCGATGATCAGACGGATGATGTCGGGATTGACGTAGAGTTCCTTGTGCTGGGGAGCGTAGGGAGAGAGCTCCTTTCTGGGCTCGGGCAGCACCTTGCGCATTTCTTCCAGGATATGGAGACGGCCTTCCCTGGCCTGGCGCATGGCGGCACGCATGATATCCGTGGACAGGCCTTCCACCTTGATGTCCATCTGGATGCCGGTGACGCCTTCGGCAGTACCGGCCACCTTGAAGTCCATGTCGCCCATGGCGTCTTCATCGCCCAGGATGTCGGTGAGGATGATGAAGTTGTCGCCTTCCTTGATGAGGCCCATGGCCACACCGGCCACAGGAGCAGAGATGGGCACGCCGGCGTCCATAAGGGAGAGGCAGCCGCCGCACACGGCAGCCATAGAGGAGCTGCCGTTGGATTCCACGGTCTCGGAGACAACGCGGATGGTGAAGGGGAAGTCCTCCACGCTGGGCAGCACGGGGCGCAGGGACTTTTCAGCTAGGGCACCATGGCCGATTTCGCGGCGGGAGAGACGCACGGGCTTCACTTCACCCACGGAGAAGGGCGGGAAGTTGTAGTGCAGCATGAAGGTCTTGATGCAGTCGCCGTGCAGGGAATCCACACGCTGTTCGTCCACGGAAGAGCCCAGGGTCGTAACGGCAAGGCTCTTGGTCTCGCCGCGGCGGAAGATGGCAGAACCATGGGTACGGGGCAGGACAGCGGCCTGAATCTGTATGGGGCGCACCGTGGTCGTATTGCGGCCGTCGATGCGCACGCCTTCTTTGACGATGCGTTCGCGCACAAAGGCCTTTTCCCTGGCTGCAATGAGATCCGGCACTTCGGCCAGAGCGGCTTCGTTGTCAGCCCAGGCCGGATCTTCGGCGAGCCCGGCCATGACGGCATCCTTCACCTTCTTGCGGGCTTCCTTGCGCTCGGCCTTGTCGGCAATGCACATGGAGGCTTCCAGGCCGGCCTTGCTGCACAGCTCGGTTACCCTGCCCACGAGCACAGGATCGTCTTCATGGGGCGTGAAGGGCATTTTTTCCTTGCCGGCAAGCCTGCGCAGCTCTTCCTGGGCGGCGATGAGGGGCTGAACCTGTTCTCTGCCCCATTCCAGAGCATCAATGAGGATGTCTTCGGGGACAAACTTGGCTTCTCCTTCCACCATGGTCAGGGCAGAGGAGGAAGCGGCAAAGACCAGTTCCAGATCGCTGATCTTGCGCTGGCTGATGGTGGGATTGAGGACGAATTGGCCGTTGATGCGTCCGACGCGGGCACCAACCACAGGGCCGTCAAAGGGCAGAGAGGAAAGATGGATGGCGGCAGAGGCACCGGTCATGGCCAGGATGTCGGGATCGTTTTCGGGATCGGCGGACAGGACCGTGGCCAGCACCTGCACGTCCTGCAGCAGGCCCTTGGGGAAGAGCGGACGGATGGGACGGTCGATGAGACGGGAAACCAGGGTCTCGCGTTCGGAAGGACGGCCAATTTCACGGCGAAAGAAGCTGCCGGGAATGCGTCCGGCAGCGTACATGCGCTCGGCATATTCGACAGTCAGCGGGAAGAAGCCCTTGCTGCTTTCCAGGGCCTGAGAGCAGACAGTCACCAGCACCACGGTGCCGCCACACTGCATCCACACGGCACCGTCCGCCTGGTTGGCAACACGGCCTGTTTCAAAGCAGTACTCCTTGTCCTGGAGCGTAGCGGTCACTCGAATCGGATTAAAAATATCGTTCTTCATATACTATTGGGCCCTGTCCCTGTTTGCACCATTGTGTGCACAGCCAGGGAGAAAGCCATTCCTCCTGAAATATTTATTTTTCTGCAACATTTTTACCCCTGATGGCAGAGAATATCTGTACAGAAACCTGCAGTGCTCAAGCCAGAAAAGGGACACTCATTTTTTTCTGTCCGGGGCTCTGCATGCAGGTCTTCTGACACTTTTTACTGTTTTCCTGCGAAGGGGACTCCGGGAAAAAAGAAAAGAATGTGCGACGCGGCCCTTTTGCTGCCAGTCACCTGCTTTTTGTTTTTCCCGGATACCCCTTAGACTTCTGGAAACAGCATCGTGTCGTCACTCAGGGGGGAAAGAAGAGAAAAAGGGGCCCAAGAGGCCCCTTTTACGTATAGAAATGGTCTACTTGCGCAGGCCAAGCTTTTCAATCAGTGCACGATAGCGCTGGATGTCCTTGCTCTTCAGATAGTTGAGAATGTTACGGCGCTGACCGACCATCTTGAGCAGACCTGTACGAGAGTGGAAGTCCTTCTTGTGGACCTTGAAGTGCTCGGTGAGGCCTTCGATGCGGGCGGTCAGAAGAGCAACCTGAACTTCAGGGGAGCCGGTATCGCCTTCGTGGCGGGCATGGGCATCAATAACAGTCTTTTTTTGCAGGGGATCCATTACCACAGCAATTCTCCTTGTAAGGACTATGAGGTTAGGACCACAACCCTCTGGCCACAGTCAGCACGGGCCGCGTCCGGCCCTGCGTGGTGTCCATGGACACCCTGGCAAGGGCCAGGATTTCCTGACCCGACTTGAGCAGGACCTGTTCGGCGCAGGAAAGGTCGGCAGGGCAGGCAATGGGCATGCCGTTGCGGATCCTGCGGGCCGTTTCGCTGTTCACGGAGAGTACGGGCCAGTCCGGCAGGGCCTCTTCGATGGAGTGCACCTGTTCCGGCAGGCTCTGCGGATTCCTGATCAGCTCGTCGAGATCGGCAGCCTGGCTGAGGGCAAAGGGGTGGCTGTATTCCCGTGTCAGCCGGGTGAGCGTGGCACCGCACAAAAGTCGCATCCCCAAGCTGTGGGCGAGGGAGCGTATGTAGGTGCCCGAGCTGCATGTGACACGGAAACGGACTACAGGAAGATCCAGAGAGAGGATCTCGGTTTGAAAAATATGAACAGTCTTGATTTTGACTGGGACATCCTTGCCGGCACGGGCCAAACGGTAGAGCGGCTGGCCGTTGCTCTTGGCTGCCGAGTAGGGAGGGACAATCTGTTCCATGTCTCCTTGCCAGGAGCTGAGAACCTCGGACACATGGGACGCTGTCACATGCTCCCAGGGCCGCTCCTGCACAAGTTCTCCTTCGGCATCCCATGTGGATGTTTCCCTGCCGAGAAGGACTGTTGCGTCATAAATCTTGCAGCCGGACTGCAGAAGAAAGCCGGAAAGCTTGGTGGCCTGTCCGAGCAGCAGGAGAAGCACTCCGTCTGCCATAGGATCCAGGGTCCCTGCATGACCGATTTTTTTCTGCCCAAGGCGCTTGATGGCTGTCAGACAGCGGTTGGACGTCGGACCAGAGGGCTTGTTCAGGACAAGCACGCCGTGCTGCTGGGCAACAGTCTTTGTGGTCTCGGAAAAAATCATAGGCGAAGCTGTATAGTGTCTTTTTAAAGAAAAGTCAAAAGCTTGATAACTCAGATCGGCGCTTTTCCCGAATCTGCCTGTCCCCGGGCCGCAAGCACTGCCCTGACGAGCAGTCTGCGGGCGTTTTCCAGGGGCATGGCCAGCGTGCCGCCCGAGGCATTGCGGTGCCCGCCGCCACCAAGGGAAGCGGCAATGGCGTGCACATCCAGGTCTTCCGTGGATCGGAGACTGAACTTGCACACATTGGGGCTCTGTTCCCTGAGGAAGACGGCGATTTCGACAGTGCGCAGCTCCCGCAGATGCTCCACAAAGCCTTCCGTGTCCTCGGGTTTGGCGCCGCTTTTTTCCAGGGCCTCCATGCTCAGGGTGGTCATGGCCACTCGCTCGCCGTCCATGAATTCCATGGCAGCACTCATCATGCCCCACAGGCGCATCTTGGCGGCCGTCCAGTTCTTTTCAAGATGCTCGCGCAGTCTGTGGATGGAGACGCCGGCCTGTTCCAGAAGGGCCGCAAGGGCAAAGACCTCGGGGCCCGCGTTGGCATGGCGGAAGCCGCCGGTGTCGGTAATGAGCCCGAGGGCCAGGGCTTCTGCAATGTCCCTGCTCAGTGTTACCCCGGCCATATGGAAGACGGTGGCCAGAATTTGCGTGGTGGAGGAGGCTTCCGGAAGCACTAGGCTCGCGATGGTGCCCATGCCGGGACCCGGATGATGGTCAATGTTGATGCAGGAGTATTCGGAGACTTCGCTGCGCAGTTCCTCGCCCAGCCTGCCGGGGGCTCCGCAGTCCAGTGCCAGCAGTGTGCGCGGTCTGAAGGGCAGTGCCGCAAGTGTCCGGTAGACGGGCACGGGTACGGAAAAAAATTCGTAGTTCTCCGGGATGCCCATCGGTGCGTACAGCAGGAAGCGCTTGTTGCACTGTGCCAGGAAGTGCGCCATGGCCGTCATGGAGCTGAGAGCATCTCCGTCCAGACGGACATGGGCACAGACGAGGTAGCTCTCGTGATCGAGCAACGCTTGAGCCATGGCAGCGGCCTTACTGCGCCAAGCGAGAGGATAGGCCAAGTCAGTCAGCAGCATAAATTTCCAGTGAAGCGTCGATCATTTCCTCGCCGGCAACGGCCTCCATCATGAGCTGGCACTTGTCCATGCGACTGCGCAGATGCCGCTCGGAGTTGGACAGCGAGATGACGGACAGGCGCAGTCTGGTCAGGCTGTTTTCCGTGCCGTCTTCGGCAATGGCCACATTGAAGCGGTTGCGCGTTTTCTGCTTGAGGCTGTTGGCCACACGTCGCTTGGCCTTGAGATTGTCATTGCCGTCCAGAGAAAATTCGACTGTGAGATGTCCTATCAGCATAGAAAAAAGCAAAAAGGGGGAAGGGAACATCCCTCCCCCCTCAAAGAGTGCATGTTACAGAGTGGCAGCTTCCTGGACAGTGTCGAAGGCTTCGATAATGTCACCGTTCTTGATGTCATTGTAGTTTTCAAGACCGATGCCACATTCGTTGCCACGCAGCACTTCCCTGGCGTCGTCCTTGAAGCGCTTGAGGGAGCTGATGCGGCCTGTCCAGACCACAACGCCGTCACGCAGCAGGCGCACACGGGCATTGCGCAGCATCTTGCCGTCGGCCACATAGGCACCGGCAATGGTGCCAACCTTGGGCAGGGAGAAGGTCTGCCGCACTTCGGCCTGGCCGAGGTACACTTCCTTTTCCACGGGGGCGAGGAGGCCGGCCATGGCGCTCTTCACATCGTCCACGAGCTTGTAGATGATGTCGTAGAAGCGGATGTCCACGTTTTCATGGGCGGCCACTTCCTTGATCTTGGCTGTGGGACGGATGTTGAAACCAATGATGATGGCCTTGGAGGCAGAGGCCAACAGGATATCGGATTCCGAAATGGCACCTGTGCCACCGTGCACGACATTGACCGTGACCTTTTCCGTGCCGGCCTTGCGCAGGGATTCTTGCACGGCTTCCAGAGAGCCCTGCACGTCGGCCTTGACGACCAGATTGAGGGTCTTCTGCTCCTCGTCTGCAGAGGAGGCCAGGAAGGTTTCCAGCGTGATCTTGGACTCGCTGGCCAGTTCTTTTTCTCTCTGGCGGATGGCACGGGCATCGGCAATGCGGCGGGCCACCTTTTCGTCGGCCACTGCGGCAAATTCCTCGCCAGCATCCGGTACGCCTGTGAAGCCCTGCACTTCCACGGGGATGGAAGGACCGGCTTCACGCACCTTCTTGCCCTGATCGTTGAGCAGGGCACGCACACGGCCGGAGAAGGTGCCACAGACAAAGTTGTCGCCCTGATGCAGGGTGCCTTCCTGAATGAGGACTGTGGCCACGGGACCGCGACCCTTGTCGAGCTTGGCTTCGATGATGTGGCCGCGGGCAGGCTTGTTGGGATTGGCCTTCAGTTCCATGACTTCGGACTGCAGGGCAAGCAGTTCCAGCAGCTCGTCCAGGCCCTGATGGGTCTTGGCGGAAACCTTGACCACGATGGTGTCTCCGCCCCATTCCTCGGCCTGCAGGCCCAGCTCGGCCAGTTCGCGTAGCACGCGGTCGGGGTTGGCACTGGGCTTGTCGATCTTGTTGACAGCCACGATGATCGGCACATCGGCTGCGCGGGCGTGGTTGATGGCCTCGCGGGTCTGTTCCATAACGCCGTCATCGGCAGCGACCACCAGGATGACCAGGTCGGTGATCTGGGCACCACGGGCACGCATGGCCGTGAAGGCCTCGTGGCCGGGCGTATCCAGGAAGACGACATCTCCGTTCTGGGTGTGCACATGGTAGGCGCCGATATGCTGAGTGATGCCACCGGCTTCGTCGCTGGTCACATGGGTCTTGCGGATGGCGTCCAGGAGCGAGGTCTTGCCATGGTCAACGTGGCCCATGATGGTCACCACAGGCGGACGAGGCTTGAGATCCTCGGGCTTGTCCGGAGTGGTGATCTCCAGATAGTCCTTTTCCTCGAAGCCTGTCTTTTCCACCTCGTAGTTGAATTCCGCAGCCAGGACAGCAGCAGTGTCAAAGTCGATGGACTGGTTGATGGTGGCCATGATTCCCAGATTGAAGAGCACCTTGATGAGCTCGTTGGCCTTGAGGCCCATCTGATGGGCCATGTCGGAGACACGAATGGTGCCCTCGATGCGGACCTTGCGCTTGGCGGCCTTCAGGGGCTGGGTCACCGGAGCCGGAGCCTGGGCAGGCTTCTTCTTGCGGCTCTTGTTGCTGCGCATGCGCGGAGCATCGTTGTCGTCCATGTGGTTGTCAAAGCCCATCTGCTGGAAGTCAACGGTGCGGCGTCCCTTGTTGCGCTTCTTCTTGCTCTGGCCGTTGCGGCTGTCGGCATTCTGACTGGGATCGAAATCCATGGACTCGGACCGGACTTCGTTCTGCTGTCTGGGGCCGGACGTTCTGCTGCCGGTGCGGGTGCGGGCACCGTCGCTGCGGCGGTTGCGGGCATCACCGTCCATATGGCCGCCGTCGCGGGCGCCCAAGGTACGCTGACGATCGCCGCCAGCGTCACGACCGGAGCCGGAGCGTGAACGATCGCCATCGCGATCACTGCGCTGCTGGCCGCGGGGAGCAGGGGAGGAAGAGCTGGAGGGGGCAGGCCTTGAGATGATGCGCACCTTGGGCACTTCGGGCGTGATGGTGCGAGGCTGGCGCTTGCGTTCCTGCTGGCCCCGGGCTTCGCCTTCTGCAGACTGTGCGGCAGGCTTGCCCGGGTCTTGAGCCTCTGCGGGTTTGCTCACGACCTGTGCGACTGCGACTGCGGCTGCGGCAGGCTGCTCTGCAGGGGCCTTGTCCTCGGCAGATTCGGGCTGCTGAGCCCTGACATCGGAGGGTCTGCGGATCACCTTGGCCGGAGCGACTTCCACACGGGGCGTGCGGCTGCGGTTCCTGCTCGTACGGTTCCTGCCGCGCTCGGCATGTTCTGCCTTGTCGTTCTGTTCTACTTTGGGCTCTGCAGAAGCTGTACCCTCTGCGGCAGGGGCCGCAGATTCCTGCTTGTCGTGAGCCTGCCCCTCGGCCTTGTCCGGATGGGGCTTGCGGCGGCGCACAATGACTTCCTTGTGCTGCTCTTCTGTCTTGCCAAAGCGCTTGCGAAGACGGTTTGCTTCCTCATTGGTCAATACTGTCTGGGCGTTACGGACGGTAAAGCCTTCTTCGCGAGCGGCATTCACCACGTCCTGCTTATCCATCTTGAGCTCTACAGCAAGATCTTTGATTTTGATTTTTTTGTCGTTCTCGTTCATCAGCAATCTCGGCGCGGTCCCTGCCTTTGGCAGGGGAGGAAGCGCCGCCTCCTTGTCATGATCCTTGGTAGGAGTTGAGTCCTTCGGACTGCATTCAGGGTCAGTCTGTTGAGGGTATTCGGGACAACCCCCGCATGTCTGAATGCAGCCCAGAGCCCATCCATCCAAGGACGGCTATCCTAAAGGTCAGCTCGGAGCCCTTCAGATGGCCCTGGGAGCCTGGGTGTTCGGGGTGGGGCGTCCCCACAGAAAAAAAGGAAGAACCCTTATGTTTCCTTAAGTTCGATGGGATAGGTTCTGCTCCGTTCCAGAAGACGCAGTGTCTTTGCGACACGCACAAGCCGAAAGCCTGGTCCCGTTATGGGTGCGCACATCCAATATCCGCAGCTTCTGCTGCCGAAGAGGAAGCAATCCTTGCCGTAGGGGGCTGAATCCGCGACGGATTCCTGGGCAGAATCTTCGCCCGGAGGCCTCCGGACCGCCAGTTCCCTGACGATCGTGCTTGCGTATCTGTCCCTGCGAGGATCCGGCCGGAAGGCCCTGTCCGGGGGACCGGCCCTCTGGATGCCTGTCCTGCAGAAGGCAGCGCCAGAACGGGTCTTTGACAGACCCGGATGGACTTTGGTGGTCAGTGATGTAGACATGTCTCTGAGTGCGATGCCTGGACAGAAGGTCCCCGGGCACCAGGGCAGGCACCCGCTGCAGAAGCCGCTCGGGGATCTGTGTACAGTGCACTGTCGTGTGACAGGGGCTGCAGAACATGTTGAGCGAGCCTCATGTACTGCTTCCTCCTTCGACCTAGGGGGCGATGTGCTTTGTCTTCCTGGGAAGAAGAGCCGATCCCGCACAAGGATGGGGCATGAGGGGATCCTCCTCTCGGCATGAACAGATGAGTTCAAATTCCGTTACCTTGTCCCTGCGGTCCGTCAATGTGCCGTCCGGTCCGGGGAGCGTCTCTCCCTTGCCCTGCGCCGTGCTGCAGGTCTGAACCTTGCAAATTTTTTCCGGCATTCCTCCTGGCTGCAGACATACCAGCCCCGTCCGGGGCAGGTTTGTCGTATGTCCTCCACGAGGGTTCCGTCCTCGGAGAGGACGTGGCGCAGGAGAAGGAACTTGGGTGCACGCTGCCTGCAGATGACGCACATGCGGACTGGACCGCTGTCAGCATCTGCCAGAGTGTCGGACAGGGGCTGCATCGGTTTCTTGCTCATTCTTGCACATCCCTGGTCGCCGGCATTAGTCGGCAACGCCCTCGGCCTCAGGGACGGCCTCGGCACCTTCTCCAGGCAGGGCACCGCCGTCGGCTCTGTGCCCGCCATAGGCGCGTGCAGCCTTCTGGGCCTCGTCCGTGGCCAGGAAATTCAGGGCCGAACGCAGATTGCCGATCTGCTGTGCGGTCAGGCCCAGGGCAGCCACAAGCTCGTCATCCGTAGCGGCACGGATCTTGTCCATGGTCGTGTATCCGGCATTGATCAGAGCCTCGCTGGAGACTTCGGCAACGCTTGCCAGTTGCTCGATATTGCTGTGGGCCGTGCTGCTGGCCTCGTTGTAGCGGGTCTCGGTGAAGATATCGACCTTCCAGCCCAGCAGACGGGCTGCCAGTTTGACGTTCTGACCCTTGCGGCCAATGGCGTTGGTGAGCTGATCGTCGGGCACAATCACTTCCAGCAGGTTGTTGGCATCGTCAACGACAATGCGGGACACTTGGGCCGGAGCCAGGGCATTGCGGGCGTAGGTGGCAATGTCGGCACTCCAGATGACGATATCGATGCGTTCGCCGCGCAGCTCCTGCACGATGTTCTGAATTCTGGAGCCGCGCACGCCGACGCAGGCGCCCACGGGGTCCACGTCCCTCTCTCTGGAGAAGACAGCCACCTTGGCGCGGGAACCGGGATCCCTGGCCACACCCATAATCTGTATGATGCCTTCGTCGAGCTCGGGTACCTCGCGGCGGAAAAGGGCGGTCATATAGTCGCGGTGCGATCTCGAGAGTACGACCTGCGGACCGCGACCTTCCTTGTGCACATCGATGATGATGGCCTGGATGGGGTCGCCGCGGCGGAAGTGCTCCTTGGGGATCTGCTCTTCCCTGGGCAGGATGGCTTCGGTGCGTTCCAGGTTGACGATGAGACCGCCCTTGTCGCGGCGCTGAATGGTGCCGGAGACGATTTCGCCGATGCGTTCGCGGTAATCGTTGTAGATATTGGTCTGTTCGGCATCGCGCAGGCGCTGGATGATGACCTGCTTGGCAGACTGGGCAGCAATGCGGCCAAGTTTGTCAATATTGATGCGGAACCCCATTTCGTCGTCAACCTGGACGGAGCTGTCGTGCTGCTGAGCCTTGGAGAAGGCGATCTCACGATCGTCGTTTTCGAAATCCTCGTCCGGGACAACTATTTTGAACTGGTAGATTTCGATGTCGCCTGTATCCTGATTGTAGGTGACCTCGACATCAATGTCTTCGCTATAACGACGCAAGACTGATGTTTTGACAGCATCTTCAAGGGTTTCAATGAGCATTTCGGTATCAAGCCCCTTGTCCTTGCAGATCTGGTCAATGGCTTTTTTCAGTTCTTGATTCATCATGTATCGGCGCGAAGGGCCCCGTTTTCAGGCAGGGGAGGATGCGCCGCCTCCTTGGTGTATTTCTGAGAAACAGAAGTTCTGCGAACTTGAGAAAATTGTGCTTCTGATGCCCGGTTCCTGTCCGGCATGGGCACAGGCCTGCGCCCCGGCAGGAGTGCATGCCTGTAGGCTTCTGCCTCAGGCGAGAGGTGCTGTTTTTGTCTTTTTGGAGCCCTTGCCGGGCTTGGCAGGGCGACGGAAGACATGGATGCGGCTGACACGGCGTGCCGCGGCAAAGGGAATGCGCACGGGATCGAGTTGTTCGGACTGGATGTCTCCGTCAGCGTCGATGGTGGACGGCGCAAGAACAAAGGTGTCGTCCGCGACCGAAAGCAGTGTGCCCTTCCAGGTCCGCCGGGCAGGCAGGGAAGGCGTCGGTGCAAAGGGCGCGGGCATGCGGGCTTCAATCAGATCGCCCACATAGGCGGACATCTGTGCGGTTGAGAAGAAAATGCGGTTGAAGCCGGGTGTAGACACTTCCAGAATATAGGCTCTGTCAATGACGTCTTCGGCGTCCAGAGCCAGGGAGAACTGACGGGAAATGGCTTCGCACTGATCAACGGTGGCCGAAAGCTGTTCCCTGGAGGGAACCGTTTCGCCTGCTTCGTCCCCAGATCCGTTTGTTCCGTTTTCTGTCGCAGTGTTCCCGGCGGCCTCGACAAACAGGCGCACGATCATCTGCCGTCCCTCTATGAGCTCAAGTCCCCAGATATCCAGGCCCTGGGCACGGACAGCAGGCAGAGCAAGCTGGAGCAGCGTCGCTTTCAAAGTGTCGTGAGACATGATCGCTCCTTGGTTTTTGGGCCAAAAAAAAGGGGCCTGTAGAGGCACCCTTCTGTGAACACCATTGGTTCTCAAATGGATGGTTGCGGCGAACCGCAGAACTCCCCATACCTGTAGGCCAGAGAAAAGTCAAGGCCTTGGCGAGGAAGGCAACGGGCGCGCCAGTATCGGGAAACGGGCTCTTCAGCCGGCAAGAAGATCAAGAAGGCCCCTGCTGGCGCCGGCATGGGGAGATCTGGACAGGGAGGCGGACAGATGATCCCCTGCCAGGGTCAGCGTGTCGGCCAGTTTTCTGTGGGAGGAGGGCATGGCATACTCCTTCAGCTCCTCCAGTGTGCACCAGCGAAACTCCGAGGCCTCGCTGAGGACGGGCGGTGTCGGACAGGGAGCACTGTGCCCGCTTTCGTCTGCCAGGGCGAGGGCAAAGCAGTGCAGGGTGATGTTGTACTTCGTGTACTTGTGCCTGAGGCAGCCCAGCTTGTTCGTGACCCGGACGGCAAGGCCCGTTTCTTCCAGAAATTCCCGCACAACGGCCTCTTCCGGCCGTTCCCTCTGCTCGACGCTGCCACCGGGGAACTCCCAGAGACCGCCCCAGACATCGTTGGGAAGCCGTTTCTGGATGTAGATGCGTCCGCCACTTGCAAGAACCCCCGAGGCCACGGTCAGGGCCACGCTGGCTGCCTTTTCCGGAAGCACGGGGCGCAGGTGTGCCGTGCCGTGCTGCAGAGCCCTGCAGAAGGATTGCAGGGGGCAGACCGGACAGGCCGGCTTCTTGCCGCAGACAAGGGCACCGAGCTCCATCACGGCCTGATTGTAGTCCCTTGCCCTGCCTTTGCAGAGCAGGGCCGTGGCGCATTCTTCAAGGATCGTCCGGCCCGGTTTCTTGCGCACGGGCAGATCCAGATCGTAGAGGCGGGAGACCACCCGCTCCACATTGGCATCAATGCAGGCCACATCCTGATTGAAGGCTATGCTTGCGATGGCAGCAGCCGTATAGGGGCCGATGCCCGGTAGGGCGGCAATGTCCTCATGGGCAGAGGGAAAGATGCCGCCGTGTTCGGCCAGGATTTTTCGGGCTGCCCTGAGAATGTTGCGGGCCCGCGAGTAATAGCCAAGCCCCTCCCAGGCCCTGAGCACATCGTCTTCTTCTGCACGGGCCAGATCGGCAATGGAGGGAAAGCGCTTCATCCAGGCCTCGAAGTAGCTCACCCCGCGGTCCATCTGCGTTTGCTGCAGCATGATTTCGGAAATCCAGACCGAATAGGGTGCGTAGTCCGTGCGCCAGGGCAAGGGGCGTCTGTGCTGCTCGAACCAGGCGAGCAGGGCACTGTGCAGACGGGCCTTGTGGCCAGGAGAGAAGGGAATGACAGTGTGCATTAGGAGCTGGCTCCTCATGGATGGAAAAGGGGATGTGCGGGGTTGCTGGAGCTGCGGAAGCGTGCGGGCAAGCCTGCCCCATATCCCTAACAGAGGCAAGTCCCTGATGTTGGCAGGCAGGATGCTTCCCTGGGGGCCAGCCTCGGGCCTGTATTGTCAAGGGGGCCTGCTTTGCGTACACTCCGCTGGCAAAATGGTCCCGTTCCTGAGCTTTTGCAGGCTTGCGGGCCTCAGACGCACGGAATGGAGATTTTTTGAAAAATCAAGGAGATAGTATGGCTGCAAATCCTGTGGTCCTGATGGAGACAACCTCCGGTGACATTCTCATTGAACTGTATCCGGACAAGGCTCCCAAGACAGTTGCCAATTTCTTGGAATATGTGGATAAAGGCTTTTACAAAAACACCATTTTTCACCGTGTCATCCCCGGCTTCATGATTCAGGGCGGCGGCTACACGGCCAGAATGGAAGAAAAGCCCACCGAGGCACCCATTACCAACGAAGCTGACAATGGCCTTGCCAACGACAGGGGCACCATTGCCATGGCCCGCACCATGGAACCGCACAGCGCAACAGCTCAGTTCTTCATCAACCTGGTGGACAACGACTTCCTCAACTTCACCGCTCCCAACGTGCAGGGCTGGGGATACTGCGTCTTCGGCAAGGTGACTGAAGGCATGGATGTCGTTGACAAGATTGCCAAGGTCAAGACCAAGTCCCAGGGCATGCATCAGGATGTCCCTGCAGACCTTATCATCATCACCAACGCCAGCCGTTTCGAATAGGACGCTGCGACAAAAAAAAACGCTTTGCTGCCCCTTCGGCAGCGCCCGTTTCGCACGGAAGGCAGGCAGGCGGCCCATGGCTGCCTGCCGGAGCCTTCCATTTCTTGATGGAGGCCGTGCCCCGAGCCTTGTGCCGCAAGGTTCCCGATGCATGGAAGAAGAGACCAATGTTGAAAAAAATGCTGTTTGCCGCATTTACCCTGCTCTGCATGCCAGGTCTTGTCATGGCGGCCAATGAAAAAATCGATCCTGCTACCTATCTCTGTGCAGAATTCGTCTCCAGCGAAGCCGTCCTGCAGGGAGAGCCTCCGCTGTTTGAAGGGCTGCAGATTGACGGGTATGCCTCTGCAGCAGTCAATATGGATGTGGCTTCCCCGGACACGCTGCACATACTCCTCGGACAGGCCTACATGTGGTGTGAAAAGCGGCCCACGGATACGGTGCTTTCCGTCTGGCAGCAGATGCGTGCCACAGGCCCTGTGCCCATTGGTACCTGGAATGCCAAGACGTCGACATGTGCGGATTTTGCCATGGCCCAGGAAGACGCCAGCGGTTTCATCATCTGGCTGGACGGCTACAACAGGCGTCTGCAGAATACGACCAAGAGCATACTGAACTCGGACGAGGACATACAGGGCTTTATTGATGCCTGCCTCCTCAGCCCCAAGAGAACCATGCTGGAGGTTCTGCAGGAACAGGCAAAGTAAGCTGCTAGCCCCATGCTGGCATAAGAACAGTTCCTGCCGGCTCCCTGCTCCCTTGCACAAGACGGGGGCAGGGGGCAGACAATCCGGACAGCGGGGCGCGTAAGCGCGCAGTGCTTTGTGCAAAGAGATGCATCTTGCCAAAAGCTGAAAGTTCTGTCATACAATGGACCTTGTATCAAAACGGACAGCTGGCAGAGCGCAGCTCTTTTTTTGTATCCTTTTCCTGACACTTCAGGGGAGTACACGGGGCTTTTCAGTACAGGAATCCAGAGAAGGACAGCGTCTCGATGTTCGAATTCGCATGTCCTTCCGGCGTCGTGAACTTTTTTCAATCGCAGGCAGCACTATGGAGACTCTTCGTGCCTTTCTTCGCCGCAAGGATGTGGAAATTTCTCTCAGACGCTACGGCATTGATGCCATGGGAGCCATGGCCCAGGGACTTTTCTGTTCCCTGCTCATAGGCACCATTCTTGATGCCGTGGGCACACAGCTGCAGATTTCCTTTCTGCTGCAGCCTCTGGTCGTCATACGGGGCACAACCTACACTGTTGGGGGCCTCGCTGCCGCCATGAGCGGTCCTGCCATGGCCGTGGCCATAGGCTATGCCCTGCGCTGCCCGCCCCTTGTGCTCTTTTCCCTGGTCACCGTGGGCTTTTCCTCCAATGCCCTGGGCGGAGCAGGCGGGCCGCTGGCCGTGCTCTTTGTGGCCATCATTGCCGCGGAAGCAGGCAAGATGATTTCCCGGGAAACAAGGATAGATCTGCTGGTCACGCCCCTTGTGACCATAGGCGTGGGCCTGGCGCTTTCAGCCTGGTGGGCACCGGCCCTGGGTTCCATGGCCATGAAGCTTGGCGCGCTGATTATGTGGGCAACGGAACTGCAGCCCTTCATCATGGGGGTCTGCATCTCCGTCCTGGTCGGCATTGCCCTGACTCTGCCCATTTCCTCGGCTGCCATCTGTGCCGCCCTGGGACTCACCGGTCTGGCCGGAGGAGCCGCAGTGGCCGGGTGCTGTGCCCAGATGGTCGGTTTTGCCGTCATGTCCTTTCCCGAAAACCGCTGGGGCGGCCTGATTTCCCAGGGGATAGGCACATCCATGCTGCAGATGGGCAATATTGTCCGCAATCCCAGAATCTGGATTGCGCCTATAGTGACGTCTGCCATTACCGGGCCTCTGGCCACCTGCGTGTTCAGGATGGAGATGAACGGTCCGGCCGTGTCCTCGGGCATGGGCACCTGCGGTCTTGTGGGCCAGATTGGCGTGTACACGGGCTGGGTCCGGGAAATGGCGGCAGGAACCAGGACAGGCATTGAAGCTTGGGATTGGGCTGGGCTTGTGGCGATCTGCTTTGTCCTGCCAGCCGTGCTCTGTCCGCTTGTCAACATGGGCGTCCGGGCACTGGGCTGGGTAAAGCCCGGAGACATGACACTGAAGTAGGCTGCAGCACTCATGGGCTTCCGTGACGACAGTGCGGGGCCCACTAGAGGAAGGACATGATGAGGGGCACCGTGACCACGCAGCCAATGGTCGTCATGGTGATGATGAGCGTGCCGAATTCTGGATCCGTGCGGTAGTGGGCACTCAGAATGGAGGCTTGCATGACGGCCGGCAGGGCAGCCTGCAGGATGAAGACCCTGCTCACAAAGACGTTCAGATCTGCGCAGAGGACAACCAGGGCCGTGATCAGGGGACAGGCGAGCAGTCTTCCTGCCGAAGCCACAAGCAGATCCCTGGAAAAATAGCGGGTTGACGGAACAATGGACAGGGTAAAGCCTATGTAGAGCAGAGCCAGGGGAGTGGTCAGCTGCCCGATGATGGCCGTGGCATTCATGAGAAAGGCCGGTGGCTCCAGGGCAAGCAGGGCTGTGCTGAGGCCCGAGAGAAAGCCCAGCAGGGGCGGGGAAAAGACGGCCTTCAGTGCTCTCTTGCCCGAAAAGCGGCTTTGCCTGTGTGCATCAGAGGCAATGAGATAGCTGCCAATGGTCCAGAAAAAGGCGGCATTGGCAAAGTAGTAGAGCAGGGCATAGGGGATGGATTTCGGACCGAGCAGGGCGTCACACAGGGGAATGCCTATGAAGACGGCACTTGAGGAGGTGAAGGACGCGCAGAAGAGTCCGAAATGTTTCTCCTGCACCCGGCAGAGCCTGCCTGCGAGCAGGGCTGCGGCAAAAGTGAGCAGAATGGAGATCACGGGGATGAAGGAGCCTGAGAGAAAGTGCCTCACATCCTCGTGACTGAAGGTTGTTGCTATGGAGTGGAATAGATAGGCCGGCAGGGAGATGGTGGTGACCAGACGGGGGACAAGACGCCTGGTCTCGGCGCCAATCCAGCCCCAGCGGTCCATGCAGATACCCAGAAGACAGATGACAAGCAGGCTGAAGACGCCGCTCAGTGCGTGGAGAAAGTCCATGAGGAACGTTCCCTGTATCCGTGAGACTCACAAAAAATCCGTCGCAGGAAGGGCCTGCGACGGATAAGGGAAGATTGGGCTAGATGTCGCGGTAACGGGCACCCGTGGCTGCCGATGTCACAAGCGAGGCGTAGCGCCGCAGGATACCGTAGGGGCTCTTGCAGGCAGGCGGCGTGTATTCGGCTCTGCGTCTGGCCAGTTCCGCATCATCCACCTTGAGCTCCAGCTTGCGGTTGGGAATGTCGATGTGAATGATGTCCCCATCGCGCACAAGGCCAATGGGGCCGCCATCTGCGGCTTCGGGAGAAATGTGGCCAATGGCTGCACCGTTGGTGCCGCCGGAGAAGCGGCCGTCCGTGAGCAGGGCCACATCCTTGCCAAGGCCCATGCCGGTGATGGCCGCCGTGGCAGAGAGCATTTCCCGCATGCCCGGGCCGCCGCGGGGCCCCTCAAAGAGGATGACCACAGCGTCGTTGGGCTTGATTTCGCCGTCCAGAATGGCCTTCATGGCCTTGGCCTCGCCTTCAAAGACACGGGCACGCACATCGCGGCAGAGCATTTCCGGAGCAACGGCGGCCTTCTTTACCACGGCACCGTCAGGAGCAATGTTGCCGCGCAGGATGGCAATGCCGCCGTCCTGGGAATAGGGATTTTCCAGGGTGTGAATGACCTCGGTATTGAGGATGTGTGCGTTGCGATCTTTCAGATTCTCGGCAACGGTCTTGCCGGTGACGGTCAGGCAGCCTGTCTTGATGAGTCCGCCTCGGGTCAGTTCGGCCATGACGGCAGGAATGCCGCCGGCCAGCTCCAGGTCCGTCATGTAGTGGCTGCCGGCAGGGGAGAGGTGGCACAGATTGGGAGTCCTGCGGCTGATGGTGTCAAAGACATCTAGATTGATGTCCAAGTGGGCCTCGCCGAAGATGGCGGGCAGATGCAGGACGGTATTGGTGGAGCAACCCAGGGCCATGTCCACGGTAATGGCATTGGTCACGCTGTCCTGCGTGACAATGTCCAGGGGACGGATGTTCTTGCGCAGCAGTTCCATGACCTGCATGCCGGCATGTTTGGCCAGGCGCAGCCTGGCCGAATAGGCTGCGGGAATGGTGCCGTTGCCGGGCAGGGCCACGCCAATGGTTTCAGCAAGGCAGTTCATGGAGTTGGCCGTGAACATGCCGGCACAGGAGCCGCAGCCCGGGCAGGCGTTTTCTTCCATGGCCAGGAGCTCTTCCTCGCTGACGGTACGGGCACGTACGCCGCCCACAGCCTCGAAGACGGTGATGAGGTCGGCCTTCTTGTTGGGGCCAACGTTGCCGGGCAGCATGGGACCGCCGGAGATGAGGATGGACGGCAGGTTTAGGCGCATCATGGCCATGAGCATGCCGGGCACGCACTTGTCGCAGTTGGGGATGAAGACCAGGGCATCAAAAGCATGGGCTCTGGCCATCAGTTCACAGGAGTCGGCAATATAGTCGCGGGAAGGCAGGGAGAAGCGCATGCCTTCGTGGTTCATAGCAATGCCGTCACACACGGCAATGGCGGGAAATTCCAGAGGCGTGCCGCCGGCCATGCGCACCCCGGCCTTGACGGCTTCGGCAATGCGATCCAGGTGCATGTGTCCGGGAACCACTTCGCTTGCGGCGTTCACGACACCGACAAGAGGCCGATCGATTTCTTCCCTGGTCAGGCCCAGGGCATGGAGAAGGGATCTGTGCGGGGCCTTTTCCAGACCGCGCTTCATAAGAGAACTTTGGGCGTCATCCATGGCACCATATCCAGTGAGACACCCGCAGCACTGTGCGGGTGGTAGGGGTTGCCCGGGAATGGCAGGGCGTCCTTAGCCGAAGAAAATCCTTGCTTTGAGAACAGGGCCTGGGCACCGGGGAGAAGAACTGCCCGGGGAGCGTCTTTCCCTGCGCCATGGGGTCAAGGGGGAATGAGGCACACTGTGCCCATTGGAAAAGGGAGATTCTGCCGGAAGGCTGCGGTCCGGGGGAAAAGCTGTCGTCAGGACCTTGCCGGCACCTTCGTGCCATGGGAAGCAGTTGTTATTTAAGGATGTCCAATGGTTGTACAAGGATCGATCTGACAGTCCGGGCAAACCGGGTGAATGAGGAAAACGGTTTGTATTTTAGGCCAAATTCCCAGACAGGTCAAAAATCACGATATTCCAAAAAGAGAAGCAATATTGATATCTTGTACTGTCTATATGCAAGAAAAACTTTGTTGTATAGCAAAGATATTTATATTTTTTAAAAATAGTAAGTTCAAATATATATTTATAAAATAATTATATTTTTATTTAACTTGTATTAAAAAATTAGTTTTTTTTGAACAAAATGAAAAAACAATCTTGTTCGCTGTGGGGAATAAGAAAATATACCCCCTTGAGAGTGACAGGAAAAGGCGCTACCTTGCCGCGCATGCAAGGAAAAACACCCACACTCGCCCGCCGGTATCTTTTCAAGCTTCTGGCGAACATAGCGTCCGTGCCGGTCTATCTGGCCATGGAGGCCATCCTGCCCCGCGCCCTGGGACCGAAGCTCTATGGTGAGTACAGTTTTGCGACCAATCTCTTCTACCAGCTCTCCGGTTTTCTGGACATGGGCACAAGTACCTGCATGTACAATGCCCTTTCCCGCCGGCAGACGGAAGGCAGCCTCATAGCCTTCTACATGCGTGTCAGCGGACTGGTCCTGGGCATTACCATGGCCGTGGCCCTGTTTTTGTTTGCCGTTCCTCCTGTGGGCAATCTGCTCATGCCCGAGGTGCCGCTGTGGCTGACCCCCTTTGCGGCCCTGTGGGCCTTTCTGACCTGGTGGGGCAGGGTGCTGCGCTCCATGAACGATGCCATAGGTGCCACCGTGCCCTCCGAGCTCGTACGCAGTTCCATTTCCCTCATAGCCGTGGCTATCCTGGCCCTGCTCTTTGTCTGCGATGTCCTCAATATTGCCACCCTGTTTGCCCAGCAGTATCTCATGCTGGGCACAACGGCCCTGGGCTACTGGTTTGTGACCGTACACAGCGGCCGAGGCACCTGGGAAAACGGGGGCACACTGTGCTGGAGTCTATCCAGACAGCAGGTGCGCAGCTATGCACGGGAATTCTTTGACTATTCCAATCCGCTCTTTGTGCAGGCCCTGCTGGCTTTTCTGATGATCTGCGCGGAGCGCTGGCTTTTGCAGTGGTTCAACGGTTCCACGGAACAGGGCTTTTTTGCCCTGTCCCAGAAGGTGAGTATGGCCTGCTTTCTCTTTGTTTCGGCTATGACGCCCCTGCTCATGCGCGAACTCTCCATAGCCTGGGGCAAGAAGGATTTGCAGGCCATGGGGCGGCTGGTGGATCGCTTTGCACCGCTGCTCTATGTCGTAGCCGCGTATTTTTCCTGCTTTACCCTGGCCGAGGGCGCAGCCCTGGTGCAGATCTTTGGCGGTGCCGAGTTTGCCGCAGCCACGGTTCCCGTGCAGATCATGGCGCTCTATCCCCTGCATCAGGCCTACGGGCAGCTCGCAAGCTCCATCTTCCATGCCACTGGCCGCACCAAGACCTTGCGCAACATACAGATGTGCGAGTGTGTCTATGGCCTGAGCACGGCCTGGATCCTGCTGGCTCCGCACGATCTTTTCGGCCTGAGCCTGGGCGCAACGGGCCTGGCCATCAAGACCGTCTGCGTGCAGATCGTCACCGTCAATCTCTATCTGTGGCTGGCCTCGCGCTTCGTGCCGCTCTCCTTTGCCCGCAATGTCTGCCATCAGGTATGGAGCCTGGCCGTCCTGCTGGCGCTGGCCTTGCTCTGCCGGGAAGCGACCCTGGAACTTGGTCTTGGGGAGTCCTCGTCCATAGTGCGCTTCTTCTGTTCCGGTGTCGTGTACAGTGTGCTTGTGCTGGGACTGGCCTGCCTGTGTCCGGCCTTTCTCGGACTTTCGAGACAGGAAGTCCTTGAGCTCAGGCGCCGCTTTCTGCGCCGCAGATCCGGCGGAAGGGAATAGGCCCGAGTCTTGAGCGGCAGGAACATCTTGCCATTCCTGCCGGACGGGGATACAAGCAACATGACTACTGGCTGGGGGAGCTGTAACAGGCTGAGAAAGGGTTTTGTCCCTGACCCCGAGGACGTACGTCCCATGACCTGATGCAGATTATGCTGCCGGAGGGAATGCTGGTTTTTGTGCTGTCGGAAGACAGCCACACTACAGCGCTTTTTCTGTTCATGGGACGGAAAAGGCGTTTTTTTTACCTTTTTAGCACGGGATTATGCCAATGGTAGAACGCGAACAGATCACCCTGACGCTCAATGGCAGGGAACAGCGTGTCGTGCAGGGGACAAGCCTGCTTGCCTTGGTGGAAAAACTGGGCGTGGACGCAGGCAGGGTTGTGGTCGAACGGAACCTGGAGATCGTGCCTGCACAGGACTTGGCCAAGATCGGTGTCTGTGCCGGAGATCGCATAGAAGTCATTCACTTTGTGGGCGGAGGCTAATCCTGATCCTGTCTGCGGACTGTCTTCGGGAATCGCATGCCGCATGCAGGGCCATGCCGGACAGGAGGTCCGCCACCGTACGGGACACAAGTTTTTTGGAGGGCATTATGGAAGACCTTTTTGAAATAGGCGGAGAAAAACTGAACAGCAGGCTGTTCATAGGAACAGGCAAGTACCGCACCGACGATCTCATTCCGCAGGTCGCCCGGGCCAGCGGCTCGCAGGTGATCACCGTGGCCATGCGCAGAGTCGATGACGGTGGCAGGGGCATCATGGGGCACATTCCTGCTGGCATGCATCTTCTGCCCAATACGTCAGGAGCCCGCACTGCCGAGGAGGCCGTTCGTCTGGCCCGCATTGCCAGGGCCGCAGGCTGCGGGAACTGGATCAAGATAGAAGTCATCAATGATACCCTGCGTCTTCTTCCCGACGGTTACGGAACGGCCAAGGCCACGGAACTTCTTGTCAAGGAAGGCTTTGTGGTCTTTCCCTACATCAATCCCGACCTCTATGTGGCCCGTGCCTGCGTGGATGCCGGTGCCGCCTGTGTCATGCCCTTGGCAGCGCCCATTGGCAGCAACAGAGGCCTGCGCACCAAGGAAATGATTGCCGTGCTCATAGACGAGATGCGCGTGCCTGTCATAGTGGATGCCGGCATAGGGCGTCCTTCCGAGGCCTGTGAAGCCATGGAGATGGGAGCCGATGCCTGTCTTGTGAACACGGGCATAGCCTCCGCCCGCGATGCCGTCACCATGGCCGAAGCCTTTGGCAAGGCCGTGGAGGCCGGACGTGCCGCCTACAGGGCCGGCCTTGGGGCCGGACGATCCTTTGCCGATGGTGCCAGTGCCTCGTCGCCGCTGACTGGTTTTCTGCGCTAGGAGGACAAGATGGCAACCTTCCGTGAATACTGGTCCAGTCTGGACCGCACACAGCGCGAACAGGACGTGGCTTCCATGACGGGCGAGGATGTGCTCGCGGCTATCAATGCCGAGGAACTGCGCCCCAGGGATTTTCTGGCCCTGCTTTCGCCGGCTGCGGAGCCCTATCTTGAGGCCATGGCCCAGCGGGCTAGAGATCTCACCACCCGTTATTTCGGCTATGCCGTCAATGTGTTCACTCCCCTGTACATTTCCGATGTCTGTACCAATCACTGCAGATACTGTGGCTTCAATGTCAACAACAAGCAAAAGCGCACGCATCTGAGCGTGGACGAGGCAGTGGACGAAGCCCTGGCCATAGCAAGGCAGGGTTTTGAGGACATCCTCATTCTGACGGGCGAGGCGCCCAAGCTCTCCTCACCGCAGTACATCGCCGAGGTAGTACGCAGGATAAAGCCCCATTTTGCCAGCATAGGCATAGAAGTGTATTCGCTTACAGAAGACGAATACCGCCTCATGGTCCAGAGCGGCGTCAATGCCATGACCATGTTCCAGGAAACCTACAATCCCGAGCTCTATGCCTGGCTGCATCCGGCTGGCCCCAAGAGCAACTATGCCTTCCGGCTGGAGGCACCGGAGCGGGCTGCCAGGGCAGGCATGCGTTCCCTGGGGCTAGGCGCTCTGCTGGGCCTTGAACGACTCGAGCACGACGGCTTTGCCACAGGGCTGCATGCCTGGTGGCTGCAGCGAAATTATCCGGGCATTGACATAGGCGTGAGCATTCCCCGCATCTGTTCCCATGTGGGATCCTTCGATATTCCCCATGAACTTGATGACCGTCACTTTGTGCAGTATGTGACGGCCCTGCGTCTGTTCCTGCCCAGAGCCACCATAACCTGTTCGTCCAGGGAAAGTGCGGACATGCGCAACCACCTTGTGGCCATCTGCGTGAACAGGGTTTCTGCCGGTGTCTCCACGGCCGTGGGCGGCAGGGTGCATCAGACCGAAACGCCGCCGCAGTTTGACATCACGGACAATCGTGACATGCAGACCATGGAGCATGATCTGCAAAGCCGGGGTTTTCAGCCCGTGCTCAAGGACTGGGAAGATCCCACGGCAACGACAGTCAGGAAGGGCGCGTGACGACACTGTTGCGACAGGGCCTGAAGCGCTATGTCCCCGAGGACAGGCTTGCCAGGCTTGGCGAACTGCGCCTGGGCATAGCCGGTCTTGGCGGCATAGGTTCCAATGTGGCCTTCATGCTGGCCAGGACCGGCCTCTCGCGCTTTGTCTTGGTGGACGAGGATACTGTGGAGCCGAGCAACCTGAACCGGCAGTTCTACTTTCCCGGGGATGTGGGGCAGACCAAGGTGACAGCCCTGACACAGCGCCTTTTCGACCTTTCGCCTGACCTGCAGATAGAGGGCCTGGTGGAGCATGTGGCAGAAGACACGCTCCCCGGGCTGCTGCCACAGGCCGATTTCTGGATCGAAGCCCTGGATGAGGCAGAGTCCAAGCAGCGCTTTGTGCAGGCCTGCCTTCTGGCCTCAAAGCCCGTGGTTGCCTGCTCGGGAATGGGCGGCTTTGGCGGTCCGCCCATGACGGTCCGCAGAATGGGGCTTTTGTCGGTTGTGGGCGACTTTGCCAGCGATGTGGATCGTTGTGCCCCGCTGGCACCACGGGTGCTGGCCTGTGCAGCACTTATGGCCGACGAGGTCCTCTGCAGAATCTGGCAGAAAAAAGACTAAAAAATTTTTTCGGGGCTGCCGAGCCTCAAGACGCCCTGTGCAGCCCCGTCCAGACTTGTTTGCCAGCTGCTGACACAAGGGGTCTCTGGCGCATGCCACCTTGTCAGAAGGAGAGGGATTGGATAAATTAGACAACAGATTTCAATTTCTTTTCCAGATTCTTCGCCCCTCCACGTCTTTTTCGGAACCGCACCGGGGACATGCGCTGCGGACGGCTCTGACAGGGCAGAAGGCGGACGATGTACGAGGAGTTTGTGCCAATGAGCAAGCAATACCGCGTTTCTCTCAAAAAGCATGAGGTCAGCCTTCTGAAGGAACTGGCGGCCGAGGGAACGGCCAGCAAGCAGGGCCGCTATGCACGCGCTCTCCTGCTTCTGGACAAGGGGGAATATGCCGAATACCGCTGGACCATTTCCCGGGTTTCTGCCGATCTGGGCGTCAGTGACCGCACCCTGTCCCATATCAAGGAGCGGTTCCTGACGCTGGGCATTGATGCGGCACTGGGCAGGGATCGCCGCCACAAGCAGCCTCGTCCCTCCAAGTTCGGCGGCAGCATCGAGCATGCAGTGCTCAAGCTGGCGGACACCGAGCCGCCTCAGGGACACCGCAAGTGGACCCTGCGCCTTCTGGCTGGCAAGGTCGTGGAAACCGGTATTGTGCAGGACATTTCCCACATGACTGTCTGGAGAATTCTCAAGAAGAAACCCTAGAGAAATTTACTGTTCAAACTTAATATATCTTTGTATATCAAGACTTCAAAATCGATATTATTTGTGATGCTTTATATTTCAAGAGCAAACCGCTCTAGGGAGTCTCGACTTCCACTGACACAGCAAGCGAACAGGCGTTTTCAGCAGACGACAACAGGGGCGTGGCCTTGAGAAGACAGGCCCGGCAGGAAAATGTCTGCCAGATCGCCTGAGAGGCAAAGACCTCCCGGACAGGAGAAGTCCGGGAGGTCTTTGCAATTGGACTGTGCCGATACCTGTGTCTAGAACTCCAGGTTGCCCGGTGTTCTAGGGAAGGGGATCACGTCACGGATATTGGCGATGCCTGTGAGCATCATGATGAGGCGCTCGAAGCCGAGACCAAAGCCGGCATGGGGATTGGTGCCGTAGCGGCGCAGATCGAGATACCAGTCGTAGTCGGACAGCTGCTGTCCCAGCTCGATGATGCGGTGCTGCAGGAGATCCAGGCGTTCCTCGCGCTGGGAGCCGCCTATGAGCTCGCCTATGCGGGGCACAAGAACATCCATGGCAGCCACGGTTTCGCCATCATCGTTGTTGCGCATGTAGAAGGCCTTGATATTGCGGGGATAGTCCGTGACTATGGTTGCCTTGCCAAAGTGTTCCTCGGCAAGATAGCGCTCGTGTTCGGTCTGCAGATCAACGCCGTAGGAGACCGGGAAGACAAATTCTCTGCCGCTCTTGACCAGGATGTCTATGGCCTCGCCATAGGTGATGCGGGCAAAGGGCTGCTCGGCAATGATCTTCAGCCTGTCGATGAGGCCCTTTTCCACAAAGCGGTCAAAGAGCGAGACGTCCTCCTCGCACTGGGTCAGGACGTAGTCCGTGACATGATGCACGAGGTTTTCCGCAAGTTCCATGAGATCGGAGAGATCGGCAAAGGCCATTTCCGGCTCGACCATGAGGAATTCTGCGGCATGACGAGGGGTGTTGGAGTTTTCGGCCCTGAAGGTCGGCCCGAAGGAATAGACCCTGCCCAGACCCATGGCCAGGGCTTCGGCCTCCAGCTGACCGGACACGGTAAGATTGCAGGCCCTGTTGAAGAAATCCTTGCCAAGGTCCTTTTCTCCTGGTGGTAGGGTGGTGACGCGGAACATTTCTCCGGCGCCCTCGCAGTCGGAACCTGTCAGGACAGGGCAGTGCACCTCGTAGAAGCCTTCAGACTGAAAATACTTGTGAATAGCCGTTGCAGCACGGGAGCGGATGCGGAAGGTTGCGGAATACTTGTTGGTCCGCGGGCGCAGATGGGCAATGGTGCGCAGGAATTCGTCCGAATGCCGTTTTTTCTGCAGGGGGTAGGTCGCAGGATCGGCGCCGCCAAAGACCTGAATTGCGGTGGCACGCACTTCCCAGCGCTGTCCCTTGCCCGGAGAGGGAACGAGTTCGCCGCAGACCTTGACGGCGGCACCGGTGCCATGATCGCCCAAGCCCAGGGCAGCTTCCGTGTCGGCATCTACAACGCACTGCAGGTTGGTGAGGCAGGATCCGTCGTTCAGTTCCAGAAAGGTAACGCCCTTGCCATCGCGGCGTGTGCGTATCCATCCGCAGACGGTCACGTCGTTCATCGGAGCCATGGCCGAAAGAATGCTTTTGATAAGGGTCTTGTGCATATTCCCTCCTTCATGCCTGTCTTGTAGCTGCTTTTGTCCCTGCCGTCCATGAAAAGATGCACGCTGTCCTTGACCTTCAGGATCGGCCCGTCCAAGCGGCACATTGTTCTTGATTTGTCGGTGCCCCTTCAAGTACTCTTGGAATACAGACAGGAAGTGCCAGTGCCGGCCTGTCCGTATCGGGCGCATGCCCTTTGCAGCGGCCGCATCAGCCGCACGGCGATGTCGCGCTGCGGCCCTCACCGCTCAAGGCACGAGAATCTCCCAGCCCCTCTCCCAAAACCATCAGGACTCAAACAAGGAGGCGGCGCTTCTTCCCCCAGGTGCCCCAGGGGGCTCCGCGCCGATTTTGGATGAAACAAATACTCTTTGCCATTGTATGCCTTTTCTGTCTGAGCATTGTACAGCCTGCCTTGGCAGCCCCCAAGGGCAATGCTGCCGCAGAACCTGTTCCCAACGCACCGGCCAGAGTTGATGCCAGAGTAACAGCTGTTGGTGTACAGGCCGAAGGCACAGACAGCATAGGAGCGCGCCTGACCACGGCGCTCAAGGAAAAATTCAATACCTCAAGCCTGTTCAAGCTCAGTGTTGCCAGCGAGCCCAGGCTGCTTATCCTGATTTCCACGGCACCGGAATTTCCTTCCCGTCCGTCCGTGGGCTCGGTCTACTGTGTCATATGGACCTACAGCCAGAAGGATGACTACCTGCCAATGCTGCTAGGCAGGGAAGTGGGCACGGTCTCAGCCGAAGACATTGACGGGCTGGTGGCACGCCTGGTGGAACGCACGGATGGGCTTTCCGTAAAATATGCCTATCTGTGGAAGCGCTAGAGCGATTTTTTCATTTGAACATTTTCGGCTCTTCGTGGCTTTCTGTGGGTACCCCCAAAGGCTCTCTCACTTGGAGCGTCTGACCTTGGTAGACGGGGAAGCGGTCCCACGACTTCGGAAAGCCAACCAGCAAATACTATTGATAAATTCTCTGCAGATGTCTTTGCTGCGCGGACAGTGGCAGCTGCCTTCAGAGATGGAAACAGTACCTGTGGAGAAGGCTCATGAGGGGATTGGAGACCTTACCCACAAATACTCCCGAAGAGCCGTATTGCTTCCAGTGCAACCATTCGTTCCTCGCGCTCCTTTCCTTTGCTCTATGCCTCGGGCTCCGCTCCTCCTCCAGTAGGTGCTCCATATACGTCGGGCCCTTGCGTGGTGGCAGGTATCCTGTGTTTTCTGCGGTGCTCAGCGCCTGATTCAGTTGTACTCTGAATTTCGCACTCCAATGTTTTCCCCCTTCGTCCCAACTCGCGGACTACTATGGGGGCATTTGACTTCTGACGGTTCGTTTTTTCTATAATGGATTGTGTCCGCCGCCCGTCAGACCTCCATGGGCAAGTACCTCCTCTTTCCTTCAGCGCCGCCGTATTTACCAGAGCGTCCTTACGTGACAACTTGGGGGGCCGCCTTCTCTTGCAGGCTCGCCCAAACGTCTGGCCTGATACGATTCCTGTTCGTCAGCGCTACGAAGTTTGCCTCCCGCTTCCTCCAGCTGGCACCTCATGATGCCACCTTGCGTTCAGCTGTGACCTTGGTCTATCCACCCGGTCTGGGGACTTTCACCCGTTAGAAAATGTACATGCCATGCGTACAAAAAGACGCCGCTCCAGGGCTTCGCACCCCTTGAGCGGCGTCTTTGTACATGGAGTTTTCCTGAGGAGATTGGCTCTGGTCAGGCCGTATGCCTTGTGTGCCATTCCGTGGCCAGGCGGCACAGTCCTTCTGCCCAGCCCGGGGCTGCCGGAGCAAAGATGTGGGTGTAGGAACCCCAAGTATTGCCCGCAACCAGACCATCCCGCCCCTCCCCAAGGCCCATCCCGCGTTCAAGCTTGAGCACGGCGGCTTCGCCGACAGAAGCATTGAGCACGCGGGAATAGTGGAATTCATGGCCGATCAGGGTGGTCCCTTGTGCATAGAAGGGATTGGGATGCGCAATTGTGCCGCGCACATAGCCGAGACCCTGCGGTCTCGGACAGAATTCGATATCCAGGGGCAGGACGCCGGCCATTCTTGTGCAGCGCTGCGCTCTGCGCACGGAGCGGGAGAGGAGCATCAGTCCGCCGCACTCGGCATAGACGGGGAAGCCTTGAGCCGAGAAGTGGGCAATTTCCTGCAGGCGGGGATTGTCATCAAGCAGGTCCAGAAAGTCTTCCGGAAAGCCACCGCCAAGGTAGAGGGCGTCCAGGCCGTTTTCCCCTTCCCAGGGCCAGGCAGGATCGGAAAGGGAGAGGCGGACCAGACGGCCCCCGGCCCGTTCCAGGGCTTCCAGATTTTCCCTGTAGTAGAACCAGAGGCAGGCATCGCGCACATAGCCTATGCATGGCCTGTATTCGGGGCTGCGCTTTGGGGGCTGCCAGAAGGGACCGCAGCTGAGGGCAGGCGCGGCCTTGGCCGCACGGACAATGCGTTCCAGATCCACATGGTCCCTGATGAAGGAAGCCAGTTCTTCCAGGGCACTGCGGGCAGAATCCGCGAGCTCGTCGCCTCGGAGGGAAGCCAGGCCCATGTGGCGTTCCGGAAGAAGATTGGTCTTGAGTCGTGGCAGCTCGCCCAGAACCGTGAAATCCGTGTAGCGCTCTATGGACTGACGCACATAGGAGGCATGTCGTGCCGAGCCGGTGCGGTTGAGTACAACCCCTGCAAAGTGCACGCCCTGTTCAAAATGTTCCAGTCCCTGGAGCAGGGCGGCCACGGTGCGGGTCATCTTGGTGACATTGATGGTCAGGACCACGGGTACTCTGAGTTCCCTGGCCAGTGCCGAGGTCGAGCAGGAACCGTCCAAATCCAGACCGTCAAAGAGTCCCCTGTTGCCCTCAATGACAGCCAAGGCCCGGGGACGTTCACTGTCTGCAAGCAGGGTGCAGGCGGCATGGCCCATTTGTGCACGCAGCCTGTCCCCGTTCAGGAAGAAGGGATCGAGATTGGTGGCCGGGCGTCCCGCCGCAGCGGCAAGCCAGGCAGCATCAATGTAGTCCGGCCCCTTCTTGAAGGGCAGGACGGCATGACCATTCTGTGCAAGGGCCCTAGCCAGCCCCAGGCTAAGCAGGGTCTTGCCGCCTCCGCCGGAAATGGAGGAGACGACAAGACGGGGCAGGACAAGGCTCTGCCCCGAAGGATTGTCAGCAGAAGAATCCGGAAAGGACTCTGGAGAGAAACCGGAATGCATTGCTTGTGTTTCCGGGCCTAGTGCTTAAAGGAACGCTGTCCCGTGAACACCATGGCAACCTGGGGACTGTGTTCGTTCACGGCCTTGATGACTTCCCAATCACGCAGGGAGCCGCCGGGCTGTCCAATGGCCGTGATGCCTTCGGCCATGGCCACATCCACGCCGTCGCGGAAGGGGAAGAAGCCGTCGGAAATGAGGACTGAACCTGTGAGGCCGCCGTGTTCCTCCCTGGCCTGGGCCTCGATTTCCTGCAGCCTGGCAGCCATGCCCGCGTCAGTCTTGGCCTTTTCCTTGAGTTCGTACAGGGTCAGGCCGTGCTTGGTGTAGGAGAGCACGTCTTCATGCTTGTGGTAGGCCTTGTAGATGGCCAGTTCCACACAGCCCACGCGATCCTGTTCGCCAGTGCCTATGGCTGTTGTGGCGCCGTCACGGGCAAAGATCACGGAGTTGGAGGTCACGCCCGCTTCCACGGCCCAGGCAAAGCGCAGATCGTCCAGTTCCTGCTTGGAAGGGCTGCGGGCAATGTAGGTGGTTCCGTTCTTGTCCGTGGCCTGGGCGGGGATAAAGTCCGTATTGGCAAGGATGCGGTTCTGGAAGGATTTCTGCACCACCAGACCGCCGTCGGCCAGACACTTGATATCCAGGAAGGCGGATTTGGTCAGCTCCTCGAGGCAGGCCAGACCGGGCAGTTCCATGATGCGCAGATTCTTGCGGCCCTTCAGAATTTCCACGGTGCCTTCCTCAAAGGCTGGAGCTGCTACGACTTCAAAGTAGTTGGCAGCCACGAGTTCGGCGGCTTCCTTGGAGAAGGGGCGGTTGACAACAACGGCACCGCCGAAGGCGGCAATGCGGTCGCACCAGAAAGCCTTTTCCAGGGCCTTGCCCACACCGTCATCGGACCAAGCGGCACCGCAGGGATTGTTGTGCTTGATGATGAGCGCCGCGGCCTTGTCCGTGAGGTACTGCAGGATGTTGGCGCCGTTGTCCACGTCGGTCAGGTTGGTCTTGCCGGGATGCTTGCCAGCCTGAATCATCTGCTTTTCGGTCAGGGCGGAGACCAGGCTGTGTTCGGGGCCGCGCCAGCTGATGCCGCCCAGCGTGAGCCTGCCTTCGGCCAGCTGATACAGGGCTGCGGGTTGATCGGGATTCTCCCCGTACCTGAGTCCCTTCATTTCTCCGCCGATGTCCCACTGACGCTTATGGTAGACAAGAGTCTGATCGCCAAGCGTGATGGTCAGAGTGTCGGGATAGGTTTCCTTGACAATGGTTTTGTACATGGATTTGAGATCGGACATAGTGCCTCCCTGGCGAATGTTACGGCCTTGTTGCTACCATACACGCCCCAGTTCTGCCAGTCTTTTCTGAAAACGGTCCAGGAGACAGGGAATGGCAGCAAAATGCAATGAGGTATTGAATTTTTCGGACTTGTCAGCAGGTGCAAATGAACGTATTTTGGAAAGGCACAGGTGCGCATGCGCGGCTTGCCGTGTACAGTCTGCAGTTTTCGAAACATCAGGGAACAGGGATTCTGTCCCGGAAAGGACACTGTGCACAGGGCATGCCCCTGTGCTTTCCGGACAAGGGCACTGCGCCCGGATTCCCTGCAGACTAGGCCTTCTGTCAACAAATGATGCAAGGAGAAAGCATTCTCTTTAAGGAGCGCATGGTTTGTGTCGTGACGGACACAGACCCTTTCCTCAGAGGATGCAGACGGCTCATGGAAAAATTACTGTTAAAAATGGCTGAACAGCTGGACGGCCTGGACGAAGCATCCTTGATGTATTTGTGGAACAAGTATGCTCAGAGGGTGTACCAGTTTGAACCCACCCAGGAGTGGGAGCGTGCAGCCTTGGTCTTCTGCCTTATTCAGGCAAAGCACATGAAGAACCAGCTCTTTAATTACCACTGGAGCCTGCAGGTCCGCATGGAACAGGAGCGCAGGGGCAGCATGTACGACAGCAGAAAGCCTGCTTGGCAGAAACATGCCGAACCCGAACGCAAGGCTCCATGCCCTGTCTTGCCCTTCGAGCCGCTTGCCGATGAGGAGCGCGACAAATAACTCTTGTGCGCCAGGTATCGTCTGTCTGGCAGACATTGCATATATCCAGGACATCAGGACTGGCAATTTTTGTTTATCTAAGGTGGAATTATGGCAAATACTGTAATCATTGGTGCCCAGTGGGGGGACGAAGGCAAAGGCAAGATTGTCGATATGCTGAGTGCCACAAGCGACGTGGTTGTCCGCTTCCAGGGCGGCAATAATGCGGGCCACACCATTGCTGTCAACGGCAATCTCACCATCCTGCACACAATTCCCTCGGGAATTCTGCATCCTGGTAAGATGTGCCTGATCGGAAACGGTGTTGTCCTGGATCCCTTTGTCTTTCTGCAGGAAATAGAGGGACTCAAGGAAAATGGTATTGATGTTGCCCCGAGGCGTCTCGGTATCAGCCATAAGACACATCTCATCCTGCCCTATCATGTGGCTCTGGACAAAGCCCGCGAAGCCTACAAGGCCGGCGGCAAGATCGGCACCACGGGCCGCGGCATTGGTCCCTGCTACGAGGACAAGGTTGCCCGCATCGGCCTGCGCGCCAGCGATTTGACCAATCCCGACCTTGTGCGCACCAAGATTTGTGCTGCCCTGGTCGAGAAGAATGTCCTGCTGCAGACCCTGTACAAGGCCGAGCCTCTGGATGCCGAAGCAATCTGCGAACAGGTGCTGGCCATTGCGCCCCAAATCACTCCCTATCTCACCGACGTGTCCGGCGTAATCCAGGAATCCGTGCGCATGGGCAAGAACATCCTCTGGGAAGGCGCCCAGGGTGTGCATCTGGACGTGGATCACGGCACCTATCCCTTTGTGACCTCCTCGAATACCATTTCCGGCTGTGCTTCCACGGGCTCGGGCATTGGTCCCAACAACCTGCAGCAGGTCATTGGCATTGCCAAGGCCTACACGACACGCGTGGGTGCCGGTCCCTTCCCCACCGAGCTTGATGACGCCACGGGCGACTTCCTGCGCGAGCAGGGCCATGAATTTGGTGCCACAACTGGCCGTCCGCGCCGCTGTGGCTGGCTGGATGCCGTGGTGCTGCGCGAATCCGCTCGCCTGTGCGGTCTCACCCAGATTGCCCTGACCAAGATCGACGTGCTGCGCAACCTCCCGGTGCTGAAGATTTGCGTGGACTACATGTACAAGGGCCACCGCATAGAATATCCGCCGCAGGGCGAAAATGCCCTGGCCGAAGTGACGCCTGTGTACGAGGAACTGCCCGGCTTCACCGAAGACATTTCCTCCTGCAAGCATTTCGAGGCTCTGCCCTACAATGTGCAGAAGTACATCCAGCGTTTGGAAGCCCTGACCCAGGTGCGCATTACCTACGTTTCCGTAGGCCCGGATCGCGATCAGACCATTCTCTGCTGATGGAACGGGTATGGAGCCGCTCTTCCCCGAACTGGACACGCCTGCCTTTGCGGGGCTGAAATCCAGACTGGATATGCTGGGCAGCATGCCGCCACAGGTTCTTCTTCTGGACGGCGGCAGCGAAAACCAGCGGCTGGCTGCCGCACGCTACTGGGCCTGCCGCTGCAACTGCCCCAGTGCCAGGGAACTGGGCAGGCCCTGCCTGAACTGCGAGATTTGCAGCCAGATAGCCCGGCAGGAATACCTGGATGTGCCTGCCTATGACGGCAGGATCTCCAATAAACAGGACGATGAGGAGCCAGGTCCCGTACGAGCACTGTCCATCAGGAATGTCCGCGAACTTAAGGGATTGCTCAAGGATCCGCCCCACGGCGCAGGCATGCGTGTCGTTCTGCTCATGGGGCTGGAGCGCAACCGCAGCGAGTCGGCCAATGCCCTGCTCAAGGCTCTGGAAGAACCTTCGCAGACAACCGTCTTTGTGCTGCTGGCAGCGCAGAGAGAGCAGCTCTTGCCCACGCTGGTGTCCCGCTCGCACTGTCTCATTCTTCCCTGGCCGGATCCCGAGGTAGAAGAGGAGAGCTCGGTCCGCAAGGATCTTGCCAGTGACGTGCAGGAGTTTTTGCGCTCTGGAAAGCGCCTGATGGGGCGTACTTCGCAGAAGAGCTTTGATGCAGCCCAGGCCCAGACCGTCATCAGTATTCTGCAAAAGTCCCTGATGCGGGTCATGGCCGGCCATCCCGGACAGGACGGGGTGGACAGCCTGCTCGTCCGGCTCTCTCCCCTGCATCTGACCAATGTTTCCCGCTGGCTCAATGACGCCCAGGGCAAGATAGCCGGGCAGATAACGCCGGGCAGGGTCATAGATGCTCTCATGACCAGGCTGTATCTGCTGATCGCCGAAGCATCGGGCAGACAGGTCTGAAAGGGCCTTTTGCAAACAGTTGAGACAAGAAAAAGCTCCCATCTTCCGTGAGGAATGGCGGGAGCTTTTTCATTGTGTATCAGGGAAGGTGGAGCGTGTGCTCACAGGGTACAGACAAGGCAGAGACACTGGCCTGTTTCCATGAGAGCGCCAATGAAGTCTCCGGAATAGCCGCCGTAATGGCGGCTCCAGAAAACAAATTTGCCTGTCAGCAGAGCCTGGACAAGGCAGAGCAGAGCAAGGCCTGCCGGGGAGACACCGCTGCAGGCAAGGGCCAGGAGTGAACAGAGGGCACAAACAAGACTGAGAGCCATGTTTTTCCTTGTGCCGGCTTCGGCAAATTTGCCGCCCAGGGACTGTCTGTCGTAGGGCTCGGCCAGGCAGAGCAGCCAGAAGGCAGTGTTCTTGCCCCAGGCCGGTGCCAGGATGATTGCAAGCCACTGTCCTTGCGCCAGATGGCCAGCCAGCCCCAGAAGCTGCGCGGCAAAGATCACTGTCAGAGCCAGGGCTCCAAAGGTGCCAAGCCGACTGTCCTTGAGAACAGCCCTGAAGGCTGCACCCTCCCTGTAGCTGCCCAGGGCATCGGCCATGTCTGCCACGGCATCCCAGTGCAGGCCCCTGGAAAGAAGAATTTCGACCACGAGCCAGACAAGTGCAGCCACAAGGACGGGAAGGGGAAAGGGCAGGCTGTGCCCTTCGAGAAGGCGGAGGACAAGGGCTGCACAGAGACTGGCTGCACAGCCAAGGACAAGGCCGCAGGGAAAGATGAAGGGGGCGCACTGGGCAAGGGTGGAGCCTTTGACCATGCGGGCGGGGACAAGACAAGTAAAGAAGCTCAGGGCATCCAGAAAATGGTGCACAAAACGCATGAAGGGCTCTCTTGATATCAAAGGCCCCTGCCTTTTGTGTAAAGGTCAGGGGCCCTGAAGGAACAATGCGTGCCGATGAGGCTACTGCTTGGCGAAAAACCGGTTCTGATTGAAGGCCAGGGAGTAGAGATGATGAAAGAAGTCAACATATTCCACGTTGACATGTTCCGGGACCTTGATGCGTGCCGAGGCAAAGTTGAGAATGGAGGTGATGCCTGCATTCATCAGATGCGTGGCCGCACGCTGGGCGCGTTCCGGAGGTGTCGTGATGATGCCGATTTCAATGTTGTTTTCGGCAACTATGGTCGGCATGTCCTTGGTGCAGTGCACTTCAAGCCCGTGAACGACTTCACCGATTTTGAAGGGGTCGCAGTCGAAGATGGAGACGATATTGAATCCGCGTTCCCTGAAGTCCGAGTGATTCAGAAGAGCCTTGCCGAGATTGCCGACACCAATGAGAGCCATGCGCCATTCACGGTTGACATCAAGGGCAGAGGTAATGGCAGCGATGAGGGAGGTGACATTGTATCCGACGCCGCGGATGCCGAATTCGCCAAAATAGGCGAGATCCTTGCGGATTTGTGAACCATTGACGCCACAGGCTTCTGCCAGGGGCGTGGAGGATATGATTTCAGTCCCGTCACGCGCCAGATTTTCCAGCACCTGAATATAGGTCGCTAGACGCTGAATTGTCGCTCTGGGAATGCGTGAAGTTTTTGGAGGAGTGTCCATAAGTACCAGCTTTGGGATAGTAGGGATGCGAAGACGCGAAATTTTACTTGTGAAAATTTGACGGAGCCATAATACGTGAAGAAAGACCAAGACACAAGGGTTTCACAAATAAAAATCAGAACATGAAGGGAACAAAGGCAGCTTGTGAAAACAACTTTTGTACAGCATGTCGGGCAATTCTCTGAAAGAGTCTCTTTTTACACTAATAGTATCAAAATACTCTTCTTTTGTTGCGAAAGCTAGTGTCTAAATTGATAAATTCGTCTACTTACATCTAGTTGAAATTACTACATTTCATTGTCTAGATATCATGACATAATTTTAAAATTAGACACAAGATACACCAACGTGAAACTTGGAACAAAGGCTGGCGTTGACCGAGCCTAACTCGCCTGCGCATGCCCCATTCGTAAGAGTGGGGTAAGCAGGCGCCGTTCCGCCTGTTTCTG
>CALVHF010000001.1 GCA_944327295.1 uncultured Desulfovibrio sp. | reverse complement strand
GCAGCCTCTGTCAGGCGGCGCGAGGAGCGTTTCTACGCTTGTGCACCCCGCCTGTCAACAAAAATCTGCACCTTTTTCAAAAAAAATTTTAGGGCGCCAGTCGCTGCCGCGCCTGACGCCCCATTTGCTGAAGATGCTCTCTGATGTGCCCTGTTCTTTACCCCGGGACTAGCGCAGCACAACCAGGCGCTGTCCCACGTGTATGTTCTGGCCCTCAAGGTTGTTCCAGCGCTTGAGGTCATCCACGCTCACATTGAGCTTGCGGGAAATCTGCCAGAGATTGTCCTTGGGCTGAACCTTGTAGGACGATGCCCCTCTGCGTGCCGAAGACTTTCTGGCGTTCCCTGAGGCAGAAGCCACGTCTGTGCCAGGAATGGTCAGCTTCTGGCCCACATGCAGGGAATGGGGATCGGAGAGGCTGTTGGCGGCAAGCAGGGCTGCCACGGAGGTATTGTGTGCACGAGCCACACTGGAAAGTGTGTCGCCTGAACGCAGCGTATAGCTGCGTGTTCCCCTGACACCCGCCATGGTTCTGCCAGCCTTTGTCCTGGAGCTGCCCGACGCGGCTGCCAACATGGTTTTAGAGACACGCACAGGCTTTCTTGCGTAGGCCACGGCCCTCTCTCCGGCCCAGACCGGCACATAGGCATTGGTGGACCTTTTGGCATGGCTTATATTCTTGCGGAAATGGGGGTTGTAGCTCTGGAAGTCCGTCCAGGACATGCTGCAGGCCCTGGCCATGGCCTTCAAATCTGTGCCAGGGGCCAAAGTCACCCTGGTGACCTGCCGCTGATTCCTGGGATCCAGAGGCTCAAAGCCCAGTTCGCCCAGATTTTCCATGATGGCTGCAACAGCCAGGAATCTCGGCACATACTGACGGGTCTCTTCCTTCAGTCGCGTCTTTTCGTCCAGCCTGTCGTTCTTGCGGACTACACCGAAGAAGGTGCGTTCTCCGGCAGCCTTGCAGGCCCGTCCCATCTTGCCCTCGCCGGCATTGTAGGCAGCTATGGCCGTGGGCCAGTCATTGAAGTCCTCGTACAAACCCTTCAGATACCTGGCTGCCGCATGGGTTGCCTTGTAGATGTCCATGCGTTCATCCTGCCAGTTGTCCTGCTGCAGACCGAATTTCATGCCCGTATAGGGCATGAACTGCCAGGCACCGGCTGCACCGGCATGAGAGCGCGCTTCGGTATTGTAGCCGCTTTCCACCAGAGCCAGGTAGGCAAGCTCCTCGGGCATGTTGTAGGATCTGAACACGCCCTTGGCATAGGCCAGGTATCGTTCGGATCGCTTGGAGATCACGGCCATGGTCTTGCGTCCGTTGCGCAGAAAGTACTTGGTCTGCTGATCGACCATGGGCTGGGCATAGTCCGGCACGGAACGGGCGATTTTTCCCTTGTTCTTGGCAAGAACGGCTCGTTCGCTGTCCGTAAGAGGCGCTCCGCCCGTATCGGGCGTCAGAGAGCCCGGACCGCCAAGGCCGGCTTGCTTGGAGGAGCAGCCGGCACAGAACAGAGCCAGCACAAAGCACAGGGTCACGAGTCTTACCCAGTGTATCTGATTGTCAGCAGAAAAAAACCTCGTCATCTTCGCACCCAGATCCCGTCTTCTTGCCTTAAAGGGGGGCTTCGGATACAAACTCCGAAAACACTCTCTTCCTACAGGAATTATTATGGAAACACATGAACCAGCCCTTCTCCCCGGCCTCAAGCCCGTACTCGAAACCCTCAGGGAAATGCCTGACCGAGTGGACAGCGTTTTCTGCCGCAAAGGCGCCCGTTCCGCAGAGATCCAGGAAATACAGGAGTTATGCCGCAGGCATCACATTCACTATACTCTGGTCGAGAACGCCGCCCTGGAAAGAATGTGCCATCAGGGCAGGGACAAAACCCCAGCTCATCATCAAGGTGTGGTGGCAAGACTGGCCTGTGTCTCCACAGTGTCTCTGGAAATGCTGTTGCAGGAAGCCGTGCAGGCTCCCCTGCCACTTGTCATCGCCCTTGACCAGGTCAAGGATCCCGGCAATGTGGGAACTCTGGCACGCACCATGTACGCACTGGGCGCAGCTGGTCTTCTTCTGCCTGAACATAATTCAGCTTTTCTCGGCCCCGCAGCTTTACGGTCATCAGCTGGAGCTCTGAGCCGCCTTCCCGTCTGCCGGGCCACCAATCTGGCCAGGGCGCTTGATGATGCAGAAGAACAGGGCTTTACCATTTACGGAACAGGCTTCAGCACTTCTGCACCCTGCCTGAATCCCTATCTGGAGGGGCTTCAGTTCCCTGCGGTCCTGGTGCTTGGCAGCGAGGAAAAAGGAGTGCGGCCGGGCGTCGCCAAGAGATGCTCGCAGTGGCTGAACATTCCCTTCAGCCGTCCCTTTGATTCTCTCAATGTTGCTCAGGCCGGAGGCATTCTCCTTGCCCTCGCAGCAGCGCATAACGCCCTTACTTCCTCCTTATCGGACGGACAGGAAAAAGCTTAAGGGCGCCTTTCCACTTTTTCGGCCCTGCAGGCGCTTTCTTTCCGGCCGTGCCGCTCCGGCAGACATCTGCGTCCCTGCCGCAGGAAGTTTCTGATTCTGGCACGAATTGCAAAGACCAATACCCAGTGAGCCCCAGGTTCACACAGGAGCGTCATGTTTGAAAATATGCAGCGCTTTGAGGCCCGAGCCTTCCTTGTGCTGGTTCTCATAGCCACAGGTCTCTTTTTCTGGCTCATTCTGCCCTTCTTCAATGTCTTCCTCTGGTCCGTGGTCATTGCCGCAGTCTTTACCCCGCTTTTCCGCCGCCTGCGCCTGCATACCCGTCTTGGTCCCAACATGGCGGCCCTGGTCACGGTGCTGCTGGCCCTCTTTCTCATCATCCTTCCCCTGGCCTGGATTCTCTATTCCGGGGCAAAGGAAGCCCTGCTGCTCTACAACCAGCTGACCGGCGATCCCAGGATCATCCATTCGCTTCTCGAACAGATACGGGCCGCCTTCCCGAAAATTCAGGATCTGCTCCAGAACTTCGGCTATGACATGGGCACCCTGAGCAATGATCTTTCCTCCCTGGCGCTCTCTGCCAGCGGTTTTCTGGCCAAGTATGCCGTGGCCTTTGGCAGTGGAGCCGCCAACTTCGTGACCAACCTGGCCCTGGTGCTCTACATTTCCTTCTTCTTTGTCCGTGACAGTGCCACCCTGAGCGCCATGCTCATCCGCGCCCTGCCCTTCGGGGACCACAGGGAAAAGCGCCTCATGACCAAGTTTGCCGGCGTCATGCGGGCCACCATCAAGGGCAGCCTCCTGGTGGCCATGGCCCAGGGCGCCCTGGGCGGACTCATCTTCTGGATTCTGGACATCAGGGCCGCGGTCCTCTGGGGCGTGGCCATGGCCATCCTCTCCCTCATTCCCATTGTGGGCGCAGCCATCATCTGGCTGCCCACGGCCATCTATCTGCTTTCCGTGGGCAACTACCTGGACGGCCTGGTGCTCATTGTCTACGGAGCCTGCGTCATCGGCCTGGCTGACAATATCCTGCGCCCCATTCTGGTGCGTCGTGACACCAAGCTCCCGGACTACCTGATTCTCGTGACCACGCTGAGCGGCTTTGCCCTGTTCGGCATGGACGGCTTTGTCACTGGCCCGCTCATTGCGGTCGTCTTTGTGACGGTCTGGCAGATCTTCACGGAAGAAACGGTGCCTGGAGCTGTTCCTGCAGCCGTTTCCGTGGCTGCTTCCACGGCCTTGCCCGGCAGCGTTCCCGCAGCCGCAGGCAACAGGACGGGCCTGCGCAGGAAACCCTCCCGTGCGCCAGCCGGCAGACCTGTGCGCGTGCGCCCCCTTGCGGCACGCAGCAGGGCGCGCAAGGCTGCCCCTCTCCAGGCTCCCGTCACGGCCGATCCGCAAGGCGCACAGTCTGCGCACGAGGAACAGGCCGGCAAGAGTCCTGCGCACACTCCCCTCCTGAACAGGCAGTACGAACAGAAGGAGCAGGCCACCCAGTCCGACGATCAGGGCAGGAACCAGGCCTTCTGGCAGCGCCTGAATCCCTTCAGGCACAAGTCCTGAGAAAAACGGCTCCTGAAGCGATCCTGACAACAAGCAAAAATCCCGTCTGCACACAGTCTTCGCGCTGTCTGCGGACGGGATTTTTCTGCTTGTGGCGGCAATTCCCTACGACCTACTCGAACTGCACGGGCATGCGGCGCAAGGCCTCGCTGGCTATGCGGGACTGCACCTGCGGTCCCTGCTCGTAGAGCCAGGGATCCCTGATCGTGGCCAGACCCTGCTCGATAAGGCAGTCCACCATGCGCAGGCAGATGTCCTCCACGATGTCCGAGAACTGTTCCCTGCTGTTCTCCACCGGGGAGAGGCAGTTGAGCTGCTCCAGGGAGGCGGCAATACCGGCCCCAAGGGGCGAGAGACGGGCCATGGCCTTGTCGGCCCACTTGTAGAAGGGCATGTACTTCCTGTGGAGCAGGAAGACCATGCTGATGATGGCTTCGGTAAAGCGGGCCCGGCAGATGCTGGCCGAGGTATAGGCATAGCGGGTCAGCATGCGCGGCAGATTGTACTGACCGGCCTGGGAGGCAGCCACGCAGCGGGCTGCCAGCTTCTTGATGCGCAGATCCTCTGGGTAGAACTCGAGCAGCCCGGCGCGGATTGCGGAAAAGGTGCCGGCCGGATCGCAGAAGACTTCGCCATTGGTGGCCACGGCCAGATAGGTTTCCGGAATGGCGCGCCACTGGGCCAGCGTCTCCGGGCAGCCGGGCACATTGAGAAAGCGGCGGTAAAAGCCCTCTATGGAAAGCGGCCCCACCCGGCCTATGCGCTCTTCGGGTGCCATGCGCACGGCATGGCCGTCAAGCTGTGCAGGCAGCCTGGAAAGAGCCCGCTCTATGCGCTCCCCGTGCTCCGCAAGCAGGGCCTCGGGCAGCCACAGGCAGAAGGCCGGACCCCAGTCGTGATCCTGCGAGATGTCGTCGTCAAAGCCGAAGCATTCCGATCCTTCGCCGACCAGGCCCGTGGCAATCACGGGTTCGAGATCGGCAAGCTCCGTGGCAATGAGTTCCCGGCCGTACTCCTCGTAGAGCCTTCTGGCATAGTCAAGTCCGCGCAGTGTGGTCATTGTCTCTCCTCTTTGCAGCAAAAAACCGCGGGCATGGGCCTGACGGCCCTGTTTTTTCGGGGGGAATGAAAGGCTGTGAAGGGCAGGCTTCGGGACGGCCGGCCATATCCTGCGCCTTCCCCGAATTGCCCGTGTCGCGGCAAGAGCGTACAAAATCGGGCAGGAAAAACCAATTGCCCGGCCCAGCCCAGACTGACTCGGGGACAGGCCTGGGACAAGCACTGCGGAGGATTTGCATGATTTCGGAAATATTGAAGCGCCTGCAGACCAGGCCTCCCGCGGACGCGCAGACGGACAGCCTGGCAGATGCCCTTGTGGAACGGGAGTGGGACTTCTTCCAGGAAACGCACAACAGGGGCGGTCGCGCCTCCTGTCAGGACGATCCCGCCACCTTTGCCATCATGCGCAAGAGCCAGTTCGTGTGCTGGCCCATGGACGCCCTGCAGGGCTATGCCGCAGACCTTGACCAGGCACTTGCCGAGGGACGCAATCCGGTCATGGAAAAGTACGCCTACATGATGCGCCGCACCCACCCTGCGGAATTTGCCGCCATGGCACATCTGCTGCCGGCCATCTCCGCTCGCAAGCAGGATCTTGTGCACGACATCGTGGCTGCCAATATGGCCTGGGAAGAAGAGTGCACACGGCTCTACCCCCATGTGCGGGCTGCCGGACGTCCCCTGCGCAGCAGCTCGGATACGGCGTGTGCCACTTCCTTCGAGACCTATCTCGAAGGCGAGCTCTGCACCTACGGGGAAGCCACTCTGGAGGCCCTGCACAAGCATGTTCTGGCTGCGCGGGAACAGGGGCAGAACCTGGCCGAGCGCACCCTTGACGCCATGGCCCAGTTCTACGGCTTTGCCTCCATAGGCGAGCTGGAAGCCCGCAAGGCTCAGGGCCGCATCTGAGGCGCGACAAGGGCTTCAGGCAACGCTGCAGGAGCTGCAGAAAGGAAGCCGTACCAAATCAGACAGGCCGCAGGAAGCAGTTGTGCTTCCTGCGGCCTGTCTGCCTCCAGGGGGAGGAAAAAGCCTCTGTTTTCCTGCCTGACCGAACTGTCAGCCGCAGGACGTCCTGCCTGCTCCCTGGTCCAGATTCAGGCAGCCTGATCAAACAATCTTTCAGGCAGTCTTTTTCGGCGGACGGGGGCCAAAGATGTCCGTGCCCACGCGCACAAAGGTGGCCCCTTCCATGACAGCCCATTCAAAATCCCCGGACATGCCCATGGAAAGATGCGGCAAGGAGAGGCCTGCCTCGCTGCGCAGCTTCTCGGCCAGGGTGCGCAAGAGGGCAAAGTAGGGACGGGCCGCTTCGCCGGCGTCAAAGACCGGCGGAATGCACATGAGCCCCTGGAGTTCAAGATGCGGGCAGGAGGCCTGCACATAGTCAGCAAGGGCCGACAGATTCTTGCGGTCCACACCGCTCTTCTGGCTTTCCTCGCCTACATTGACCTCTATGAGCACCCGCTGCTGCACCCCGGCCTGGGCACAGCGCTTTTCCAGGGCCTGGGCCAGACGTTCGGAGTCCAGGGTATGCACAAGGTCGAAGTGCCCGGCAACCTGGGCGGCCTTGCGGCTCTGGACATGCCCAATCATGTGCCAGCGCAGGGCAGCGCTCCGTTCCAGGGGCAGCATATTGTCCAGAGTCTCGCGCTTTTCCAGAGCTTCCTGCACGTAGTTTTCGCCAAAGTCCACCTGACCGAGAGCCGCCACTTCGGCAACCATTTCTGCCGGATGCAGCTTGGAGACGGCAATCAGGGTAATCTCCTCCCTCTTCCTGCCTGCAGCCTGAACAGCCCTGTCCAGGCGCTCCATCACCTTTTCATAGCGTTCGCCAAGCATTGTCGTGTCTCCTTGCCATCTTGCCCCGGCCTGTCCGTCGTTCGGGGCCCGGGCATCTGTCCCTGTCCGAGAGGTACAGGAACAAAAGTACGCTCGCTCAAAAGAAAGTCTTTCTCCGCTGTTCGCGGGAACAGGGCGTGCGCAGAAGTCCTGCTATCTGTCCTGCTTGTCCGCGTCTCCGGGAAGGGCCGTCTGATCCACAAAGGAGCCCATATTGTCCAGTTCCAGGTCGCTCAGGAAGGTCATGTCCTCGCTCCAGTGCTCGCGCACCTTGACCCAGAGTTCGAGATGCACTCGCCCTTCGAGCAGCTCCTGTATGTCCTGGCGGGCTTCGCTGCCAATCTGCTTGATCATGGCGCCGCGCTTTCCAATGACCATGGCCTTGTGCATGGGCCTGCTCACGTAGATGGTAGCATAGATGACCGTCTGCTTGGTCGCCGGGGATTCCTCCCACTTGTCAATGGTGACGGCGGTTCCGTAGGGCACTTCCTCGCGCAGGTGCAGGAAGAGCTTCTCCCTGATGAGCTCGGAGACCATGAATCGGACCGGCATGGTGGACACCTGGTCCTCGGGGAACTCAATGCCGCGTTCGGGCAGCCTGGCAGCCAAGACTTCCTTCAGTCCCTCCACGCCGTCCTTGTTCAGGGCGGAAATCGGATAGATTTCCGCATCAGGCCAGATTTCCGAGAGCCTTGTGAGCAGCGGCAGCATGCGGCTCTTGTCGCCGAAGAGGTCGATCTTGTTCACGACCACCACAATGGGCCTGGTTTCGCCGCGCAGGGCCTCGATGATGGGCGCAAGATCCCTGTCCAGATACTCCGGATGCAGGATATAGGTGTGGGCATCAAGCACGGGCATGATGACTTCTGCCTGGCGCAGGCTCTGCCACACAGCCTGCAGCATGGTCTTGCTCAGCTGACCGCGGCCCTGGGAGAGGCCGGGCGTGTCCATGAAGATGATCTGCAGCCCGGGCTCCGTCAAAATACCCACGATCTGATTGCGCGTGGTCTGGGGCTTGGGGGTCACAATGGTGATTTTCTGCTCCATCAGGGTGTTGAGCAGCGTTGACTTGCCGGCATTGGGCGGCCCCATGAGCGCAACCCAGCCGCAGCGGTGTGTAGACTCACTCACAAGAATACTCCTTGTTCAGCAACATATTGACTTGCCCACTCTGCTCAGCAGGCCTCTGGGCCTTCTGCCCGTGCGGCTTCGTCCGGATAGAGATCCACTATCTGAGCCTTGAAGTCCATGAAGCGGCCTTCCTGTATGGCACGGCGGGCACCACGGACCAGATTGAGAAAATACGTCAGGTTGTGCAGGGAATTGAGCCTGAAGCTGAGCAACTCCTTGCTGACATAGAGATGCCGCAGATAGGCCCTCGAGAAGGTACGGCAGGTGTAGCACGAGCAGGCCGGATCCAGGGGGCCGTCGTCCTCGGCATATTTCTTGCCTCTAATGTTGATCTTGCCCACCGAGGTATACAGGGTGCCGTTGCGGGCATTGCGGGTGGGCAGGACACAGTCGAACATGTCTATGCCAAGGCCAATGCCCGTGACAATGTCCAGGGGCGTGCCCACGCCCATGAGATATCGGGCCTTGTCCCTTGGCAGCTGACAGGCCGTATGGGCAAGCAAATCATACATTTCATGCTTGCTCTCGCCAACAGAGAGACCGCCTATGGCAAAGCCGTCAAAGTCCAGAGCACAGATTTCCTCCACAGAGCGGGTCCGCAGGTCCTTGAAAAAACCGCCCTGGGTAATGCCGAAGAGGAGATTGGGAGCAGTTCCGGGAGGATAGGCCTCAATGGCCCGCTGGGCCCAGCGGCTTGTCAGAGCCAGGCTCTTTTCCGTATAGCCATAGTCTGCGCCATAGGGTACACATTCATCAAGCATCATCATGATGTCCGAGTTCAGGGCTCGCTGGATTTCCAGCACCTTCTCCGGAGTAAACAGATGTCTGGAGCCGTCGATGTGCGAGCGGAACTCCACCCCTTCCTCGCGTATCTTGCGCAGGGAACTCAGGCTGAAGACCTGGAAGCCGCCACTGTCTGTCAGGATGGATCCGTGCCAGGAGGCAAAGCCGTGCAGGCCGCCATGCCGCGCCACCAGTTCGTGGCCCGGGCGCAGATAGAGATGGTAGGTATTGCCCAGGATGATGGGGGCTCCCACAGCGGCCAGATCGTCAGGGGCAATGGCCTTGACGGATCCCACCGTACCCACGGGCATGAAGATGGGTGTGGGTATGTCGCCATGTGCGGTATGCAGAATGCCTGCCCGCGCCTCGTGATCCTGATGTGTGAGCGAAAAAGCTCCGGCCATGTCACCTCCAGTGTTTGCTGTATCCGTGATGTCTGTACCTGATGCAGCGCAGGATGCCGCAGCCGCCCGTCAGGAGTGCCTCTTCCCATGGCAGAAATGCCCTGGCTCGGCGTCGTGCGGGCCGGTCCTGCGCAGCGGCAGTCTTATTTTTCTTCCGGAAAGACAGGCCCCGGCAGCTGCTGCCTTTGTCTCCCAATTCGTCCGCTGGCGCAAGGGGGCAGACATGCTCTTCAGATGCTCCGTACTGGAGAGTGCTTGCGTCCTTGACTTCAACAGCGTAGAGGAAGGGCCGGCTTTGTGCCGGAAGGACAGGGCTCTTTCAGCCAGCTGTCCCCTTCTTCCAAGCCCCATCTTGTCCCATATAAAGGAAATGCCCCTATGTCCTGCCATTTTACCCAGGCTCAATGTCATATTGATCTTGCAGCACTTGTGCGCAACTTCCGGCGCTGCGGTGCCCCCGAAAAACTCATGCCCGTTCTCAAGTCCGACGCCTACGGCCACGGTCTGCTCGAGGTTGCACGCAGCCTTGGTCAGGCGGGAGCCCAGCGCTTTGCTGTGGGCTGTGCAAGTGAAGGACAGGCTTTGCGCGAGGCCGGGTTCAAGCAGGACATTCTGCCGCTCATGCCGCCCATGACAGAGGAAGAATGGAGCATTGTCATACGCTGCGGACTCATTCCCCTGGTGTGCAGCTTCGCGGAGCTTGAAAAGGCCCTGGCCCATGCCCGGGCTGAAGCGCCCCTGCCCATAGCCATCAAGGTGGAGACCGGCATGCACAGGCTGGGCTTTCGCGAGGAAGAGATCCCGGCCCTCATAGCCAAGCTGCAGGCCAGCCCGCAACTTGTGCCGAGCATGGTGGTCTCGCACTGCTCCTGCGCAGACATACCATCCAGAAAAGCCAACACGGCCCAGCAGATCCTCTGCTTCTCCTCCATGGCCTCTGCCCTGTGTGCCGCCTTTCCCTCCATGCTGCGCAGCCTCTTCAATTCCGCAGGCACCCTGGACACGGCCAGCATGTGCAACATCTGCGACGTCTCCAGACCCGGCATTGTCCTCTATGGCGGCAATCCCTTTGCCAACACAAGCGAGGAAGCCCTTGGCGCAGACTTTGAGTGGGTCATGAGCCTGAGCACCACCATTCTTCAGGTCACGGAACTCAGGCGGGGCGAAGGCGTCTCCTACGGACAGATTTACGTGGCAGACAGGGACATGCGTCTGGCTGTGGTGGCCGCAGGCTATGCCACGGGCGTTCAGCGCAACTTGACCCACAAGCTTGAAGCCCTTGTCCACGGCCACAGGGTGCGCTCCGTGGGCCGCATCTGCATGAACATGACCATGTTCGATGTAACCGACCTGCCCAACGTGCAGGCCGGCGACGACGTCTGGCTCATCGGCGGTCCGTCAGCCGAGGGCGAACACCCGGTGACGCCTCAGGAGTGGGCCGAAAAGCTCGGCACCATTTCCTACGAGATCCTCTGCCTTCTGGGCTCCCTGAACCCCCGCGTCTACCACTCCTAGGCAGCCCCTGAAACCGGCTACAGGCACAGTTTTCCGAGACAGACAAACGCCTTTCCCTGACCCAGCCCTGAGTCAAGGAAAGGCGTTTGTCGTTCTCCCGATCGGCCGTAGCCTGCGCTCGGCTGATCTGGAAAAAAATTCAGCGAAAAGATCCGGAAAAAACGTGTGCCTGCTCTTCCTACTGCAGGATGCCGTTTTCCGAGGGTGAGGGCTCATAATTGGCCGTCATGTCCTGGAAGGCCGTGTACTCGCACTGATAGAGCAGATTGACCGTGCCCACCGGGCCGTTGCGCTGCTTGCCGATAATGACTTCGGTAGGGCTGTTCAGAAGGCGCGTGCCCTGATTGATCTGTTCGGAACCGTCCTCGGCAATGCGCTTTCTCTTGGCATAGACATCATCCCTGTAGAGAAACATGATGACGTCGGCATCCTGTTCAATGGCCCCGGATTCGCGCAGGTCAGAGAGCATGGGACGCTTGTCGGTGCGCTCCTCCAGCTTGCGGTTGAGCTGGCTCAGGGCAATGACGGGAATATTGAGTTCCTTGGCCAGGGACTTCAGGGTGCGGGAAATTTCCGAGATTTCCAGTTCGCGTGCCTGCATGGGTCTGGAGGGACGCATGAGCTGCAGATAGTCCACAACGATGAGGTCCAGACCGGAACGGGCCTTCATGCGACGGGCCTTGGCCCGCAGATCCATGGTCTTGATGGCCGGCGTATCATCGATGAACATGTCGCATTCTAGCCTGTCCGCACCCTCGTACAGATTGCGCCAGTCGTCATCCGTAAGAAAGCGGGGCTGGCGTATCTTGTTGAGGGCCACCTTGCTGCAAATGGCCATCAGACGGGATTCCAGCTGATCGGCGCTCATTTCCAGGGAAAAAAAGGCCACCTTGTAGCCTGCCTGGGCCGAATTCAAGGCCAGGTTCAGGGCAAAGGCCGTCTTGCCCATGGAGGGACGAGCGGCAATGATGATGAGATCCGAAGCCTGCAGCCCGCCGGTGAGACGATCGAGATCCGTAAAGCCCGTGGGCACGCCAGTGAGGGAACTGGGATTGGCGGCATTTTTCTCCAGGGTGGAGAAAAAGGATTCACGCAAATCGCGGACACCGCGCAGTTCGTTGGTATTGGCAGTGTTCTCCGCAATGGTGAAGATGGAGTGCTCGGCATCGTCGAGCAGCCCGTCGATCATGTCATAGGGCGTGTCGTAGGACGCGGACATGATCTTGGCACAGGTATTGATGAGGTTGCGCTGCATGGACTTGTTGCGGACCATGCGGGCGTAAAAGAGTGCATGCACACCCAGGACTTCCAGTCCGTAGAGGGTGCTGATGTACTCCATGCCCCCGGCAGCCTCGAGCTGCTTCTGACTGTGCAGTTTTTCGGCCAGGGACTGCGGATCAATGGGTGCCCTGGCCTGATAGAGATCATAGCAAGCCTGGAAGAGCAGCGCATGCCGCGGCACATAGAAATCCTCTGCCTGCACCGTGGAGAAGATTTCGTCTATGGAGTTCTCGTAATGAAAAAGCCCCGCCAGGACAGACTGCTCTGCTTCCTCATTGTAGGGAGGAACCCTTTTGATGAGGGCATCGCCAGCCTGCTTGACGGAGTTCTGTACAGAAGCGCTTCCGGCAGGAGACCTGCCAGAAGCGCGGGAATTTGCAGATTCTTGTGTCATGAATCTCACAAGGAATGATTGAGATTATGAGAGACTATTCTGCCTGTTCTGCTGCAGCTTCGGGAGCGGCTTCGGCAGCTTCGGCTGCAGGAGCCTCTTCCTCGACCACAGGATGATCGGAAACAACCTTCACCATGAGGTTGGCCATGACGTCAGCGTGCAGACGGATGCGCACCTCGAACTCGCCAAGAGTACGGATGGGGCCGTCGAGCAGGATGCGGCGGCGGTCGACATCAACGCCCTGGGCGGCAATGGCATCGCCAATCATGGTGGTGGTTACGGAGCCGTAGAGCTTGTCATTTTCGCCCACATGCATGGGAATGACAATCTGCAGGGCTTCGATCTTCTCGGCCAGGGTGCGGGCTTCGGCGCGCTGAGCATCCATGCGGGCCTGCAGCTTCTTGCGTTCGAGCTCGAAGGCATGCTGATTGGCTTCGGTAGCAGCCATGGCCAAGCCCTGGGGCAGAAGATAGTTGCGTCCGTAACCGGGACGAACAGTCACGATATCGCCAAGATTACCGAGGTTCTCTACGTCGGCGCGAAGAATGAGTTTCATGCGTACGCCTCCTTAGATCATGCTCTTTTTCTTGACGGAAGAGTCATGAGTGGCAGTGTAGATCAGCAGGGCCATCTGACGGGCACGCTTGATTTCGCGGGTCAGCAGGCGCTGATGATGAGCGCAGGTGCCGGTAATGCGACGGGCAATGATCTTGCCGCGTTCGGTCACGAAGTCACGCAGGATATCGGCACGCTTGTAATCCAAAGGAAGGTCCTTGTCAGCACAGAAGCGGCAGAATTTGCGGCGCGGTGCGAATCTCTTTCTGAAAGCCATTAGGCCACCTCCCCGTCCTTAGTTCCTTCAACGGCCTGGGCTTCATCTTCCAGGCGCACGCTCAGGAACTTGTAAATGCTTTCGGCAGCAATACGGATGTTACGTTCAAGTTCGGCGACCAAGGCATTGGGGCCGGTGTAGACAAAACGAACATAGTAGCCGCGCATCTGTTTGCGAACAGGATAGGCAAGATCGCGCATACCCCAATGATCCACTTCCACAATCTGGCCGCCATTGCGATCAATGACGTCCTTGAGGGAAGCGATCACACCCTCTCTGTTATCGCTGGACAGCTCGGGAGAGAGGAGGACCAGAGTTTCAAATTTCCGCATGGTTGTCTCCTTACGGTTTATACAGCCCACCCCCGGGGTGAGCAAGGAAAGCGTCTTATATCCACGGCGCACCAAACTGTCAAGAAAATTTCATATACAAACTATATATTTACAATTACTGACTATTTTTATTTTCACCTGTACTTCATCTTCATAATGTCTCCCAAAAGTCCAGCCTGGGCTCTGAATTCTAGCCTGTTTTGTCCTGCTCTCTGCAACTGATCTGACATGTCTGTATATTTACAAGATCAGTACACAAAATTTTCTGATTTTTGACATTAATAAAAAATTACTGCACACGACTTTATCAAAAGAACTTTCCTACAAATTTTTATCTTCTTAAAAAACAGGAAAAAATACGTTTTGTCGTAACAAATACTTTTCGCATTTTATCGTGTGAGATTGACAAGGACGGCATTGCATGGCTAGGCTTTTTTTCAACCTCGCAGCAGCACTGTGCCCTTTCTGCGAAGCATTTTTTCAATTTTCATTAAGGAAGCTTTATGTCTAAGTCCATCTATGTCGGGAACCTTCCCTGGTCCGCTACCGAAGAACAGGTCAGAGAGCTCTTTGCTCCCTATGGCACTGTTCTTTCTGTCAAACTCATCAGCGACAGGGAAACAAACCGTCCCCGTGGTTTCGGTTTTGTGGAAATGGAGGATGCTTCTGCCCTGAGCGCCATAGAAGCCCTGGACAGCAAGGAATTCGGCGGTCGCACCCTGCACATCAACGAAGCCAGGCCAAAGGCTCCGAGACCGCGCTACTAGGGGAGTAGGCGGACAAAGAAACAGATATGACAGAGCCGTCCTGCAGGCAGATGCCCGCAGGACGGCTCTTTTGCTTTCTGCCTGTCCTGAATCCGGAGACTGGAAGCAAAAAACGAAGTCCCAACGGGTACGTGCTGTGCGTACCGCAAGGACTCCGTTTCGTTTTCTCTTTTGGTTGCGGGCCTGAAGGTCCGCCTTGAACATCTGCAGGGGAGGCGTGCGCCGCTTGGGGGCTCTTCCTGTATCAGCCCCATCCCGGCTCAGGCACAAGCTCCGTCATGCTCTGAAAAATTCTCTGAAGCTACTTCCCGAACAAGGGCTGCATCCTTAAGATGCATGGCACAGGGAGCCCTTGCAGCCTGTCAGAGCCTTCTTCTGATCGGGCTTTTCAGCGGCAACCTTGACATGACAGGACATGCAGGTCTGGAACTTCAGTTCCTTTCTGTTGTGCACTACGGCATAGAGGGCAGGAGACTTGCGGCCCTTGAGATCCTCATGACAGCCGGAAGAGGCACACTTGGCATAGCTTTCCTTGCCGTTGACCTCATGATGACAGACATTGCAATCATAGGCGCTGTGTGTCTTGTGGTTGAACATGACCGTCTTCTTTGCGCCCTTGAATTCGATGGGCTGGGCGGGCACGTCGGGACGGGAGGCCTGGGCAGGAGCTGCACACAGACACACTGCTGCAAGAACGAACAGGGCGATAAGTGATGTACGCATGGGGCTTCTCCTCTAAAAACAGTGCCGTAAACTGTTTACCCAAACAGTTTATAGGGATAAGTATGTGTAACGTTATAGAGAAACAGAAAAGGAGTCAATACAGAGCAGCTTTTTTTGTGACTCCTTTGATATGAACATTTTTTCACAAGCACTTTTATTGTATATTTCAGCAAGTTCAGTACAAAAAATTGAAAAGCATTTTCTTCTTTTGCAGTACAATGCTGCAGTTTCTCTCAAAAAAACAGCATAAAAAAGCCCCGGTCAGACAATTCTTCCGGGGCTCATGCGCTCTTCGGGCAATAATGCCGGCAACAGCGACAGAAACTAGGCCGTATTGACAAAATCAAAATCCGACAGTGGCAACCGGCATATGCCGATATAGATGGGGCGTATCAACTTCCATTAGAGCTCACTGTTGCACCATGACCCCGTCTGAAATCAGGCCAGATCAGGGCGACACCTAATTTGTCAACACGCCCTAGTGTCTATTTTTAAAATTATGTCATGATATCTAGACAATAAAATGAAGTAATTTCAACTAGATGTAAGTAGACGAATTTATCAATTTAGACACTAGAAGGTCACCCTGCGTGCGGCGTCCAGGGCTCTGGCAAAGTCGTCGTCCGTGTGGACAAAGCTGACCATGCCGGTCTCGAAGGCCGAGGGGGCGAGATAGATGCCCTGTTCGCGCATCTGCTTGTAGAAGGTGGTGAAGAGCTCCTGATCGCACTTTTGCACGTCGCTGAAGTTGTTCACGGGTTCTTGCGTGAAGTAGGGTGTGAACATGGAGGCAATGGTATGCACCTGCACAGGCACGCCCTTGCTTCTGAGAATGCCTTCAAGTTCGGTGGCAAAGCCCCTGGTTCGCTCTTCCAGTCCCGCATAGTCCATGCCCTGCAGCTTGCTCAGGGTGGCCAAGCCGGCCGCCATGGCCAGGGGATTTCCGGACAGTGTGCCTGCCTGGTAGACTTCGCCCTGCGGAGCCACATGGCGCATGATGTCTGCCTTGCCGCCAAAGGCACCCACGGGCAGACCGCCACCAATGATCTTGCCGAAGGTTGTCAAGTCCGGCGTGATGCCGAAGCGTCCCTGGGCACCGGAATAGGCCAGGCGAAAGCCCGTGATCACCTCGTCGAAGATGAGCAGTGCTCCATACCGGCTTGTCAGCTCGCGCAGGCCCTGCAAAAAGCCCTCTGCAGGCAGGACCAGGCCCATGTTGGCAGCCACCGGTTCCACGATGACGGCGGCAATGTCCTCGCCCTGAGTCCGGAAGAGTTCCTCCACGGCCACGAGATCGTTGTAGGGAGCAAGCAGCGTGTCCGCGACAACGGACTGGGGCACGCCCGGGGTGCCGGGAATGGAGAAGGTGGCCACACCAGATCCTGCCGCAGCGAGGAAGGCGTCGGCATGACCGTGATAGCAGCCCACGAACTTGACAAGCTTGTTGCGCCCCGTATAGCCGCGGGCCAGGCGCAGGGCACTCATGGTAGCTTCCGTGCCCGAATTGACCATGCGGACCATTTCCACGGAAGGCAGGGCCTGCGTGACCATGCGGGCCAGGGTCACCTCGTCCTCACAGGGCGCTCCGTAGCTTGTGCCCCTGGCCGCGGCCTCGGCCACGGCACGGGTGACCTCGGGATCGGCATGCCCAAGAATCATCGGTCCCCAGGAAAGGACAAAATCCACGTATTCGTTGCCGTCCAGGTCGAACAGGTGGGCCCCCTGCCCCCTGGCTATGAAAAGCGGGGTGCTGTGCACATTGTGGCATGCCCGCACAGGGCTGTTGACGCCGCCGGGAATGAGTTCACAGGCCTTGGCAAACAATTCTTCCGAACGTGAAGACATCTTTTCTCCTCGAAAAACAGGCAGAACGCAAAAAAGCCGGACAGCCTTTCCGGTATCCGGACTTCCTACAGGCAGAAGGGCACACTCCCGGCCGCAAGGACCGGTCACTGTTGCGTGCCGTCCTAAAAATACGTGGGTGAAATCTTCTTCAGTTCCCTGATGGTATGCAGGACAAGGCAGTCGGACTTGCCAAGCTGCTGCTTCAGCTCCTCAATGACTGCGCTGCACTCCTCAGGGGATCGGCCGTGGATCATGGTGTAGAGCTCATAGGGCCAGTCCTCCACTGCGGAAGGGCGGTAGTAGCAGTGCGAGACGTGAGGATGCTCGGCGGCCTTGCGGCCCAGTTCGTCCACCTCGTCTTTGCTCACAGTCCAGCCCACCATGGCATTGGCCGACCAGCCTGCACGCTGATGCTTGATGCTCGCTCCGAAACGGCGGATGACCCCTTCTTCCTTGAGCGTGCGCAGAAGCCCCAGGACTTCTTCCTCGCTTGCGCCTGTCTCCTTAGCTATGTCGGCAAAGGGAGTCAGGGAATCGGGCAGATCCTTTTGCACAATGCGCAGGATATCACGTTGCTGCTGGCTGAATTCACGGGCCATGAGCTTGATTCTCCTTATGAATACGGCACAATTTGGACAAGAGAAAAACAGCCTTTTCCAGCAGAATGTGGAACAAGACTGTTTCTCTCGACAGATATCAGGGACGCCTAGCGGTTGAAGGAACGCTTGAAGAGATCCTGGATGGCGTCACGGCCGTTGTCTTCCAGGAAGCGCGTGCCTGTGGCGGCAAAGTGGCTTTGCTCGATGACAGGATTTTCCACTGCGGCCCAGGCAGACTTTTCCCAGGAATACCAGCCATTGCGGACCTGGTCGAAGACCAGCAGGGGCTTGTTGCAGATCTTGGCAAATTCGGCGCCCCAGCCGGTGCCGCCCTTCACTGTGTCGTCGGGCTGGATGGCACCCACGACAATGACCTGGTTGCCGCTGCTGACCTGCCAGCAGATGCTCTGCAGAATCTTGCGGAACAGGGGAGCTCGGGTGTACTCGCGGTTCATGAGCTTTGAAACATAGGTCAGGCTCACATCCTTCAGTGCAAGTTCCTCGCTGGTGAGCACACGAACACCGCGCTTGCGCTCGATTTGATGGCCTTCGAAGCTGTAGTTCACTTCTTCGATACCCCAGCCTTCAGCCAAGGCACCGAAAAACTGCTCGGTACCGGCTGCTCCGCCGCTGTACAGGACACACTGTTTGGCGTTGAGCATTGTTTCCTCCAAATAGAATAAGCTGTTCCGCCCGGGACAAAGCTGTCGGCACAAGGGACACCCCGCGTGCCCCAGCGCCAGGCACTGGCAGAAAAGCATTGTTCAGCAATAAGAATTGATCGGTTTCGGAAGACACCCCGGATGGTCCCCGCAAAAGGCGGCCCTCGACCCGGTCAGACACGGGAGACTGGCCAGGAACAACCGGAGCATGCTGAAATCTGCGGGCATGTATCAGAATCCTGCGGACTCTGGCACACACTGTTCCGCGCAAGACGACAGCATCTGGTCAGGGACCAGCTCCGGGGGAGCAGCACAGGCAAAAGGTGCACCCTTCCGGCAGGGAAAAAGGCTTCCTCTCTGAAATGGCGATCCTGCTCCTGTGTTGTGAGGGGGCGATCATGGCAAAAATTTTCATGGGCGGCAAGGCCTTGCGGCCATTTCTAGAGCCTCCCCCGCCTGCCTGCCCCGGGTACAGCCAGGGGCAGGCAGGAAAACGCCCTAAAAAAATCAAAAATATCCGCAATCTGCCCTGCGTTCACCTCGTGCACGAAAGCACGCGTGCACGGTTCCAGGTCTCTTCCATTGTGCAGACAAGCCCTGTGCCCCTGTCCTGCACGTCTGCAGCCGGCTTCCCTCAGCCCTCGTGCCGTCCCCACCCTGCGCAGCCACAAAAAAACTTTTCCGGGCCGTGACAACAGGTTGAAAAAAAAGTGCCGCGTGGCTACTCTGCTCCCTGAGTATTGCCCGACCTCCCAACAAAAAATACCTGTGCCATCCACGGCTTCATGTGTCACAGACGCCTGCACTGCCGGAGATACAAGCCCTGGCAGAGCGTGCCCATGAGGACTTCACCTATGCCCCCTTCACAAGACCAGGATTTACACGTCATCGAACTGACCGAACTGATTGAACAAGGCAAGCCGTCCGTGACAGAGTCTGCCACAGCGCAGGGAGCAGTGGCGCTTTCCAGGGGAACAAAGGATCTTCACGAAGACTCCGGGAACCAGTCTGATGGGTCTGCACAGGAGCCGGACACCAGGGAAGCCTGCGCATCCTCTGCGGACACGGCAGCATCAGGCGCAGAGTCTGCCCAGACAGGCACTGTACGTGACACAGCCTCCTCGCAGCCTGTTGCTCAGGCTGCGCCGGGTCCGGCTGACACCACGGAACAAGCCTCCACTGCGGAAAAGCCGGGCACAGAGCCCGCCCAGCCGGCACAGCCTCAGGCACGAGGTGCAGGCCAGCCAGGAACCATTTCTCCCCTCCTGGCCGGCATGCTGCCAGGCCTTGTGGACAAGATAAGCGGCCTGAGCCACGACTGCGCCCTTCTGCATGAACGCATGGAACAGCTTTCCCTGCGTCAGAGCCGTCTGGACGAGGCCTGCAGGCTCCGGGCCGGTACCAGAGGCGATGACGGCGGAAGCGAAACGCTGGCCGACCTGGACAACCGCCTGAAGGCGCTGGAAGATCAGGCGGCTACCAGCTTGGCCGGAGCTCCCGCTCACGAACAGTTTCCCGCAGCCCTTGCCACGCGCCTGAGCGACTGCGAGGAACAGCTTGGCCTCTTTGCCACCCGCGAGGACATGGACAGGAGCCACCAGGAACTGCTTGCCTGTGTGGACAATCTCATGGCCCAGTGCAAGGAAGAGGGCGAAGGCCTGCGCCGGCAGCTTGTCCAGCTCGAAGCGCGGATTGCCAGCCAGGAAGAACAACTCCGGGGCCGGGAACAATGTGCCAGTACGGATGATGTGAGACAGGTACGCACAGTCATGGAACAATGCCTGGAACAGCAGGCTGACTTCAAGAGCCAGCAGGAACAGATCTGCGCCCAGGTGGCCGGTCTGAAGGCCGACGCAGAAGGGGATCGCCGCCAGATGGAAACCTTGGGATCGGCAATGGAACCCCTTAGGGCCGAGCTAGCCAGGCTGCACGCCCAAAGAGCCAGCCTAGAGAGAACAGAGCGTTTGAAAGAGGAAGTACAGGACAAGCTGGACCACCTTCAGGCACGCCTTGCTGCCTCCGAAGAACGCGTCAACAGTCTCGGGCTCGAGGAAGAGTCTCGCCTTGAGGCTCTACAGGCAGTGATTGCCGCGCTTCAGCAGATGGTCAGGGAACAACACGAAACCCTGTGCGCCCAGCTTGCCGGGGAGCGCCAGGAACGCACCAGTGCCCTTGACGCGCTTGCCCTTAAAAACGGGGAAGAGGCAAGGAACTGCACAAGGGAACTCGAGGAACGCATCACAGTCCTGCTCAACGAGGGACTGCAGGAGCGCACCGAAGCGCTGAGTGCGGAGCTCTCGAGCCTGAACGATCGACTTGCCAGGGAAGAGGAGGCTCGGGAAAAGGCGCTGACTGCCATGCAGGATCAGCTCCTCAAGACCCAGGATGCCCATGCCGCCTGCCTCAGAGACGTCTCCCGGCTCCAGAACGGGGCCAGCGAGACAGTCGGGCAGCTGCGCCGCCTGGAAGAGGAACTCGGACAGGAGCGCGAGGAACGTCGCCAGGGACTGGCCGAAGTGGCCACGCTCGGGACCGGTGCAGCCGAAAGCGGCAAGGCCTGCCGGGCGGAACTGACCGGTGTGCAGGCCATGGCACTCAAGCTGGCCGAAGATCAGAGCGTGCTCTCCGCACGCCTGAGCGTGGCCGAAGACAAGCTGGCCGCAGCACCCTCCTCCCTCTCCCAGCTTGTGAACAGTGCCTCGCAGCAGGTGGGCCAGAAGGTGCTGGAGGACCTTTCCGACTTCATCAGAAATTTTGTCACCACGCATACCACAGCCTACGAAGAACGCCTGGCGGGTCTTGAAGCTCGTCTGGCTCAGAGTTTGCAGCAGGAACAGGCACTCAGGCAGAGCCTTGAAGAGCAGCAGCGCATCAATCAGGACCTAACCGCACGGCTGCAGGCCCTGGAACACCGTGTCAGCGAAGAGGCCCTGGAGCAGACTGCTGCCAGAGCCTGCGTGCGCATCCTTCGCGAGGAGATTGGGCGCCTTATGGGCGGCACGCGCTAATCCCAGGCCGTTGCTGCGCCTGCAAAGGCTCCTTGCCAAGCAGGGCTTTGCATCGTACAGTCAGCCCTCATTTTTCTTTCCCGGTGCCTCGTCTTCCGCATCCAGAACACGGAACGCTCAAAGCCTCTTCCAAATGCTCCCGAAGGCCCGGGGTACAACCTCTTTTTCTTTTTACCCTCCACAACCTCCCCCCCTGACGTGTTCAACTTAAGGGGGGCAGACCTGCGGAACCTGGGCATCAGGATTTCAGGCGCCGTCAGAAGCCCCGAACATGGGGGCATGAGGGCGCATCACTGTAAAAAAAGAGGACGGGGGCTGCGCGCTTTCGTTCTTTTCCCGTCCGGCGTGATCCATGGGAGGGTCATGGCCATTCCCCGAGGACGGGTTTCTTTTTTGTGTAAGGAACAGACCATGCTGGACAAGGATCAGAAAGAGGCCCTGCAGATTGCCAAGGAACTGACGGCAAAGCTCATTGAAGTGCGTTCTGTCACCCAGAGCAACATAGGCGACGTATTTCCCAATATCTTCAGGGTTGTCTACAAGACCATTCTGGAAGTGTCCGAGGACTCCAGGAAGTAGGTGTGCCCCAGCCCCCCTGGCAGCCGTCGCTCCCCCCTTTTTGTGCCTCTGCCAGACCTGCGCCTGTGGCGCTTTTTTGCTCACACCCTGTACCACTTGCATCAAGGAGGCAGTGCCACTCCCGCATGTTCCCTAAGGAGGGGAGAGCGCTGAATAGCACGGATGAATCAGGCTTCAGTTGCCGCACACGATCAGGCTGTCTCAGGCATGTTCGGACGTATTGCCCGTTTCTATGACCTTCTCAATCACGTCCTCTCCCTGGGCATCGACTGCTACTGGCGCCGTGTTCTGGCTGCCTCTGTCCTTGCCGGACCCAACCACCGCTTTCTGGACCTGGCCGCAGGGACACTGGATGTGAGCTTTGCCCTGCGCCGCCGCTATCCGGGCTGCGAGGTGCTCGCCCTGGACTTCTGCCTGCCCATGCTTGTCCACGGCCAGAAGAAGCTGGCCCGGCGCAGGGAACATCACATCATCCCCGTGACTGCAGACGGCAAGCATCTGCCCCTGCCCGACAATTCCGTGGACAGTGTCACCATAGCCTTCGGCATCCGCAACATTGTTCCCCGCATCGAGGCCTTCCGGGAAATGCACCGTGTACTCGCCCCAGGCGGCCGTGCCTGCATTCTGGAATTCGGTTCCGGCAGGGAGCGCATCTGGGGCGGCCTGTACAACTTCTATCTGAACCGCGTCCTGCCGGGCATAGGCAATCTGGTCTCTCATGACCAGTCGGCCTACTCCTATCTGTCACGCACCATCTGCGAATTTCCCTCGGCCCTGGAACTGGCCAGGGAAATGGAGGCAGCGGGCTTTGTCCGGGTCCAGTACACAAAGCTCACCAGCGGCATCGTCTGCCTGCATGTGGGGGAAAAGAGGGCCTGATGCGCAGCGGACACTTACGCCTGCAGGCGGGCGCTCAGCTGCCCAGGTAGCAGAGGGCAAGTCCGCTCAGCAGAGAAACAAGTCCCACTATCCTCAGCCCCGGAGTTGGGGTCTGGATGAGCTGCAGGGCGGCCCTGCGCATTTTTTCGGGGAAACCTGCCCAGGCCGCACCTTCCAGGGCCATGGCCAGGCCCGCGGCCTTCAGAAAAAGCATCCAGTCAAACTGCTCCATACAACGTACACCCGCACACTGTTCCTGCAGCGCCCCGTTCCGGTACAAGCTGGCAAAAGGGCCTGCTGTCCACACTTCCATACCTGATCATGCCGGCAGACGGCCGGCACTGCCGGATGGATGTCCCTGTTCTTTTCGGCGGCAACGGCCTGTTCTGCCACCCTTGTCCGCCGTTAGCATACTCAAGGCAGAAAGGCAAAAGACCTCAGAAAATGCCGGCCCTCGCAAGGGGCCCCTGGCATACACTATAAAGGACACATTCATGGTCACCTTTGAAGAACTTTCTTCCCGCCGCATTCCCCTGGCCGTTGTGGGCCTCGGGTATGTGGGCCTGCCACTTGCCGTGGCCTTTGCAAGACATTTTGACGTCATTGGGTTCGATATTTCGGCAGCCCGCGTCGAGGAACTCAAAGGCGGCCACGATCACACCAATGAAGTGAGCGACGAGGCCCTTGCCGACACACAGATACAGTATACCTGCGATCCGCAGATGCTGAACCGGGCCGGCGTCATCATTGTGGCCGTGCCCACGCCCATCGATGATCACAGATCCCCCGATCTGACGCCTGTTGTCTCGGCCTCCATCACTGTGGGCAGCCATCTTGGCAAGGGGGCTGTGGTCTGCTTCGAGTCTACGGTCTACCCCGGCCTCACCGAGGAAGTCTGCGTTCCCCTGCTCGAAAAGCAGAGCGGCCTTGCCTTTGGCACAGACTTTACCGTGGGCTACTCGCCCGAGCGCATCAACCCCGGCGACAAGGTGCACACCCTGGAAACCATAGTCAAGATTGTCTCCGGTTCCGATACGGCCACTGCCGATCTGCTGGCCCAGGTCTACGGCTCCGTGGTGAAGGCCGGCATTCACAGGGCAAGCTCCATCAAGGTCGCCGAGGCCGCCAAGGTCATCGAGAACACGCAGCGCGACCTGAACATTGCCCTTATGAACGAGCTCTCCATCATCTTCCACCGCATGGGCATCGACACCCTGGAGGTGCTTGAGGCTGCAGGCACAAAATGGAACTTCCTGCCCTTCAGGCCGGGGCTCGTGGGTGGCCACTGCATCGGCGTCGATCCCTACTACCTCACCTTCAAGGCAGAGGAACTGGGCTACCACCCCGATGTCATCCTGTCCGGACGCCGCATCAACGACAACATGGGTCGTGTTGCCGCCCAGCGTGTGGTCAAGGCCATGATCAGCCGCGGCTGCGTTGTGCGCGGTGCACGCGTCGGCATTCTGGGCTTTACCTTCAAGGAAAACGTGCCGGATCTGCGCAATACCCGCGTTGTGGACATCATTGCCGAACTGAAGGATTTCGGTCTCGAGGTCCTTGTCCACGATGCCGAAGCCTATGCCGACGAGGCCGAACGCCTCTACGGACAGAAGCTTCTGCCCATGGAAGAGCTCGACAGGCTTGATGCCCTCATTCTGGCTGTGCCGCACAAAGCCTACCGTTCCCTTGATCCGCAGCGACTGAAGAGCTTCTTTGCCAATCCGGACGATGCCTTTGTCTTTGACATCAAGGGCTTCTTCGACAAGGCCGCACTGCTTGCGGCCGGCATCGACTACCGCCGCCTCTAAAAACTTGCAGGGGCACTCCCCGGGACAGCGCATCCCCCACAGGCAAGCCCCGGGGATGGGTGCGGATGCCGCCCTGCTCCACCACTCTTCTGCCACACACAGACAAGGGATTCCCATGGCTCTGCTTTTCTTGAAGGCCCGCATGGCGCTCGAACTGCCCGCCATCAACAGGGCTCTTACCGATCTTCTGCAGGAACTGCCCGCACCTGCCCGCCGCGCAGCCACACATACCGTCACAGCCGGCGGCAAGAGGCTGCGGCCCATGCTTACCATCCTGTGCTCGCGCCTTTTCCACAGCGAAGGGTCGAAAGACATCTACCGCCTGGCAGCCACACTGGAAATGCTCCATGCGGCCACGCTCATGCATGACGATGTCATAGACAATGCGGACACCCGCAGAAGCCGGCCTGCCGCCCACACGCTCTTTGGCAATACGGAAGCCATCCTGGCCGGAGATGCCCTGCTCTCCACGGCCAATGCCTGTGTGGCCGCCTACGGAAACCCGCGTCTGTGCGAGGTGTTCTCCAAGGCAACGGCCGAAACCGCTGCTGGCGAGATCCTGGAACTTGATGCCCTGCGCAATGCCCACCTGGCTGCCGGGGAATACCGCTCCATCATCCGCGGCAAGACGGCCTATCTCATCCGCGCTGCCTGCGAGATGGGTGCCCTCCATGCCGGCGCCACGGAGGAGCAGGTTGCGGCCCTCGGGCTCTACGGCGAGGCTCTGGGCATGGCCTTCCAGATGGTGGACGACGCCCTGGATGTGGCCGATGCAGAGGTTATCGGCAAGCCTTCCGGCGGCGATCTGCGTGAAGGCAAGCTCACCCCGCCCCTGCAGCTCTACCGGGACAGCCTCTCTGCCGAGGAGCAGGCCCTCTTCAACGCAAAATTCACCGAAGGCACGTTCACGGAAGAGGAAGTCAGCCGCATCTGCCAGGAAGTCCGCAACAAAGGCTTTGATGAACAGGTGCGCTCCCTGGCCACAAGCTACCTGCAGGAGGCCGAAAAGGCCCTCGCCATTCTTCCAAAGAGCAAGGAACACGATATCCTGCTGGAAATTCTCACCTATGTGCGTGATCGTACGCACTAAGCAGACCCTGGTCAGTGCGCAAGACGCCTGCCCCGATTTTCGAGATTCCGCGCAATGGAACAAACATTGCGCGGAATCTTGTTTTTTGAACAGATCTGGCCATTGCCAGCACAGGCAGCACCGGCCTCCGTGCCTGCCACTGCTCTGTCCGCCCTTTTTTCCCTGTTCCTCTTGTTTGCTTTCCTGTCTGAAATTTTCTAGACTTTCGTGCTTGCCCTGCAGGACTCAAGGCATGCAGGATACGGGAAAAAAGCCCTGTTTTTCCGCTCCTGCTGCCGACATGTGCCCTTTCTTGTTCTCTTGCCGGCAGGGCGCCATTTTTTCAGGGCCCATGCCCGTCCCCTTTTTGCCAAGGGTGCGCGGACGCACAAGTCCCGCGGATGCCCTTGATACTGTCAGTGTCAGGAGCCCCCTTGCCGCAAGCGTCCGTCCCGCACGAAGGATGGCACGATCTTTCCGTCTGCTGTCTGCCCGATATCGCGGGGCGTTCCACTCGGAGCAGGGGACGCCAGGACTGGCTCTGCTCCAAGCAAGTCTTTTTGTTGAACAGGAGTTCACCCCATGCTTTACCGCATTGAAATCGGCCCCAGGCAGGATCTCGACGACATACAAGGCCGCAGCACGGCCAGGGCACTGCTCAGTTCCCTGGGTATTCAGGTAGACGCCGTCTGGCAGCTGAAGATTTTTACGGTCGATGGCCTGAGCGCCGATGAAGTGCGTCGTCTCGTGGATGAGGCCATCTGGCACGATCCCATCCTGCAGACTGCCTCCATCACACCTCTGCCTGTGCGCACGCCGGCCCCCTCCTGGTTTGTGGAAGTTGGCTTCCGTCCCGGCGTCACGGACAACGAAGCTCGCACAGCCCGCGACACGGCGGCCATTGTACTGGATCGCAACCGCGAGGAAATCCATGTCTATACGGCCGTGCAGTATCAGTTCGTGACAGACTCCCGTCCCCTCTCCCTGAATGAGGTTCGGGGCCTGACCGAGGATCTGCTCTGCAACAGCCTCATCCAGCGCTACCGCATCAAGAGCGCCGAAGAGTGGGCACAGGAACCCGGCTTTGCCCCTCAGGCCGCCAGGGTCACCGGCGAATCCAACAGCACCGTCACCACCATTCCGCTCTCCAGCATGGACGATGCAAGCCTCATGGACATGAGCAGGGCCAATACCTGGGCCTTGAACCTCACGGAAATGAAGGCCATCCGCGATCACTTTGCCGGTTCCGAAGAGGCCGCCAGGCGTGCAGCCCTGAATCTTCCCGCCAATCCCACGGATCTGGAAATGGAAGTCATGGCCCAGACCTGGTCCGAGCACTGCAAGCACAAAATTTTTGCCTCCAGGGTCGACTATACCAACAAAGAGACAGGCCGAAAGGAGCAGATCAACAATCTCTACAAGACCTGCATCCGCGACACCACGGCCCGCATCCGCGAAGAGCTCGGGGACGAGGACTTCTGCCGATCCGTCTTCAGCGACAATGCCGGCGTCATTGCCTTCAACGAGGACTGGGATGCCTGCATCAAGGTGGAGACCCACAACAGCCCCTCTGCCCTGGATCCGTACGGCGGCGCCCTCACGGGCATTGTCGGCGTGAACCGCGATCCCATGGGCACAGGCATGGGTGCCAACCTTTTGTGCAACACGGACGTCTTCTGCTTTGCCTCGCCCTTCTATGACAAGGAACTGCCGCCCCGCCTGCTGCACCCGCGACGCGTCTTTGAAGGCGTGCGCTGCGGCGTGGAACACGGCGGCAACAAGTCCGGCATTCCCACGGTCAACGGCTCCATTGTCTTTGACGAACGCTACCTGGGCAAGCCCCTGGTCTACTGCGGCACCGTGGGCATGCTGCCTACCCGCCTCAAGGACGGCCGTCCCGGCTGGTACAAGAAGGCCCAGAACAGGGACTGCATAGTCATGGTCGGCGGCCGCATCGGCAAGGACGGCATCCACGGGGCCACCTTCTCCTCCGAGGAACTCAACGAGAACTCTCCGGCCACGGCCGTGCAAATTGGCGACCCCATCACCCAGCGCAAGATGTACGACTTCATCATGCGTGCCCGTGACCTCGGTCTGTACAATGCCATCACCGACAACGGTGCCGGCGGCCTGTCCTCCTCTGTGGGCGAAATGGCCGAAGACACCGGCGGCTGCGTCCTGGACATCTCGCTGGCTCCCCTCAAGTACGACGGCCTGCGTCCCTGGGAAATCCTTGTTTCCGAGGCCCAGGAACGCATGACCCTGGCCGTGCCCGAAGAGCACGTGCAGGAATTCTGTGCCATGGCCAGGGACATGGACGTGGAAGCCACGGTGCTCGGCCATTTTACCGATTCCGGCTACTTCGAAGTGCGCTACGGCGACAGGATTGTGGGCTCCATCGACATGGGCTTCATGCACGACGGCGTGCCCCAGCTCTCCCTCAAGGCCTGCTGGCAGCGTCCCGAGCACAAGGACGTCACTCTTGAGGACGGATCCGTGGATCAGGGCGCCTTCCTCAAGACCATGCTCGGCCGCCTCAATATCTGCTCCAAGGAATACGTCATCCGCCAGTACGACCACGAGGTCAAGGGCGGCAGCGTCATCAAGCCCCTGTGCGGCATCAAGCGCGACGGTCCGGCCGATGCCGGCGTCCTGCGTCCCGTGCTCGAAAGTGACGAAGGCCTGGTCATCTCCCACGGCATCTGCCCCCGCTACAGCGATTACGATACCTACTGGATGATGGCCAATGCCATGGACGAAGCCATCCGCAATGCCGTGTGCGTGGGCGGCAATCCCGACTTCATGGCCGGCGTGGACAACTTCTGCTGGTGCGATCCCGTGGAAAGCGAGCGCACGCCGGACGGCCAGTACAAGATGGCCCAGCTTGTGCGTGCCTGCAAGGCGCTCAGCCACTTCTCCCTGGCCTATGGCGTGCCCTGCATTTCCGGCAAGGACAGCATGAAGAACGACTACATGAACGCGGGCATCAAGATCTCCATTCCGCCCACGGTGCTCTTCTCTGTCGTCGGCGTTATCAACAATGTCATTGCCACCCAGACTTCGGACTTCAAGAAGCCCGGCGATGCCATCTACATGCTTGGTGCCACCAGGCGCGAACTCGGCGGCAGCGAAGCCTGCGCAGCCCTGAACCTCACGGGCGGCACGGTGCCCACGGTCGATGCAGCCACGGCTCTGCCCAGATACCGTGCCATCCACGGCCTCATGGGCCAGCGCGGCATCACCGCCTGCCACGACTGCTCCGACGGCGGTCTGGCCGTTGCCCTGGCGGAAATGTGCATTGGCGGTCGCGTCGGCTGCACCGTGGATCTGGACAAGGTACCCGTGTGCGGCCAGGAGATGACGGCCACGGAACTCCTCTACTCCGAATCTGCCAGCCGCATTCTCATCACTATCAAGCCCGAGCTTGCCCCCATTCTCGATGTGCTGGGCCAGTGGCAGATCTGCCGCCGCATCGGCACTGTGAGCAAGGATGGCACCATGACCGTGACAAGCGGATCCAGTGTCCTCATCAGGGAAGATGTGAACGAACTGGCCCAGGCCTTCAAGAAGACCTTGGCCTGGTAGCCCCTGCAACAAATCCCGCAAACCGTCTCCCCGGGACTCTGTCCCGGGGAGACCTGCCTTTTTCTGCCCCTGACGAACGGGGAGAGAGCAAATCTTCCCGTAAGGGCTCTTGCCGGGAGGCCCCATTTGGGGAGGCCTCCACAACCATTCAAAACAGGAGGACGGCGCCCCGCCTCTGCACGAAAGGGGCCCAGGCGCCGGTATTTTGCGATGAAACCCCCGTATTGTGCGCTGACTCCGGAAGGATATCCGGCCATTTTTCTGACTGCCCTGGGGGCCCTGGTCTTTGCCATGCTGGGCTGCCCGGTGCTGGCAGTCCTCTTCTTTGTGCTGTGCTGGTTTGCCCTCAACTTCTTCCGCGATCCCGAACGCGTTGTTCCCGACGAAGAGAAGATTGCCGTCAGCCCTGCCGATGGCCGCGTCGTCAAGCTCGAGCGCCGCGAAGACCCTATCAGCGGAGAAAACCGCCTGTGCATCTGCATCTTCATGAACGTCTTCAATGTGCATGTGAACCGCGTTCCTGTGCAGGGCACCTTCACGGCCATCAAGTACTACCCGGGCAAGTTCTTCAATGCCTCCCTAGACAAGGCCTCCAAGGACAACGAACGCTGTGCCTACCAGGTCACGGACGAACAGGGCCAGACCTGGACCTTTGTGCAGATTGCCGGTCTCGTTGCCCGGCGCATTGTCTGCCGCGTGGAAAAGGGCGATACCCTGGCCCGCGGCGAACGCTTCGGCATGATCCGCTTTGGCAGCCGTGTTGACCTTTATGTGCCTGACGGCTATATTCCGACAGTGTCCTGCGGACAGGAAGTCCTTGCCGGTCAGACTGTCATTGCACGACGCTTTACAGAGTAAGAACAAGACGTTCTGGCAGTTGACTTTTCGAGAACGAACTGATCCAGACCTTATCAGAAGGGGCGCATGTCGCCCCTTTGAGTACAGCAGGAGTACGGCCAACGTGACCCCACAAACCGAACAGACAAGCCCTCAGAACCAGACGCCGGACAGTTCGGACAGACCCGCAGAGACGGATGCCATGAACGCGGCCTCTGGCGCACCTGAAGAAGGCGCCCGCAGGGAGACGCACAGACTGCGCTTCAACGCGAAGCTGCCCAGTCTCAGGGACAGGCGTGCGGTGTATCTTGTGCCCAACATGATCACCTGCACAAGCATGTTCTTCGGCTTCCTGTCCATTATCTGGTCCGTGCAGGGGCGTTTCTCCGAGGCCTGCCTTGCCCTTCTTGTGTCTGCCCTCATGGACGGTCTTGACGGCAAGGTGGCGAGGCTCACCCACTCTGCCAGCGAATTCGGCGTGCAGTTCGACTCCCTGGCCGATCTCGTTGCCTTCGGTCTGGCTCCGGCCGTGCTTGTCTGGCAATGGCAGCTTTCCGCCCTCGGGCGCTTCGGAGTGGCCATAGCCTTCCTGTACGCGGCCTGCGGAGCCCTGCGCCTGGCCCGCTTCAATGTCAATGCCCATACGGGCAGCAAGCGGTTCTTTGTGGGCCTGCCCATACCCGCGGCCTCCTGCACACTGGTGTGCTACACCTACTTTGCCCGGACCTTCACCGAAGGCCTGCCGACGCTGACCCTTGTCCTGACAGCCGTGTTCACCGCCTGCGTGGCCCTGCTCATGGTCAGCAACGTGCGCTATTTTTCCTTCAAGGAATATGACATCTTCCGAGCACACCCCTATCGTGTGCTCGTGAGCTTCATTGTCCTTCTTTCCCTCTTGTGCAGTCAGCCCAAGCTGGTTGGCTTCCTGTACTGTGCCATCTACATTGCGTCGGGCCTGATCTACACCTATATCCTTCTCCCCAAGCATACAAGGCAGCTACTACACACTTCGTCCGCCGACGAATAGTGTGTGGAAGCGGCGTGCCGCGTGTTTGCGGCCCTAAAAGACCTCTCTGCCCTGAAGCCGCAGCGCGGCCGTATTTTTGCACACATTGAGTACATTCAGGTCAGAGGAGTCTTTTTTTATGTCCAGCGATCGTCTCATCATCTTTGATACAACTCTGCGTGACGGCGAGCAGTCGCCCGGCTGCACCATGAATTTCCAGGAAAAACTGCGTATGGCTCATCAGCTGGAAATACTCGGTGTGGACGTTCTGGAAGCGGGCTTTCCGGCTTCCAGCCAGGGCGACTTCGAATCCGTCCAGGCCATAGCCAGACAGGCTGGTCCGAAGATTCAGATCTGCGGTCTTGCCCGCTGCATGCACAGCGACATTGCCCGCTGCTGGGAAGCCATCAAGGATGCCGCCAATCCCCGCATCCACACCTTTCTTTCCACAAGCGATCTGCACATGACCTACAAGCTGCGCAAGACGCCCGACCAGGTCATTGACATGATCGCCGACTGCGTGGCCTACGCGGCGAGCCTGACCCCCAACGTGGAATTCTCCTGCGAGGACGCCTCGCGATCCGACAGGGACTTCCTCTGCCGTGCCTGCGGCACGGCCATTGCCGCCGGTGCCACGACCATCAACCTGCCCGACACCGTGGGCTATGCCGAACCCGCCGAATACGCGGAACTCATCGACTACGTCATCAAGAACACTCCCGGTGCCGAGAAGGCCATCTTCTCCGTGCACTGCCATGACGACCTGGGCCTTGGCGTCGCCAATTCCCTGGCTGCCCTGAAGGTGGGTGTGCGCCAGATCGAGGGTGCCCTGTGCGGTATCGGCGAACGTGCCGGCAATGCCGCCATTGAGGAAGTGGCCATGAACGTGGTGGTGCGCAAGGACTACTTTGGCCTTGAAACCAACATCGACACCGAGCAGATCTACCCGAGCTGCCGCCTGCTCTCCATGATCATCGGCAAACCCATTCCCAACAACAAGGCCATCATCGGCGCCAATGCCTTTGCCCATGAGTCCGGCATCCATCAGGACGGCATGATCAAGAACCGCCAGACCTACGAAATCATGACGCCTGCCTCCGTGGGCCGCACCGAAACCAACTTGGTCATTGGCAAGCATTCCGGCCGCAATGCCATACGCGTGAAGTTCGAGGCCCTGGGCTACAAGCTCTCGGACGAACAGCTGCAGACCGTCTTCGAGGCTGTGAAGGAACTGGCCGACCGCAAGAAGACCATTTACGACGAAGATCTCATGGCCATGGTCCAGGAAAAGATCTACCGCCAGCCCGACGTCTACCGTCTGCGCCATGTCTCCGTGCAGAGCTCCGATTCCGGCGGCATTCCGCCTACGGCTGCCGTCATCATGGATGTGAAGGGCGAGGAACGCAGCCATGCCGGCTTTGGTGTCGGTCCTGTGGACGCCGTCTTCAATGTCATTGCCGACATGGTGGGCCGCCAGCCCGACCTGGACAACTACTCCATCAATGCCATTACCGGCGGTACCGACGCCCTGGGCGAAGTGACCGTGCGCATCTCGGAAAACGGCTTTTCTGCCGTGGGCAGGGGCGCCCATCCCGACGTCATCACTGCCTCTGCCAAGGCCTATGTCAATGCCCTCAACCATCTTGAGGAAATCGAGCGCTCGGGCCGCAGGGTGCACAGCCAGGACGGCTATAGCGAAAACTAGGTCTCCCAGGCAAGAACCGGTTTTCATTACACCATTTGCTCTCATTTGTTCTCGCCTGCCTTGTCTTGCGAAGGGAGCTGCTGCCAAGGCAGCCGAATCCCTTCGCAAGACAGCGCTTTCTTTTTTGCATTTGCCATCGGAGATTCTCATGGCTCAGACTCTTGCTCAAAAAATTCTGCAAAAGCACACGGACGATGCCATTGTCAGGGACGGACAAATCGTCAACTGCCGTCTGGACATGGTCCTTGCCAACGATATCACAGGCCCCCTTGCCATCAATGCCTTCAGGGCCATGGGTGCCGAAAAGGTCTTTGACAGGGACAAGATTGCCCTGGTCATGGACCATTTCACCCCTCAGAAAGACATTGCCTCGGCCAATCAGGTGCTGGTCAGCCGCAAGTTTGCCAAGGAACAGAACATTACCCACTACTACGAGGGCGGATCGGCCGGTGTGGAACACACCCTCCTGCCCGAACAGGGCATTGTCGCTCCCGGCGATCTGGTCATTGGCGCTGACTCCCACACCTGCACCTATGGCGGCATCTGTGCCTTTGCCACAGGCATGGGCTCCACGGACATTGCAGCCGGCATGGCCCTGGGCGAAAACTGGTTCAAGGTGCCTGCCACCATCAGGGTCAACTTCACCGGCACCCCTGACAAGAATCTGCGTGCCAAGGACCTTATCCTCCTGCTCATCGGCAAGATTGGCGTGGACGGAGCCCTGTACAAGGCCCTCGAATTCGGCGGCCCCGTCATTGACGCCCTGCCCGTGGAAGGCAGACTCACCATGGCCAACATGGCCATTGAAGCCGGCGGCAAGGCCGGTCTCTTCGCCTGTGACGAGCAGACCATCGCCTACTGCCACGCCCACAACCGTCCCGATGTGAACACGCCCCTGGCTGCCGATCCCGGTTGCGAATACGAACAGGTCGTGACCATTGACGTGACCGGGCAGGAACCCGTGGTGGCCTGTCCGCACATTCCAAGCAATGTCAAAAACGTGTCCGAAGTGGGCGATGTGACCATACAGCAGGTGGTCATCGGCTCCTGCACCAACGGCCGCTTCTCCGACATGCAGGACGCTGCCAGCATCCTGCGCGGCCGCAAGGTCCACAAGGATGTACGCTGCATCATTCTGCCCTCCACCCCTGCCGTCTGGCGCAAGTGCCTTTCCGAAGGCCTTATGGAAATTTTTGCCGATGCGGGCTGCATCATCGGCCCCTGCACCTGCGGTCCCTGCCTTGGCGGTCACACCGGCATCCTGGGCGACGGAGAACGCTGCATCTCCACCACCAACCGCAACTTCCGCGGCCGCATGGGCAGCCTGGAAAGCGAAGTCTATCTGGCAAGTCCGCTGACAGCTGCTGCCAGCGCCGTGGCCGGTCACATCATCGGGCCCGATGCCCTCTAGGAGGTCTGCACATGCTCTTCAAAGGTACTGTCCGCAAGGTCGGCGATCATATTGATACAGACGCCATCATTCCGGCCCGTTTTCTTGTCACGGGTGATCCCAAAATCCTCGGCGAAAAATGCATGTCCGGCCTGGATCCCGAATGGGTCAGGCAGGTGCATCAGGGCGACATCCTGGTAGCCGGCCGCAACTTCGGCTGCGGTTCTTCCCGTGAACACGCCCCCATTGCCATTCTCGGTGCCGGCATTCCCGTGGTCGTCGGCCACTCCTTTGCCCGCATCTTCTACCGCAATGCCTTCAATACCGGCCTTCTGCTCTTCGAAATCGGCGATGAAATCCAGGAGATTGCCGATGGCGACACCCTCGAGATCAATACCGAGACCGGTGTCCTCACGGATGTGACCACGGGCAAGACCTTCACCTGCCCGCCCATCCCCTCCTCCATGGCCGACATTGTCTCCAAGGGCGGTCTTGTCAACTACGTCAGGGCCCGTCTCGGCAAGTAGCTGCAACAAGGCTCCCGGGTTCTCTTTTCTCTGGACGGCCCGCTGTTGCACACGACAAAAAGGCCGGCAGGCCTGTGTCCCGAAAGGCACACAGGCCTTCTTCTCTGTCAGTCCCTTCCCTCAAAACCTTCAACCATAACGGGAGCGCTGCCCTTTTGCGGGCAGGCAGGATGCACCGGTGCACTGGGGCCCCTGTCCATCCGTAAAAAGCAGCGATACGTCTGCATGAGCAAAACCATCTGCCTTCTTCCCGGCGACGGCATTGGCACTGAAATCATAGCCCAGGGCCGCAAGGCTCTGGAAGCCGTTGCCAAGCGTACTGGAACCGAGCTCACCTTTACCGAAGCCCTCATCGGCGGTGCCGCCTATGACGCAACCGGCACTCCCCTGCCCAAGGAAACCATTGACGCCTGCAAGGCCAGCGATGCCGTCTTCCTGGGCGCCGTGGGCGGCCCCAAGTGGGATGCCCTTTCTCCTGACAAGCGTCCCGAAAAGGGTATCCTGGGCATCCGCAAGGAACTCGGACTCTTTGCCAACCTGCGCCCGGCCCTTCTCTTGCCCGAACTTGCCGGTGCCTGCCTGCTCAAGCCTGCCACAGCCCAGAAGGGCCTCGATCTCATTGTGGTCCGCGAGCTGACTGGCGACATCTACTTTGGTCAGCCCAGGGGCATTGAAGTGCGTGACGGCCAGAGAACGGGCTTCAACACCATGCTCTATTCCGAAGAAGAGATCCGCCGCATTGCCGTCGTGGCCTTTGAAACGGCCATGAAGCGCAAGAAGAGGGTCTGCTCCATAGACAAGAGCAACGTGCTCGAGACCTCGCGCCTGTGGCGGGAAATCGTGACCAGCGTGCACAAGAACTACCCCGAAGTGGAGCTCTCGCACATGTACGTGGACAATGCAGCCATGCAGCTTGTGCGCGATCCCTCGCAGTTCGACGTGCTGCTCACGGGCAATATCTTCGGCGACATTCTCTCCGACGAAGCAGCGGCCATCACCGGTTCCCTGGGCATGCTGCCCTCTGCCTCCATGGGACAAAGCGCACCTGCCCTCTTTGAGCCCATCCACGGCTCTGCACCCGACATTGCCGGCCAGGACAAGGCCAATCCCTTGGCCACCATCCTTTCGGCAGCCATGCTGCTGCGCCTAGGTCTTGACATGCCCGCAGAAGCGGACCTCGTCGAAAAGGCCGTGAGCAAGGCTCTTGCAGAATACCGCACAGGCGACATCATGGAAGAAGGCAAGACCCTGGTCGGCTGCGAGAAGATGGGCGACGTGGTCGCCGGACTCATTGCCACCATGTAGGACCGCATTTTTTGCCTGTCCATCAACACCTGTCCATCCAGCAAAAGAGCAGCACTCCGCCATCAGGGAGTGCTGCTCTTTTGTCTGATTTCAGGGCTGCCTGCAGGGGGGCCCTGGCAGATTCAGGAGACTGTCTTTGGTGCTGGATCTGGCTCAGGGCTGGCGGGCATCCAGAACAACATTGGCTTCCGGATGAGCCGTGAGCAGGGCTTCCTGAATGACGGCTGCATCGGCAAAGGTTTCATAGGGGCCGTAGCGTTCAGGACCCGTGACAGAATCAAGTTCCACATAAAAGGCCTGGGAGTCATTGAGAGGCCGGCCCTTGGCATCGCTCACCACTTCCAGATCCACGGTGGAGACGCCCTTGGTATTGAGGCCGATACGGCCTGCCGCTGCATAGGACATGTCGATAATGCGGCCCTTCTTGAAGGGCCCCCGGTCCGTGACACAGACCATCACGCTCTTGCCGTTATACTGATCCGTCACCCGGACAATGGTGCCGAAAGGCAGGGTCCTGTGTGCTGCCGTAAAGGTATACATGTCATAGGGCAGACCGCTTGCCGTCTTTCCGGCATGGAAGTCGCTGCCATACCAAGAGGCCTTGCCCCGAACAAAATCTGCATTGTTTCTGGCCCGTTCCAGCCAGATTTCACGGCTCGTCGGAGCCTTTTTCTGTGTTTGTGCGCTCTTGTCCTGCTCCGCCCTGTCTCTGGCAAAACTCTCATCACTGTACATCAGAAAGGAACAGGCAAGACACAACAGGCATAGTATGGAAAGGAAAGCATTCTTGCGAGAATCGTTCGTGCGATATGCCATGACGCCTCCTTGGTTCGCAAAAACCGGCTTCCCGGTCACACTTCTCCCATTGGGGAGAAGCAGGCCAGGCAAGGTCGTTTCCCCACGACGCCATTCCCTGTCTGCATGCAAAAAAAGGAAGACTATGGCATGTTCTTCCCAAAAAACAAGGAATGCCCTGAGCTGAAAAATACTGATCGATTTTTTCCATGTACTCCACGAAAAAACACATGTCAAACTGACGTCATTTTTCAGACAACTCTTTGCAATAGTTCTTTTTTCAAGCCCTTTTTCCCATGCATTACCGTACCGACCGCAAAGTCCCGTTTTCCCTGTAAACAATTGTTATTGCAGGACTTTACAACTCTTGCCCTGACTTTGTGCTCCATGTATACTCACGCACTGTACGGGGGATCGGTATACGGTTCCCGTACACTGTCCTGCTTTTTTGTGCCTGCACATCTCTCGCACCGGTCTCTTTTGTGCCGGTCCTTTCCGTGGGAGGGGTTTTCATGAAACATGCGCTCCTGCAGCCAGGCCCTCGCGCCCTGCTTGCTCTTGTCCTCTGCCTGTGCCTTCTTTCTGCCTGTGCCCCGCGAGACATCAGCACCGACTCTGCCAGGGTGGATGCCGAATACTACGGCAAGGGCGGCCCTGATCCCCTTGCCGATGCGCGCTACCCCATTGCCGGTGCCGCCAGCCGCAAGGACTACTACTTTTACTACATGAACAGGCCTGCTGTCATGGAATCCGTACAGGAATGGCGCAAGCAGCAGTTCATGCGCGGCCTGCGGGGCGTCAGTCCGGAACATCCCTCCTACAGGGAAGTGCCACGTCAGAGATCTCCCTTCCGGCAGTAGAACTGCAGCCCTCTTCTGACCCTTCCCGGCTGCAGCCGCTGTCCCGCTCTTCACGACCCAATGTGTTCCCCCGGAGCACCACATGGATATAGTCACCCATGCCATTTCCGGCGCACTCATGGCCTATGCGCTTCCGCAAAGACCCAAGGTACGCTTCTGCATCCTGTTCTTTGCCCTTGCGGCCTGTGTGCCGGATCTGGATATTCTGTTCTGCACAACGCCCTCGCTCTTTCTGAACCTGCACAGAGGCATCTCCCACTCCATCTTTGCGGCTCCGCTGCTCGCCCTGCTGCTGGCCCTGATCGCCTTTCCCCTGCGTCGGCGCACGACACCGCAGGCCTTTTCCCTGCGCACGCTCTGGCTGCTCTGCCTGACCTGTCTTCTGGTGCACATAGGCCTTGACTGCATCACCACCTATGGCACCATGATCTTTCTGCCCTTTTCCGACTTCAGAGTACGGCTCAACGCGGTCTTCATCGTTGATGTCTTTCTGACACTGCCCATGCTTGTCTTCTTCTGCGTCTGCGTCTTCAAAAAGACCGGCCGCAGGAAGATTGCCTACATGGGCCTTGCCTGGATGGTCCTCTACCCCGGCCTGTGCCTGGCGCTCAGCAGCTGGGCCGGGCACGCCCTTGCCAACAACCTGCGCGCAGAAGGACGAACCATCCATGAGCTCGTGCTGCTGCCGGACTTTTTCACGCCCCTCTACTGGCGAGCCCTCTATGTAGAAGAACAGAACGGACACCTGACAGAGCAGGAACAGAGCATCAGCGGCCTTGGCAGCCCAAGAGGCCCTGCCTGTGCCCACACGCCCCTGCGCAGGGAAGAAATCCTGAACCTCTCTGCCCAGTCGTCCATCAGCCGGGACTTCTTTGATCTCATGCTCATGCCCGTGGTGCGCCCCCTCTCCGAACGCAACAGGAAGGCAGCCCTGACAGCCCTCTCCTTTCTGCCCATGGATGCCCACAGTCCGGGACAGGCCCCGCAGCGTTCGGGCGGTTCCGGACACGTCATGCACCCCATTGCCGACAACGTGGCGCGTGAACTCAAGTTTCTGCTTGTCTACGACCTGCGCTTTGGTTCCGGCCTGACCATAGGGCGCAAGCTTCTGGGCTCAAGACCCAGGGCCAACATTCCCTTCAGACTCATGGTGGTCCTGGACAGGGACGACACGGTGCTCCTGGAGCGCATCGTCTTCTCAGATGCCCGCAAGGACAGCGGCTGGACGAGCCCCGTTCCGCCGGAGCCGCAGACCTTCGCCCAGTGGCTCCTTGGCCTGCACTAAGGCTTCTTGCACCCACAGGGAGAAGAGCATACAAGGGCTTCGCGCTGCAGGGAACACGCCCTGCTGAAACGAACTCATTTCGGGAGGAAGAGCACCTGGCCGCGTCAGGCTCCGCTGCAGGCACAAAACGAACGCCTGTGCTCCGGCCCCGGGGAGGTGCACTACCATTATGCTGACAGCCTCATTTGATCCGGTCGCCTTTACAGTCGGCAGCCTTTCGGTCCGCTGGTACGGTCTCATGTACGTGGTGGGCTTTTTGCTCGGCTGGTTCCTGGGCAGACAGAGGGCCGCCCGCTTCGGCTGGGAGGCCAGGGATGTGGATGATCTTGTGACCATCTCCATGCTTGGCTGCGTGCTGGGCGGCAGACTGGGCTACATCATCTTCTACGATCTGCCCGTCTATCTGGCTGATCCTTCGGAAATCCTGCGCTTCTGGAACGGCGGCATGTCCTTTCACGGCGCTGCCATCGGCCTGTCCCTGGCCTTTCTCTATTTCGGCCGGACCAGGAAGAAGCGCTTCATTGACATTGCCGACTTCATCACGCCGCTCATTCCTCCGGGACTCTTCTTCGGCCGCATCGGCAATTTCATCAACGGCGAACTCTGGGGCAAGGTCACCACGGCTCCCTGGGGAGTCATCTTCCCCCATGCAGGCCCTTATCCCCGTCATCCGTCCCAGCTCTACGAGGCCTTTCTGGAAGGCATCGTGCTCTTTGCCTTGCTCATGTGGTTCTCTGCCAGGCCGCGGCGCAGGGGGCAGATTGCCGGACTCTTTGCCATGGGCTACGGCATCTCGCGCTTTTGCGTGGAATTTGTACGCATGCCGGATGTGCAGCTCGGCTATCTTGCCATGCAGTGGCTGACCATGGGCCAGCTTTTGAGCCTTCCGCTCATAGCCATAGGCTGCTGGCTCTTCTTCTGCGAGCACAAGGACTGAACCTTTCGGCCCGGGACAAAAGGTTGCAAAAGGCCTGCAAGAGGCCTGAATCCGCGTCTGCGGATTGACAAAGGCCTTTTTTTATAGCACAAGTCGCGAACTAACCTGCGCACCCCTGCATGTGTTTTTCAAGGTGCGCATTCCTTTTTTTGCACGGAGGGTATATGTCCAAGGAAGACTCCATTGAAGTTGACGGCGTTGTTGAAGAAGCTCTGCCCAATGCCATGTTTGTGGTGGAGCTCGCCAACAAGCACAAGGTTCTTGCTCACATTTCCGGCAAGATGCGCAAGTTCTACATCCGCATTCTGCCGGGCGACCGCGTCAAGGTGGAGCTCTCTCCCTACGATCTGACCAGGGGACGTATTACCTACCGCATGAAGTAGAAAGCCTGGCCCTTTTTGCGGGAGGCAGGAACCTTGAGCACAAAGGTCATGCTCCGGTCCTTCTGATATTTTTTGCAGCCCCGTGTTCGTGCGCTGCAAAACGGGGCAGCGGCCTCCAGCGTCTTCAGGCTAGATGATCAGCGGCACGGAGAAAAGCCCCAGGGCGCGCAGCAGCAGCAGTACGACCATGGTCATGGCTCCGCCCAGCACGTCGTCAATCATGACGCCGAAACCGTCCGGCAGCCAGTCTTCGGACGCATGAATGGGCCAGGGCTTGGCAATATCGAAAATCCTGAAGATCACAAAGGCCGCAGCGAGCACAAGCCAGCTTCCGCCAGCAAAGGGCAGGATTGCCATCCATGAGCCCGCAAGCTCGTCAATGACCACACAGGACGGATCCTTGCAGCCGAGGAGCCGTTCTGCCCTGGTGGCAGCAAGGGCGCCAACAAAGAAGATACCGAGCAGAAGACAGCAGCGTGCCCTGAAGCCCAGAGGCTGAAAAAGCCAGGGAGCCACCAGGAGCGCCAGGAAGGTGCCACAGGTTCCGGGAGCCCACTTGGACAGGCCGGCAATGCCAAGACGGCAGAAGGCCAGAACGAGCGTATCAAGTAATTGCGTCTTCATAAGCCAAGCCCCCGCACTCAAGGGTTCTTCCTGTAACAGGCCGCACAAGGGACGCGAGGCAGTGTTCGTTCGCAGAAAACGCCAGATACGCGTTCTTTTGCATATCCCTTTCAAGAGTGCTATAGAAATTTTTACGCCGCAGTGGTGGAACCGGTAGACACAGGAGACTTAAAATCTCCCGGCCCTTGGCTGTGCCAGTTCGAGTCTGGCCTGCGGCACCATATTACTATCTCTTTCTGAAAGATTGGAAAAGAGACGTTTCAAGATATTCTCGGCAGAGAATATCTTTTTTATGCAGAAATCCCTTTATGGTCAAGCATGCCGGCATGCATGCTTTCAACCATAAAGGGGTCTTTTTCTGTTTATTTCAAAAACTGGAGTTATTCGGACTTGTCATTTCCAGATTTTCCGTTTTCGCTCAAAAGCTCGATCAGCACCTGACAGAGGATCATGTAGTCAATGGGCTTGGAGACATGGGCATTCATGCCTGCCACTGTTGTCGCGGCAATATCCTCGGCAAAGGCATTGGCCGTGACGGCAATGATGGGCACACGTTCCGCATCGGGACGCTTCATGGCACGTATGGCCCGTGCGGCCTCGCAGCCGTCCATCTCGGGCATCTGCATGTCCAGAAGAATGATCTGATAGGTCCCTGGGGCCGAAGTCGCAAACTTTTCCACGGCTTCCCGGCCGTTCCAGGCTTCGGTGACCTCCATGCCGCTCATGCCAAGCAGTTCCCGGGCCAGTTCCATGTTGACGGGATTGTCTTCGGCAAGAAGTACGGACACCCCCTGCAGGACGGACATGTCCGGCTCTTGCTGCCTGGACGGCCTGTCAGGGCTGACAGGGGCCGTCTTTTGCGGCTCGCCGAACTCCTGCAGCTCACGGCCGGCCTCTCTGTCACCGACCTCTCCGGCCTGCAGGTCACTGTCCCCTTCGCGTTCCTGTGCGTTTTCGTCAGCCACGGCAAAGGGCAGGACGATGCTGAAGGTGCTGCCCTGGCCCGGGGCGCTTGTCACATGGATTTCGCCATTCATCTGATCCACAAGATTCTTGGTGATGGCCATGCCAAGGCCTGTGCCGGCCACGGAGCGCGTGGTAAAGCCGCTTTCCCGCATATAGGGCTTGAATATCTCGGAAAGGAAGCTCTCGGACATGCCCTTGCCTGTATCCTGCACCACAATCCTGTAGCGGACCATGCCGTTCTGGGAAAAGCCTAGCCTGTCCACCCGGACACTGACCGTGTCCCCAGATTCGGTGAACTTGAAGGCATTGGAGAGCAGATTGTTCAGAAGCTGGGCAATGCGCAGCGGATCGGCCTGGATAAGGGTGCCTGTCTGCACGGTCTCCACAGTGAAGGTCTTGTGTTCCATCTCGGCCTGGATGACATAGGGCGCAAGACTGTCGTGTAGGCATTTTTCCAGATCCATGGACTGCAGGTTGAGGGAAAACTTGCCCTGCTCCATGCGCGACAGTTCCAGAATATCGTCAATGAGCTGCTTGAGCTGCTTGCCGGCAAAGTGAATGCGATCCAGATAGCGCTTCATGTCCGCCCTGTCGCCTGTGTGGCGCTGGGCCAGTTCCGTCATGCCGATGATGGCATTCAGGGGTGTGCGCATTTCGTGGGAGACATTGCTGAAAAAGTTCTGCCTCGATCTTGCGCTCTGCCTGGCCACTTCCAGGCTCTCCTTGAGCAGCTCGTATTCCTGAATCTGGGCCTTCTTCTCCGCATCTATGTCCCTGAAGCAGAGCACGACCTCTTCTGGAGCCAGCGACTCGTCAAAGAGCAGCCGCACATTGACCCAGCGGTATTCGTTGTCGAACAGGCGCCTGAAATCCCCGCCAAAGTCGCGCACGCGCCTGGCGACCAGCTTGCGGATATTGGAGCAGGAAAAGGTCAGCATGAACTCGCCGCTCGACTCGGGCGCAATGATGTCCTCCACCACGGTGAGCAGCCTGTTGTAGTCGCCCTGCTTGGGCAGCCTCTGGCGTACATAGTCCGAACCCTTGATCATCTCGTAGGTTTTCTGGCCATAGTCGATGCGGTAGAGGGCATAGAAGGAATTGCCAAGGACACGCACGGTATCATTGGTCCTCCTGACCAGGGCATTGTCCTTGAATTTCAGCCAGGCGAGCAGCACGGCCGTAAAGCAGAGGGCAACGATGGCCAGCAGAAGAAAGCCCGTGAGCGTGTTGATGTCCCCTAGAATGTTCCTGAAAGGAATGGTCACTATGGTGTACCAGCCATTGGGCAGCTCCGTATAGTAGACCACCCGCTTGTCGCCCTTGTCGTCCTCAATGTAGGAATCATAGGGATAGAGCTCACCGGAGCGGATCTTCGTCAGCAGTCCGTTCAGGTACTCGGTCATCTCTTCCCTGCTCTTCTGCAGCTGCGTATGCTGATAGAGCACTGTGCCCTTGCTGTCGCAGAAAAAAAAGGAATCGCCCCTCAGCAGGTCATCGGGCTTGAAATAGAACTGGAAGCTCTCCGGGTAGATGTCAAAGGCCAGGACCACATTGCCCCTGGTGCACCGCCGCGCCAGGGTAATGACAGATCGGCCGGTCACGGCATCGGCATAGACATCCGTGTAGATGGTCTTTCCCGGCGATTCGAGGGCCTGCCTGTACCATTCGCGCTGTTCAATATCGAATTTTTCTGGAATCTTGCGGCCCCAGGCATCAATATACTTGCCATTGCGAATGACATAGGTGGAGAAGCTGTCATGGCCCAGTACGGTCTGCAGATGCCTGAAGTACAGGCCCAGTGAATACTCCACGCTGCCCGCACCATTGCGCTCGATGCTGTCGTCCAGCGAGGCCACGCCAAAGGAGAGCAGTGTCTCGTAAATGGTAAAGTTGCTTCGTTCCTCGGCCGCAAAATTGCTCGTGATGGACATGCCCATTCGCTGGGCATTCTGCAAAAGGGCATCCCTCAGGATATAGACACCCCATCCGGCCATGAGGGTCAAAAACAACAGTCCAACGATGCCAAGGAGAACTTTGTACAAAAGGGCTTTCTGCTTCATGGTCGGCGAGGTACAGGGCTTTTCCTGCCCGGGTTACATATGAAAAAGATGGATCCGAAGGTCTGTGTGCAAAGGCTCTGTGTGCGGGCACTTCCTCAGGAAAAGGCCTTCTGCAGTGCAGCCGTCACTTCCTCGTAAGTGCACACGATCTCTGGCATGAGATGCTCCGCCTTCTCCCAGTCCCCGCTGCGCATGGCAAGGACCTGCTCTGTCAGAAGCGCATGCAGGGTAGTCATGGAAAGGTTGCCGCACACCCCCTTGAGTCCGTGGGCTGCCTGCAAGGCCTTGTCCCTGTCCTTGTCCTGCGCTGCCTGACACAGGGTTCGGTAATTGGCATCCATTGAAAATTTCTGCAGCAGACGCTCGGCCAGCTGGACATTGCCCATGCAGCGAGCCACCAGGTCGTCCACATCAATACCTGCATTCACAAGAAGTTCTCTGCGTGCTGTCTCCATAGTCCACTCCGATGGTCTGAATTCCTGCCGAGAGAGGTGCCAAGGCGCTCCCAAGGAGGCCGGCAAGCCTAGCTTTTTTCAGAAAGCCTTCCCCTCTGCTGCCTTGCTGTCCCGGCATCCTGTGCTCCTGCTCCGAAGCCTGATGCCCTATAGCATGAAACAGGTCCTTTGCAGCATACACTGGCCACAAAAAAAAGAGGAGCGTCATACTCCTCTTTCTCTTTCATGCTCTTCATGCCCTGAAAAGCCCTGTGGCCGTCAGGTTCTTGAACTCTGGTGCCCTATTCGGCTTCCTGGGGAGCTTCCTCGGCAACCAGTTCGATGCGGGTGAAGGACTTCACGGTGATGGTGTCACCCACGGCCTTGGCCGTTTCCTTCACGAACTGGGCCACGCTCTTCTTGTCGTCGCGGATGTAGGCCTGATCCATGAGGCAGACATCCTTGCAGAACTTGACCACACCGCCTTCGGCAATCTTTTCGATGATGTGGTCGGGCTTGCCTTCGTTGCGGGCCTTTTCACGGTACACAGAACGCTCACGTTCGATGACTGCGGGATCCAGGCTTTCGCGATCCAGAGCCATGGGACGCAGGGCAGCAGCCTGCATGGCCACTTCGCGGGCCAGGGCAACAACCTGCTCGTTGGCAGCCGTTTCGGGCTTGCCCACTTCCAGGATGGTCATCACGCCCAGCTTGCCGCTGGCAGTGTGCAGGTACTGGCCGATGACTTCATTGGCAGCACGTTCGTACACGTAGAACTTGCCCAGACGCATGTTTTCACCGGTCTTGGCAATGAGGGCCTTCAGGTCTTCACCCACCAGGGCCTGCAGGGCAGCGTCGTCGGCAGGCATGTTGTCCAGAACGGCCTGGGCAACCTTGGCAGCAAAATTCTTGAAATCGTCGCCGCGGGACACGAAGTCGGTCTCGCACTGCAGGGAGGCCATGGCGACCCTGGAAGCATCAGCGTTCTGGGCAAAGACCACCAGGCCTTCGCTGGTGGCGCGACCAGCCTTCTTGGCAGCCTTGGCCATGCCCTTTTCACGCAGATAGTCAACGGCTTTTTCCATGTCGCCATCAACTTCAACCAGAGCTTTCTTACAATCCATCATACCTGCGCCGGTTCTCTCACGCAGGTCTTTCACCATTGCAGCGGTAATGGCCATTGGAATCTCCTTGATTGTGTTCAATATGGGGCAGCATCATCGCTCTTGGCGACAATACTGCCCCATTTTCAGTCAAAATACATGATCTGCGATCGGCCCGACAGGAACCAACCGGCAGAAGGCACTGCTATTCGGCAGCTTCGGCGGCAGGCTTTTCAGCAGCCTTTTCCATCGCTTCTTCAGCACTGCCCTTGTCGCTGGCAGCGGCTTCGCCCTCAAGGCAGGCTTCGGCAAAGGCGCCCACGAAGAGCTTGATGGCGCGGATGGCGTCATCATTGCCGGGAATGATGTAGTCGATGACATCGGGATCACAGTTGGTGTCCGTCACGGCCACAATCGGGATACCGAGCTTGCGGCATTCCTTCACGGCAATGGCTTCCCTGTTGGGGTCAATGATGAAGGCGAGCTGGGGAAGACGGTCCATGTTCTTGATACCGCCAAGAGCCTGTTCGAGCTTCTGCATTTCGCGTTCGAGAAGCAGGATTTCCTTCTTCTGGTAGCGATTGATGGAGCCGTCGGCAAACATGGCTTCGAGCTTCTTCAGACGGTCGATGCTCTTCTGGATGGTGACAAAGTTGGTCAGGGTGCCGCCCATCCAGCGGTTACTCACATAGTACTGATTGGCACGGGTTGCCTCTGCGGCCACAGATTCCTGAGCCTGACGCTTGGTACCGATGAACAGCACCTTGCCGCCGTTGGCCACGGTGTCGACCACCTTGTCATAGGCCACGCGGAACAGCTTCACGGTCTGCTGCAGGTCGATGATATGGATACCGTTGCGGTCACCGAAGATGTAGGGACGCATCTTGGGGTTCCAGCGACGGGTCTGATGGCCGAAGTGGACGCCGGTCTCCAGCATCTGCTTCATGGTAACGTATGCCATGATAAAACCTCCTGGGTTCTACTTCCATCGAAACCCTAACCCTTCTACCCGCAAACCGTTTTGCCGGGCACCCCGGGTTGCTGTTCCGATGTGCTTACTTGATATGGGGGCTCTCCATATCGTATTGTGCCGCACAAGGCAAGCAAAAAAGGGCCTGCCCCACAGGGCTGCCTGCCCGTGCACGGACCTCCGACAGGCCAGCCTTTCCATCCCTGACGCCGGATCTGCCCAGGATCTCGCCTGCCCTTTCGCAGAACTGCCCCCCTTGGGCCCGCTTCCCGAAAGGGGGTGCAGATCCAGTGGATGCAGGCATGCGGGACCGGATGAAGGATGCAGGAAACGACTTGCAGGCCCTGCCCAGTCACATCTTTTTTCACATAAGGAGGAAGGCGTTTCCTCCCCTGCATACATGCAGGGGGCTCCGCGCCAGTATTTGTGATGAAACAGTGTATGGACGCACCAAATCTGCACAGACGTCTCAAGAAAATCATTGGTCAGATCGAGGCCATCAACCGCATGGTCGACGAGGATGTGCCCTGTGAGGACGTCCTGGCCCAGGTCAATGCGGCCAAGTCCGCCCTGCACAGGGTGGGACAGGTCATTCTCGAAGGCCATATCCGCCATTGCGTGCGCGACGGCATAGAACACGGCGATCCCGAAAAAACCATAGCCAACTTTACCAAGGCCGTGGAACGCTTTGCAAACATGTGAAAATGCCGGATGCTGATAGCACAGCATCCGTGACCCTTTAACGACATTTTTCCGACAGATGCACTGCTTGACAGAGAGCCGTACTGCGTATACCTGTACCCCAATGCGTATATACCTATAGGGGTATAGGTAAAGGAGGTTTGCTCTCATGATGGATGCTCTTGAAAAACTTCTTGCGTGGGGTGGCACAAAACGCGACATCGTCTTTCTCGTTATCTCCGCCATGGCACTGGTGGTCAGCGGCTTCGATCTGCTGCCCCTGCCCTTCGACGCGGCCTGGATTGCCATCATTCTCTGTGGTTTGCCCATCATTCTCGAAGCAATACACGGCCTTGTCACAGCCTTTGACATCAAGGCCGATGTTCTTGTGTCCATGGCCCTCATCGCCTCGGTCATAGTGGGCGAGGACTTTGCTGCAGGCGAAGTGGCTGTCATCATGCAGCTTGGCGGTCTTCTCGAAGAACTGACCGTGGCCAAGGCCAGGGCCGGCATTGAAAAGCTCGTGCATCTGACGCCGCGCACCGCCCGCATCGTCTCTGCGGACGGCAGGGAAGACATTGTTGCTGCCGAACAGGTCAGGGTCAACGATCTTGTCCGCGTCCTGCCCGGCGAAACCATTCCCGTGGACGGCGTGATTGTCTCGGGCAAGACGTCCGTCAATCAGGCGCTCATGACCGGCGAATCCCTGCCCGTGGACAAGTGCGAGGGCGACGAGGTCTTTTCCGGCACGGTCAATCAGTACGGTGCCTTCGACATGCGGGCCCTCAAGGTGGGCGAGGACAGCTCCTTGCAGCGCATGATCCGCCTTGTGCAGTCCGCCGATGCCAGCAAGGCCAAGATTGTGAGCCTTGCCGACCGATGGGCTACCTGGATTGTAGTCATTGCCCTGATCTCGGCCTTCATCACCTGGTGCGTGACCGGCGAAATCCTGCGCTCTGTCACCATCCTGGTCGTGTTCTGCCCCTGCGCCCTGGTTCTGGCCACGCCCACAGCCATCATGGCCGCCATTGGCAATGCCACCCACCACCGCTTCCTTGTTCGCGAGGGCGATGCCCTGGAACGCCTGGCCAAGGTCACCAGGGTGGCCTTTGACAAGACCGGCACCCTGACCACGGGCACTCCGGCCGTGCGGGAAATCTACACCTTCACGGACAAGTACGACAAAGACACGCTCTATGGCATGGCAGCCTCTGTGGAACAGAAATCCGAGCATCCCCTGGGCAAGGCCCTTGTGGCCAGCTACCGGGAGACTCTGAAGAAGCACTCCTCTGGCACAGGCCTTCCGGAGGTCACGGACTTTGTCATGACGCCCGGCAAGGGGGTCAGCGGCCTTGTGAACGGTCACAGGGTGCGCGCCGGCAACAGGGATCTCATGGACGATCTTGCCCCGGGCAGGGACGTCCTGCAGCTTGCCGAACAGCACGCAAGCCTCGGGCACTCCGTCATCTACATTGCCGTGGACAATGAGCTCTCCGGCATGGTGGCCCTGGCCGACACCCTGCGCCCCGATGCCGCCCAGACCATTGCCAACCTGAAAAAGGTGCAGGTCGAACCCGTCCTGCTCACGGGCGACCACGAAAGTGCTGCCCGGACCATTGCCTCCCAGGTCAGCATCAGGGAAGTGCATCCCAACTGCCTGCCCGAGGACAAGCTGAACTTCATAGACCGCAGCGAAGCGAACCGTGCCCCTGTGTGCATGATTGGCGACGGCATCAACGATGCACCGGCCCTGAGAAAGGCCCGCGTGGGCATAGCCATGGGCGGCGTGGGCAGCGACATTGCCATCGATGCCGCCGACATTGTCCTTGTCAACGACGACATTGCCATGCTCCCGCATCTCTTTGCCCTGTCCAAGAGAACCATGCGCACCATTACCGCCAACCTCACCTTCTCCATGCTGCTCAACTTCGTGGCCATCATTCTGGCCATGACGGCTGTCCTCAATCCCGTGACCGGCGCCCTTGTGCACAATGCAGGCTCAGTCTTCGTCATTGTCAATTCCATCTTCCTTCTGAACTGGAAGAGTGCCGTCTCCGCACGGGTGCAAGCAGCCTAAGGGAACATCAGTACGCGCGCTCCTGCCTCCTTTGAAGCAACAGGGCTTCGGCTTCGATCCGGAGCCCTTTTTTCATGTCCTTCTGTCAGCTGCGGACGCAAGCTGCCGATCCCGCCTCTCCTGCTCTTGTCCCTGGCCCATGCATATCCGCATTTTCTATTGCACCACTGCGACAAGTCCTGTATGCACAAGGGACCTCTGATTGGCGCTTTTCGCCTGTCAAGGGCCCGTTTGTCTTGCATCGGAGACAGCCCTTGCACACGCACAGCATCCTGTCGGCCGTTTTGTCCCCTCGTGCAGAAAAAAACGGCCCTTCTGCCAGCGTCCTGTCCCAAAAAACTGCTTTTGTCCGCAAACCTTCAGCTTATGAACGCTCTTCGTTTCCTGTTCCTTACCTGCATCGTTCCTGTTCTTGTCCTGCTTGCCCTACCCACAACTGCGCCTGCCAGGGACATTACCTGCGATTTCTACGACATTGCCAATGTGCCCGATGCCTGGAAGGCCTCCATGGCCCCCGGCTTCAACAATGCCCAGAAGCGTTCCCTTGCCCACTATTACAACAAGGAAAAGAATGCCTCGGTCATGATACAGATTGAGGAGGCCGGTGCGAACACGGATCTTGCGGCCACGGGCAGGCAACTTGTCGCAAGCCTGCAGGAAAACGGCTGCACCATCCTGTCCGGCCCAGAGCAGGACGCGGGCCTGCTGCGTCTTGAGGCCACCATGACAGGGATTCCTGCCACCATCTGGGTGGGGACCAATGGCGAGCTGACGGCTCTGACCGTCATTTCCGGCAACAGGGAAGAGTGCCAGAACTTCCTTGGGCTGATACGCAATGCGGATCCCCTGCTCCTTCCCCAGGCCCGGCAGGTACGACCGTGATACTCAGAGTCCTTTTCTACGGCGACTCCAATACCTGGGGGTATCGCCCGGGTGGCGGACGCCTGCCGCCCAACAGGCGCTATACGACCATGGTCACGAGGCAGGCCCTCAATGTCCTGCCCCTGGTGGATGGCCTCAATGGCCGCTGCAGTGCCTGGAAAAGCCCGGTCTTTCCCAAAGAGCTGCTCGGGGGAGCCACCCTTGCCCCGGTCCTTGAGGCACACAAGCCCCTGAACGGCTTGGTTCTCATGCTGGGCACCAATGACGTGATGCCGCCGCTCAACCTTTCTGCCGCAGCCATCTGCGCCAACCTGCTGCGCATGACAGAAGCCGCCCGTACGCTCTGCGGCCGAGATCTCAAAATCCTCCTGGTCAGTCCTCCGCCCATGGCCGAATGTGCCCTGCAGGATCTTGTGCAGGACTACGGAGCAGACCGGGAGGTGCTCTGCCAGGACCTGGCCGGCCCCATGGAACGCATGGCCCGCAAGGCCGGCGTCTTTTTCTTGAACGGCGGCAGCATCCTGGCCGCCATGGATGCCCGCGACGGCTACCACATGGCAGAGGTGGGCCACCTGCGCCTGGGCCTGGCCATAGGTCAGCTCCTGCGCGGCCTGGACTGGCGCCAGAGCTGACCTTTCACGGACAGGGCTATTTCCTTGGCAGGCTGGCCCGCCATTCCGGCCAGCAGGCAATGAGGGACTGCACGGCCTGCCCCCTGTGGCTGCGTGCCATCTTTTCCTCTCGGGTGAGCTGGGCTGCCGTGACGCCGAGCACCACATCGGCAAAGACGGGATCATAGCCAAAGCCGTTGCTGCCTATGCAGGAAGGCAAAATGCGGCCTTCCCAGGTCCCCTGCACAACCAGGGTTTCCTCTGGCTCGTAGAGCCCGGGACTCACGCAGGCCATGCAGCAGACAAAGCGGGCCTGGCGCCGCTCGTAGGGCACATCCTTGAGTTCCATGAGCAGCTTGCGGATATTGCGCATGTCCCTGCTCTCGCCCTCCATGGGCAAGAGGTCGTCGGCATAGCGGGCCGAATAGATGCCGGGCCGCCCGTCCAGGGCATCCACCTCCAGCCCCGAATCGTCGGCTATGCTGATAAGGCCCGTGGCATCGGCCACGGTTGCTGCCTTGATGAGCGCGTTTTCGGCAAAGGTTGCGCCGTCCTCCACGATCTCGCCCACCTGCGGAAAGGCCTCCAGGCCCAGCAGTTCCACGCCGAGACTGCGCAGGGGTTCTGCCAGTTCCCGGACCTTGCCGGTATTGTGTGTTGCCAGAACAACCTTTTCCAGCTCTGCCATCTCGTCTCCTCCCTCTGTAACGGGTTGCTTGCCAGTGTGCATCACAGGGAGCCCTGCCAGGCACAGTGCGAGACAGGCGCTGCAGCGGCATTGCTCCCTGGTATTCCCTTGCTTTTCAGGCTTCCGGTCCGCCCTGGGCCAGGAAGCCTTTTTTGCCTTTCAGGCGCTTCTGTGCTAGCAGACTCACAGCCTTGTCTCAAGTGCAGGACCTGCAGGCGCCACAGCGCAGACAGGGATGCCCACAGGGCAGGCCCCCGCACGTACCAAGCCCTCAGCCTCTGGCAAGAGTGCCCTGAGGGCGCACAGGCCCCTTACAAAAACACTTCTTTCGTCTTCAGGCGGCATGCCCGCATCGGAGTCGATAACCATGCAGAACATTTTCGACTATCTGACCGTTCCGGCTGTGGAAACCCACATTCCCATGCCCTATATCATTGCCGAGGCCGGTGTAAACCATGAAGGCAGCATGGACCTGGCCAAACGCCTCATCTGCGAAGCCCGGGAAGGCGGCGCCGATGCCATCAAATTCCAGACCTACAAGGCCGGTACCCTGGCCTCCAAGGATTCCCCTGCCTACTGGGATACCACCAAGGAGCCCACAAAGAGCCAGTACGAGCTCTTCACCAGGCACGATTCCTTCTGGAAAAAGGAATTCGAGCAGCTCAAGCGCTGGTGCGACGACGAAGGCATTGCCTTCATGTCCACGCCCTTTGACGTGGAAAGCGCCCGTTTCCTCAATCCCCTCATGGATGTCTTCAAGATCTCCTCTTCGGACATCACCAACAAGCCCTTCATTGAATACCTGTGCGACTTCGGCAAACCTATCATTCTGTCCACCGGCGCCTCCGCCCTGCACGAGGTGGACGAGGCCGTGGAATGGATTGAAGCCAAGGGCAACAGGCTTGCCCTGCTCCACTGCGTGCTCAACTATCCCACTCTGGACGAAAACGCAGGGCTTGGCATGATTGTGGGACTCAAGCGCCATTTCCCGCACCTGGCCATCGGATACTCCGACCACACCCTGCCCGACGACATGCACATTCTCGTGACGGCTACCCTGCTTGGCGCCCGCATCCTGGAAAAGCACTTTACCTTTGACAAGACCCTGCCCGGCAACGATCACTATCACGCCATGGACAAGAACGATCTGGCCCTGTTCCGCAGCAAAATGCAGGCCATTCTGACCAGCGTTGGCGATTTTGCCGTGCGCTCCTATCCTTCCGAGGAACCTGCCCGCAAGAATGCCCGGCGTTCCCTGGTTGCTGCCCGCCCCATTGCCAAAGGCTGTGTCCTGACCAGGGACGATCTGACCTGGAAGCGCCCGGCCCACGGCATTTCTCCGCGCTGCATCGACGAAGTGCTCGGCATGCGTGCCCGCAGGGACATCCCCGAGGATACCGTGCTCTCCTGGGCTGACCTCGATCGCTAGCCCCTCCTTTCGGACTCCCCTTGCCTTTACCGGCACCCGACTGTCCCTGCCTGTCAGGGGCAGCCCTGTTCCTTCCTTGCGGCAGGTTCCGCAGCTTGTGCGGACCTGCCCGTTTTTGCACACCGACATGCACGATATGACGAGCCAGAACTCCGACGCCCGGACCTGTACGAAAAAGCCTGTTCTCAAGCGCCTTGTCCTGGGTTCCATGCCCATTCCCTCCGATCCTGCAGCAGTTCTTGCCGCAGGCCCCTGGTGCTTTGCCGGACTGGAAGACTTCTTTCCGGACTGGGAAGACCACTATGCCCTTGCCCCGGAACCCCTGGCAGACAGGGCACTGCAGAAAAAAGCCATAGGCCAGGCCCTATCCCTGGCAAGCGACATGATTCCGAGACTAGCCCAAAAGCTGCAGCCGGACCACGACCTGCCTGCCGACTACTGGGAGCTTCTGCTCTCCCCCTACTGCATCAACGTGGCCCGCATCCTCGTCGAGATCTGGTACCGCGTTCGGGCCCTGGTGAACACCCATGGCTGCGAGCCCCTGCAGGTCGAGCTTTTGCCCGAAGACTGCACCTTTCACATGGGTACGGATGCGGACGTGGTTCTGCACGGCTGCCTCAATCCCGTCTGCCTCCACTGGCTCTTTTCCTGCCTCCTGCGTCCCGTATGTCCTCCGGCCTGGACCGTGACCGAAGGTACTGCCGTGAGCGAGGACTATCCGCAGCACAGGCCCGAGGGTGCAGGAGCACGTCTCAAGGAGGCCCTGCGCAGACTGCTGCTGCACCTGCCCTTCCCGCCTCTCAAGGGCATGGGCCTTGTGCGGGCCCTGCGCTACTCCCTGGCCCTGCGCCACCCCAGCCGCTGCGAGGACCATTCCCGCCCCTTGCGCATGTTCTATGCAAGCAGCGTGACCGGGGCGACCCTGGATCTGCCCATGGATCCCCTGCCCCTCTTCATGAGCCTTCTGCCGCAGAGTCTGCGCGATCTTAAGCATCCCGAGGAACCTCCGGCGCCCATGAAAACGCCACGGGTCCGGGCGGCAAGCATCCTTTTGTACGAGGACGCGGTCTACAGGCAGTTCCTTGCCCTGTGGCGGGCCAGGGGCGGACGTCTTGTCTGCATGCAGCATGGCGGAAACTACGGCATGATGCAGCACATCTCGGCCATGGAGCTTGTGGAATACACCCAACATGCCTTCATCACCTGGGGATGGACCGAACAGGAAAGCGCCTTGGGACCTGTCTGCGGCAAAGCCAACTTTGTGCCCCTGCCGGCCCCGCAGCTCTGCCGTCTGCACAACTGCTGGCACGGCGGCAACAAGACGCTCATCTTTGTGGGCACGGAAATGCCGACCATCGGCTATCAGCTGGACTCTCACCCCACCCCTCTGCAAAACGTCCAGTACAGGGACGACAAGCAGTGGTTTGTAGAAGCCCTGGGCAGGAAACGCCAGGAGTGCACCCTCTACCGTCCCTATTTTCCCGTGCCCGGCACCCTGGACGACGCGCCCTGGATCCTGACCCGCTTTTCCAGGGTGCATCTGTGCTCAGGCCCCCTGACACCGCAGATCCTTAACTGCAATCTGCTGGTTCTGGACCATCACGGCACCACCCTTCTGGAGGCCATGGCAGCCAACATTCCTCTGGTCTGCTACTGGGATCCCGCCTGCTGGCCGGTCAATGCCACCTTTCAGCGCATCCTGCTGCAGCTTGCCCAGGCAGGCATCTGGCACTCCAGTGCCGAGGCAGCCGCCATGCAGGTGGACGCCATCTGGGACAATCCCGCGACCTGGTGGCAGTCGGAGTCCGTGCAAAAGGCCAGACAGGCCTTCCTGGAAGCCTTTGCCCACTCGAGCAGACGGCACTGTGATGCCCTCTGGACAGGCACGCTCAGGCGCCTCTAGGCGCCCGGGAGCATCCGTTCTCCTGGCCTGCCCGCCCTTTTCTTCCCTCTTTTCCTGTTTCTTTCGTCATGAACGGTGCCCACATGGGGCACCGTCAGTCAGGAGCCACATGTCGTTACCGTCCCTTTTTCACTCTCTTGGTCCTGCTCTTGCCTTGCTTGTCCTGTGCTCTGTCTTCTGCCCCGAGGTTCTTGCGGCTCCAGGCGCCGCACGGGAGCAGACTGCAGGAGAAGCAGTCCAGCGCACGACCAGCGAGGATCAGGCCACCCTGCAGCTTGTTCAGGAAGCCCTGGACAAGGAAGACTACCGCACAGCCGTGGCACTCCTCACGCCCCTGGCCAACAAGAAGAACGCCGAGGCGGCCTTTGTGCTCGGCCGGCTCATCCAGAGCGGCAAGGGCATACGCAAAAGCCGCACCAGGGCAGCCCAGTACTTCAAGATCTCTGCCGAGCAGGGCGATGTGCGCGGCCAGAATGCCTATGGCCAGGTTCTGGCCATGGGCGAAGGCGTGCGCCGCAACTTTCTGGAGGCCTCAAAATGGTTTGCCAAGGCTGCGGAACAGGGCCACGCCTTGGCCCAGTACAACCTAGGCTATCTCTATGCCAATGGCAGGGGCGTGAAACGCGACGAGAACAAGGCCATTGACTGGTACTCCCGGGCCGCTAACCAGGGCCTGGCCGATGCCCAGTACTCCCTTGGCTGGATCTACATGAACTCCAAGGGCAGCAACCAGGACGACACCAAGGCCGTGCACTGGCTGGAAAAGGCCGCAGAACAGGATCATCCCAAGGCCCAGAACAATCTGGCCTTTATGTACGCCCAGGGCCGCGGCTACGCCCTCGATTACGGCAAGGCCCTGCAGTGGTACCAGAAGGCCGCGGATCAGGGCTACGGCCCGGCCCAGTACAATATCGGCTTTCTCTACGAGCAGGGGCACGGTGTGCCCCAGGACTACGGCAAAGCCGTCGAATGGTATCGCAAGGCTGCCGAAAACAACGAGAGTGCCGCCCAGTACAGCCTGGGCCTCATGTACGAGCAGGGCACAGGCGTGCCGCTGGACATCAACGAGGCCAGGCGCTGGTATACCCTGGCTGCCAACAACGGCGATCCCGATGCCCAAAAGGCCCTACGCCAGCTTAAGCGCAACAAGGCCGGCAAGTAGGCTGCAAGCCCGCTCTTGCCCACGATGACTCTTCCGGGAGTGTGCCCCGTGCACACTCCTCCTTTTTTTGGCGAAGCCCTGTTCAGCTTTGCGCTTCCAGGGCTCTGCGCACGACGGCATAGGCACTTTCGGCCGGCATGGGCACGCCGGTCCACAGGACAAAGGCGGCTCTGGCCTGCTCCACAAACATGGCCACGCCGCTCTGCGTCTGCCAGCCCGCAGCAGCGGCCTCGCGCAGAAAGCGTGTCCGCTCCGGCGTGTAAACAATGTCATAGGCAAGGCCTGTACGCCCGGCAAAAAAGGCTGCCTCATAGGGGGTGTCGTCCACACGGGCGCCCTTCATGCCGAGACTTGTGGCGTTGACCACCAGGTCGCAGTCCACCTCCCCGCGCTGCTCCCAGGGCACGCAATCCGTGCCAAACTCGGCGGCAAGTGCCTGTGCCCTGTCCGGAGATCGGTTGGCAAGGAGTATGTGCTCCACCCCAAGCTCCTGCAGGGCGGCAATGGCAGCCCTGGACACGCCGCCAGCTCCCAGGATGAGGGCCTTGCTGAAGTGCCGGCCAAGCAGGGGCGCCATGAAGCCTGTCACGTCCGTGTTTTCGCCCACAAGCGCTCCGTCCTGCCAATATACCGTGTTGATCGCGCCCATGCGCCGGGCCCGCTCGCTCACCCGGTCCACATAGTCCATGGAACGCACCTTGAAGGGCAGGGTTATGTTGCAGCCGGAGATGGGCAGGATGCGCATGGCCTCGAAGAAGGCTGGCAGATGTTCCTCTGTCTGGGGAAAAGCCAGATACACGCCTTCAAGGCCTGTTTCGGCAAAGGCCTGGTTGTGGATGAGCGGACTGAGCGAATGGCCGAGGGGCTGGCCGATGACGCAATAGAGTTTTGTGCCGGACATGAAAGGGACTCCTTGATGCTGTGCTGTCTGTCATGCGTACAGAAAGCTGCTGTTCCCGGCATTGTGCCACAGGGGTTGCGCCCTTCTCAAGTTCCGGACACACTGCTCCCCCCTTGTTCACCATATAGCCCGCAGGCCCATGCGCCTGCATGTGTTCACCATGTCTGAATCTCTTTCCCAGGACAGCCCGAGCACGGCTCAGGCCATGAAGCTGGGCTTTTCCAGGGCCATGCCCATTGTCCTTGGCTATGTGCCCGTGGCCTTTGCCTTCGGCGTGCTGGCCACACAGCAGGGCATGCCCATCTGGCTGGCCACGGCCACGTCCGTACTCATGTTTGCCGGCTCCGGGCAGTTCATTACCATTTCCCTGTGGTTTGCAGGGGCAGGCTACATATCCACTGCCCTGGCCGTCTTTGTGACCAACCTGCGCTACGTGCTCATGGCCGTGGCCCTGGCACCCCATGTCAAGCCTCTGAAGGGCCTTGCCCGCTTCATCTACGGCTGGCAGATCACGGACGAGCTCTTTGCCGTGCACATCACGGCCTTCCAGCAGGGCTGGAAGTTCAACCGCACGGCCATTTTCTCGGCAACCACCCTGGCCCAGGCCTCCTGGGTCCTGGGCACCCTTGTGGGCGGCCTGTGCGGCAGCGTGGTCACGGATGTCAAGCCCCTGGGCCTTGACTATGCCATCTCGGCCATGTTCCTGGCCCTGCTCATCCCGCAGTGCACGGACAGACTGCACACCCTCACGGCCCTGCTGGCGGCCTTCTTTTCCGTGGCCCTGCATCTGGCAGGCCTGCATCAGTGGAATGTGGTGCTGGCCACCATGCTGGCCGCAACCATGGGTACCATGCTGGCCAGACGGGCCCAGGGCAAGGGGGCAGGAGCATGACCACAGCCACCCTTGTCGCCACGATGCTCTGCATCCTCCTGTGCACCCTGGTCACCTGGCTGCCGCGCCTTCTGCCCCTGTATGTCTTTTCACGGGATCTGCCCTCCTGGCTCAAGGACTGGCTCAACTTCATTCCGGCCGCTGTCATGGCAGCCCTGGTCGCTCCGGATGTCTTTCTCTACGGAGGCAGCTTCAATCCCAATCCCCTGGACAATCTCTTCCTGCTCGCCGCTCTGGCGGCAACGGTTTTCGGCCTGATTGTCCGCAACTTCTTTGCCACCATCGTCTTTGCCATGGCCTTTGTAGCCGTCATGCGCTCTCTCGGCCTGGCAAGCTGAAGAACGTGCAGGCTGCAACAAGGAAGGGGGAACAGACCAGAGGTCTGTTCCCCCTTCCTTGTTGTGCTCTTTCAAAGCGTGCGAAGTTTCGCTCAGACCTGGCTCCTGCCGGCTTCTGGCTTGCCCGCATAGGGAATGCGCTCCACAAGGCGGACCTTGGGCGTGCTCTCGATACGGTAGTACTGATTCTGGGGCACGAACATGTAGGGAATGTCCTCCATGCGCTGGCGCAGGAACATGGAGAGAATGACCCTGTTGATGGCCTGATGGCCCACAATGCAGGTGGGCGCACCGCCGGACAGGAAGAGCGCCCTGCGCAGGCCGCGCAAAACGCGCTGCATGACCATGGCATAGCTTTCGCCTCCGGGATAGCAATAGTTGAACTTGTCGGCATTGCGCTGCCTCGTCACCTCGGGCATCTGCACCCTGATGTCCTGGTAGCGCATGTTCTCGCACCGGCCGGCATTGAGTTCGTCGAATTCCGGCAGGGCAATGATATTCACATCAGGCCTGGACTGTGCCAGATACATGGCCGTTTCATGGGACCTGCGCCTTGTGGAGGTAAAGATGTAGTCAATGGGCACGCCTTCCATGTGGGCGGCCAGCCTGGCCGCCTGGGAGCGGCCCTTGGCAGAGAGCAGGGGATCCCCGCCAATGCGGCCTTCGGCATTGAATTCGGTCTGGCCGTGGCGCACAAGGTAGAGCTTCTTGATCCAGGTGGTGACCACAAGCTCGCGGATGGCCGGATAGAAGGGCGAGCCTTCCATGGGACTTTCCGCCAGGATGCGGTTGGCCATGGTATCGACGCACAGCCAGAACTTTTCCTCGCTCAGATGCTCGTAGATGGATTCGTAATAGGCTATGCGGGCCTTGAAGCTGCGGACAGCCTCTTCCTCGCTGTAGCCGGCGTATTCGGGAAGTCTGGCCTTGTTGCGGATGCAGGCTTCGCGCAGCAGGGGATCCTCGTTGACACATTCCACAAAGAGCACGGGGTGGTCGCCGAGCGTCTGCTCAAGCAGCCTGCGGCGCCGGCGGCTGCCGTTGGTCGCATCGAGAATGGCCACATCGCCGCCAGACTCCAGCCATTTCCGGGCTTCCTCCATGTTCTTCAGGGCAATGCGTTCCCGTATTTCCCTGCCTTCCTCGTTGTCCGGCGCATACCACTGCGACTGGGTGGATTCTGGTCCCGTGAGCCTGCGACGCAGCTCGCCATTGTTGAAGATGGCGCAGGCTATGCCCTCGCCCTGCAGATCATCGTGTATTCTGTTTGCCAGAGTGGATTTGCCACTGGCCGGCAGTCCGACCATGGCCACGTAGAGCTTTGGCATTGTACATCCCCTGAAAAAAAGACAGGACCCGGAAAGGCTCCGGGTCCATGGGCAAAAAGAAGCTAGCGGACTGTCAGCTTCAGGAATTTCTTCTTGCCGAAGCGGATGACGTAGCTGCCCGGCGCAAGTGGTGTCTTGTCGTCCTTGCACTGGGTGCCGTCAATGTAGAAGCCGCCTTCGGCTATCTTGCGCCTGGCCTCGCTGCGGCTCTTGGCCAGACCGAAGTCCGCGAGAATGGACACAGGATCGCTCTTTTCCCCGCTCTCGCAGCTGCCCTCGGGCGCATCCTGGGGCACGCCGCCATTGGCAAAGACGGCATTGAAGTCCGCCTGCGCCTCGTCGGCTGCCTTCTGGCCATGGAAGCGGCACACAAATTCATGGGCCAGCTCTTCCTTGGCCTTCTTGGGATGCAGGCTGCCATCGGCAACGCTGGCCTTCAGGGCGGCAATCTCTTCCATGCTCTTTGAGGACAGAAGTTCGTAGTAGGTCCACATGAGCTCGTCGGACACGCTCATGGTCTTGCCGAAGATCTGCGAGGGCGCCTCGTCGATGCCGATGTAGTTCTTGTAGGACTTACTCATCTTGCGCACGCCGTCCAGACCCACCAGCAGCGGCACGGTCAGGATGCACTGCGGCTCCATGCCGTAGTGGGACTGCAAGTTGCGGCCGACGAGCAGGTTGAACTTCTGGTCCGTGCCGCCCATTTCCACGTCTGTCTTCAGGGCCACGGAGTCATAGCCCTGGCAGAGTGGATAGAGGAATTCATGGATGGCAATGGGCGTGTTCTCGCGAAAACGCTTGGAGAAATCGTCACGTTCCATGATGCGGGCCACGGTATAGCTGGATGCCAGGCGAATGAAGTCCGCTGCGTCCATCTTGCCCAGCCAGTGCGAATTGAATTCAACAATGGTCTTTTCAGGGTCGAGAATCTTGAACAACTGCTTCTTGTAGGTCTCGGCATTGGCATTGACCTGTTCCTCGGTCAGGGGAGGACGGGTCTCGGAGCGGCCGGACGGGTCACCGATACGGCCGGTGAAATCACCGATCAGGAAGATGACAGTATGACCAAGATCCTGGAAATGGCGCATCTTCTGCATGATGACGGTATGCCCGAGATGCAGATCCGGCGCGGTGGGGTCAAAACCGACCTTGACCCTAAGTGGCGTGCCGCGAGACAGCTTCTTGCGCAGTTCCCCTTCATCAATAATTTCTGCAGCGCCCCGTTTAATCAGAGCCATCTGCTGTTCAATATCCAGCATCAAACGTTCTCCTTAACAAAATTTGGCTCCACGAAAACAACAGTCGCCCTGGACTGTTCTGCCGCATGCGGGCGGTTCCGTTTCAGGCCAGCGTGAGAATGGGGCACCATACCGCCCCTTGCAGCGAATGGCAAACAAAACGCCTGCCTTAGCAATCTCAGTTCTTTTTCTTCAGCCTCTCGCACTGGCCAAAAAGCGCCAGCTCAACCCAGTCGTAGCCGAATTCCAGGGCAGCCTCGTCGTCTGTCATGATGGCGGCCTGGCGTTCCTCGCTCACCTCTACCCTGTTGAAGAGCTTCATCTTGTCGATGAATTCGCGAAACTTGTCCAGCTGGTAGAGGCAGAGCACAGCCATGTTGCCCACCTTCTGGTTCACCGGGCCGCCGGAGGCCGTAACCATGGCTCCCAGGCGCATGTAGCGGTCATTGGACCTGTTGTAGTCTTCCAGCTGCTCGTGGGCAAACCATTCCTGCGGCGTCCAGTCCCTTCCCGCGTCAAAGCCCCGGCAGTGCGCCTCCTGCACAAGATAGAAGGTTTCCGACACCCCGTTGCGCGAAAGTCTGGTGCCCCGGCCCAGGGGGTAGCTGCGACACGCGCCCGGACGATCGTCATAGACATGACAGCCGGCCGGGGTCACAAAGGGACAGGTCTCGTCCGGATCCTTGAGCATGCGCAGCATGGCTATGGGCAGCCCGGAGTCGGGAAAGCTCTTGAAGGTGGCAAAGGTTTCCAGAAAATCGGCACTGGTCATGCCCAGCCTGCGGCACAGGCGCATGACATCGTAGGGTGTCAGAGGCAGGGTAAGCTGCCGGCAGCAGCGGTTGAAACAGGGAACGTCCGGTGTGCACTCAAAGCAGAAGGTCTGACCCTCCTCCACTGTGGGCAGGGAATCCAGATATTTCTGGGCACGTTCTTCATCAAGCAGGGGATCGGTGCTCTGTGTGCTCATGCTCTCTCCTTGAAAAAACGGTTGCATTGGGTTGTGCGCCTCCTCCTTGCCGTGCCCGGGGGCACAGGGACGCACTGGGGTTCTGGTGCAGAAAAAGGCGCATGGGGACAAAGCCCTTGTGCGCCTTCCCGAAGCTCCAGTCCCGGGCATGGGGCTGGTTTGTGCAAAAAGACAGGAAATCTAGATGACCTTGTTCAGACTGTACTCGATGATGCCCTCGGCGCCGGCTTCCTTGAGTCTGGGAATGAGGTCGCGCACGATGCTGGTCTGCACCACCGTTTCCACGGAGAACCAGGTGCCGTTTTGCAGAGGAGAAATGGTGGGCGAGTTCAGAGAGGGCAGCATGGCTTCCACTGCGGCCAGGTTCTCGCTGGACACGTTCATCTTGATGGCCACCAGGCTTTCGGCACGCAGGGCGCCTTCAAGGAGGAGATTGAGCTGCTCAATCTTGCGGCGCTTGACCGGATCGGCCCAGGCTGCGGGATTGGCGACCAGAACGGGGTTGGAGCACATGACCTCGTCAATGATGCGCAGGCCGTGGGCACGAATGGTCGTGCCGGTCTCGGTCACTTCCACAATGCCGTCGGCCAGACCTTCCACGACCTTGGCCTCGGTGGCGCCCCAGGAATAGAAGATGTTGACGTCAACACCCTTGGACCTGAAATAGCATTCCGTCAGATGCTGCACTTCGGTGGCAATGCGCTTGCCGGCCAGATCCTCGGCCTTCGTGTAGGGCGAATCGCCGGCAACGGCCAGCACCCAGCGGCTCTGACGCAGGGAGTTCTTGGAATACACAAGATTGGAGACCTGCACGACCTTGTCTTCCAGGTCCATTTCCTTGAGCCAGTCCAGGGCGGAAATGCCGGCATCGAGAATGCCGGCAGCCACATAGCCGCCGATTTCCTGCACGCGGCTCAAGGAAAGCACAATCTCGGGGTCGTTGATTTCGGGGAAGTAGTTGCGTTCGTGCTTGTGTATCTTCCAGCCTGCACGGGCAAAGAGATCATCGGTTGCGTTTTCAAGAGAACCCTTGGGAACACCGAATTTCAGAACGGGCATTTTCTTATCCATGGCTTTTTGTCTGCTGCACTAAAGACTGCCCTGCGGGCAGGCTGCAGCCCTCCTTAAAAACAAAAGAGAATAGAGCGCACAATGATTGCAGACGGGACGGCACAGGCCATGCGTGGCGTGTGCGCTGCGCGGATGCAGGATCGCGCTATTTCCCGTACACTTTTTCAGGATCAAAGATCTGTTCCGAACACAGGACCTCCTCCCGTCCGTCCCACTTCCTGTAAAAACAGGAACGGCGCCCCGTGTGGCAGGCAGCATTGCCTATCTGGGTCACGGCAAGGAGAATGGTGTCGCTGTCGCAGTCAAGCCGTATGGAATGCACCTTCTGCACATTGCCACTGCTCTCTCCCTTGTGCCACAGCTTGCTCCTGGATCTGCTCCAGTAATGCGCTTCGCCGGTTTCCAGGGTCTTGTGCCAGGCTTCTTCATTCATGTAGGCGAGCATGAGTACCTCGCCGTCTTCAGCATCCTGAACAATGGCTGGAATCAGTCCCTTGGCAAAATCCGGGACAAAGGAAGAACCGGGCGGAATCGGTCCCGGTTGGAACGAGCCTGGCTGCATGAAAACCTCCTTGAGGAAAAGCAGGGCCGGAAAGCCGAACAGGCATGGAGAGGGGAATTGCGGAACAGCCTGTCTGCACCACACTCCATGCAATTCCCATGAATGGGCAATCAACTCTTGAGATTGGCGTAACCTAAACACTTCTTTGTCTCTAGGCAAGAAGCTGTGCCGGTCTTTTGGCATTGTCACCCAATTGCCGTGAAAGTGTCGTGCGACCGCGTTTCCCCTGCATGCCTGCGGACGGGGGTGTCCCTAAAAACCTTTGCAATCCTTGCCATACCCTTGCGAGATGCTGTGCTTTATGGCATAGCTAGCCCGGCTGTTGCCAAAGGTTTTGCAGGCAGAAGCCTGCCAGCCTTCCCCCGCACTCTCTTCATTCACCCAGATGGTGGTCTTTTCATTTTACCCGGAACCTACCCGTATGCCAGACAGCGATCATACTCACCTTCAACCACCCGCCGATACCGCTGCGTCCCAAAACGGCGCGCCCTCTGCCCAGTCCTCTCCCCTTCCCCCGGACGCTCCTGCTGCCGACCTGGCAGCCGTCCCGGCCGATTCCGAAGCCCAGCCGGCCCCTGCCGGTCAGGACGACCTCCTGAACAGCGACGGAAGCGACCTCGAAATTTCCCATCCTGACAATGCGCTCCTGCCCGTCAGCCTGGAACAGCTGCCGCCTGCCATGCAGGCCGCCTGCGCCAGGGCCGGCTGGACCAGACTCATGCCCGTGCAGTCCCTGGCCCTGCCCTACCTCATGGACGGACGGGACATCATGATTCAGTCAAGGACCGGCTCGGGCAAGACCGGCTGCTATCTTTTGCCCCTCGTTCCCGCCCTGCGACCCGATCAGGCCTATACCCAGGCCCTTGTCCTGGTGCCCACCAGAGAGCTGGCCCTGCAGGTTGCCGAACAGGCGCGCATCCTCTTCGAGGGCACAAGCATACGCAGTGCTGCCCTGTATGGAGGCGTGGGCTATGGCAAGCAGCTGGAACAGCTGCGCGAAGGCGCCCATCTGGTCATAGGCACGCCTGGCCGTATCCTGGACCACATCCTGCGGCATTCGCTCAATCTGGAGCATCTGCGGGCCCTGGTCTTCGACGAGGCGGATCGCATGCTCTCCATCGGCTTCTACCCCGACATGAAGGAGCTGCAGCGCTATTTGCCAAGGAAGCGCATCTATACAAGCCTCTTCTCGGCCACCTATCCGCCCTACGTGATCAACCTGGCCCATGAGTTCATGACGAACCCCTCCCTGCTCTCGCTCTCGCAAAAGCAGGTCTATGTGGCCGAGGTTCAGCACTTTGTCTGCCAGGTGCAGCCCATGGACAAGGATCGGGCCCTCATCCGTCTCATCGAGATGGAAAACCCCGCCTCTGCCATCATCTTTTGCAATACCAAGGCCAACGTGCACTATGTGACCGGCGTCTTGCAGGGCTTTGGCTACAATGCAGACGAACTCTCCGCCGATCTGTCCCAGAGCCGGCGCGAGGACGTCATGCGCAGGGTACGCGAGAACAAGGTCCGCTTCCTGGTGGCCACGGACGTGGCCGCACGCGGCATCGACATTCCCTGCCTCTCCCACGTCTTTCTGTATGAGCCGCCGGAAGATCACGAAAGCTACATTCACAGGGCCGGACGCACGGGCCGCGCCAATGCCGCAGGCACGGTCATCTCCCTGTGCGACATCATGCAGCGCATGGAGCTCGATCGCATTGCCAGGCATTACGGCCTGCACCTGCAGGAAATGGCCAATCCCACGGACGAGACTGTGGCCGAAGTCGTGTCCAGCCGCCTGCTGACCCTGCTCGAATCCCGTTTCCGCAGCCTCACCTCCTTGGAAAAGGTGCGCACCCGCCGCTACAGCCAGCTGGCGAGGACCCTTGCCACCATGCCCGAGGAAGAGGAAAGCGAAGGCTGCGGCGTGAGCCTGCTGGCCATGCTCCTCGACGCCTTCCATCACAATACCCTCAATGCCCTGAGCCTGCCCAAGGAACGACAGTCCAGGGCCGAGCGTCCGGAAAAGGCCTCCAAGTCTTCCAAGCAGGAACGCAGAAAGAACGAGGGCCGCAAGGACAAGAAGCGCCAGGAGAGCGCAAGAAACGCTTCCGCGGACGGTCTCCGGGAAGCGGACAGCGAGGCAGTCTCCGCTGCCCCAGCTGCCAGCGCGCCCCAGGAAAACGGCGGCCAGCCCGAAGAGGCTGCTCCTGTCCAGCAAAGGGGCCAAGGCAAGAAAAAGAAGAAGTCTGGTTCCGGCAGCTCCAAGTCTGCGGGCAAGAGCGCCCAGGACAAGCCCAGGAAGTCTTCCAGACCCATCTTCCTTGGCAATGACGCTGGCCTGCAGGACGAAACGCCTGTCACGCCCGAATCCCAGGGCATGGAGTCACCCTCTGCCCTAGACAGGCCGGACAAGAAAAAGTCGTCCCGCAAGCGCAAACGCCGCCACAAGAAGGGAGCTTCCGAGGCTCCGGAGGCAAGCGCTTCCGAAGCCCTGACCGAGTTTGACAACACGGATGAGGTGCCTTTCTAGGGACAAAGCGTTCCCGTCCTTGCCCGATCATCAATGTACACAAGGGACAGAGAAGGGGGGCTTCCCCCTCTTCCCTGCCCCTTTTCCAGAGCACTCAATAAGGCTGTCATTATGCGTACCACCCCTGTGCGTCCTGCCAATGGCAAGAAATCCTGCGTGACCATTGGCAACTTTGATGGCGTACACCGCGGACATCAGCTCCTTGTCAGGGAGACACTGCAGCACTGCAACGCAAGGGATCTGGATTGTGTGGCCGTCACCTTCTGGCCGCATCCCAGAGCCCTTTTTTCCGGTCACAAGATGCCGCCCCTTGCCGATCTGCAGACACGCCGCAAGCTTCTTGGCGGACTTGGCGTGCAGTATCTGCTCGAACTGACCTTCACAAGAGAGATTGCGGCCCTGTCCCCAGAAGAATTTTATCTGAGCTATCTGGCCCCCCTCGAGATGGACACCCTGGTCGTGGGCTACGACTTCTGTCTCGGCAGAGGGCGCAGCGGCGACTTTGCCGCGCTCTCGGCACTGGGCCAGACCTACGGCTTTGCCGTCTATCAGGTGCCGCCCCTGCTTCTGAACGATCGCCCCATCAGCTCGACCAGAATCCGCAAGGCCATCGAAGAGGGCAACATGGGCCTGGCACAGGCCATGCTAGGCCGTCCCCACGGCCTGTGCGGCATGGTCATCCACGGCCAGGGACGTGGCACGGGCCTGGGCTTTCCCACAGCCAACCTGCAGACCTCGGGTGTGTTGCTGCCGCCCGACGGCGTCTATGCCACTAGGGTTACCTGCGGAGAACAGATCTTTGCCGCTGTCACCAACATAGGCTTTACCCCGACCTTTGGCGGCAGGGAACGCACCATTGAAAGCTTTCTTCTGGACTGCGACATCAATCTCTACGGGCAGCGCATCCAGGTGGACTTCCTGGAACGCCTGCGCAGTGAAAGGCGCTTTGACAGCGTCAGGGAACTGACCGAACAGATAGCCAGGGACGTGGAACGCGGCCGGGCCATCAACGCGGCCTTCTCTTAAAGAGCGTCCGGCCCGAATCGCCTCATGCCAGGAGCACGGCCTGCCGGACACCAGTGCCTCGCACAGGGGCTGTCCTTGCGCAGGGCACGGTGCACAATGTCAGGACAGCGTCCTGGCTTTTTTCATGCATACTCGTTTTCCAAAGACGCAAACCGTAAAAAAACTTCAATTGACAGCGGCGACTGCCGCAAGGATTCCATATGGCCATCTGGGATTTCGCCTGGGTCTCCGATCCTTCAGCCTGGGCCGGCCTAGGTACGCTTATTCTTATTGAAATCGTCCTTGGTATTGACAATATCGTCTTCATCTCCATCCTCTCCACCACCCTGCCCCAGGCCCAGCGCCGCCACGCCTTTGTTCTGGGCCTGGGTCTTGCCCTGGTGGCCCGCCTGGCGCTGCTCTCCGGCATAGCCTGGGTGGTCACCCTGACCCAGCCCATCGCGACCCTGATGGGGCATCCCTTCTCCTGGCGCGACATCATACTCATCACAGGCGGCATATTCCTGCTCCTCAAGGGCACCATGGAAATGCACGAACGCCTGGAGGGGCAGATCTTCGATCCGCACCAGAATGCCAGACATCACGCCGTCTTCTGGCAGGTCATAGCCCAGATTGTCATCCTGGACGCCATCTTCTCCATTGACTCCGTCATCACTTCCGTGGGCATGGTGCAGCACCTGCCCATCATGTTCATAGCCGTCATTGTGGCCGTCGGCTTCATGCTCATGGCTTCCGGTCCCCTGGTCAGCTTCATAGAAAGCCACCCCACCATCATCATTCTCTGCCTGGGCTTTCTGCTCATGATCGGCCTGAGCCTCATCACCGAAGGCATCGGCCTGCACATTCCCAAGGGCTATCTCTACAGCGCCATCCTCTTCTCCCTGCTCATCGAGTTCTGCAACCAGTATGCCCTGCGCAACAGGCGCCGCAGGGTCAGCATGCGCGACATGCGCGAAGCCACGGCCCGTGTTATTCTGGGGCTTCTAGGCGGCAAAACCACCACGGACTCTCCATCCATGGATGCCCTGGCTCTCGGATCCGTCTCCACGGGCGAGACCTTTGCCCCCGAGGAGCGCGACATGGTGGGCCGCGTCATCCGGCTGAGCGGCCGCACGGCCCGCTTCATCATGACGCCCACCCAGCGTGCCCACTGGCTCAACGTGGATGCTCCCCTTGAGGAAGCCGACCGCTTTGCGGCCAGGACCGGACTGTCCTGGTTGCCCGTGCGCGATACGGAAACAGACGATGTCCTGGGTGTCGTGCCCGTGGCGAGCCTTCTGGTCTGCAGGGACAGAGAGCCCTTCAACCTCAAGGCCCTCATTCAGCAGGCCCCCACGGTGCTGGAACACTCTTCCCTGGCCGATGTGCTGGCAGACTTCCGCAAGCAGCCCGTGCCCCTCCTCTTTGTGGTGGACGAATACGGAAGTGTGGTCGGCCAGATTCTGCCCTCCAACCTGCTCTCCGTCCTGGCCGGCCAGATGGGCGACATGCCCTCCAGTCCCGACTCCTGCCGCATGCCGGACGGTTCCTGGAAGCTGCCCGGACGCCTTTCCGTGGACATGGCCACCTCCTGGCTTGGCATAAGCCCCGGACCGGACAGCGAGTCTGCCACGCTGGCAGGCCTCATTCTGGAACACCTGGAACACATTCCCCAGAACGGCGAAAAATTCCAGCTCCAGGGCTGGAACATGGAAATTACCCGCATGGACGGCAAGCGCATCGACGAGGTTCGGGCCGTGAAGCAGCGCCCACGCTCCCTGGTCGGGCGCTGACGCCCGTCCCCGTCTTCAGGGCTCAGGGCCGCCCCCGTCCCTGATGTTCCTCTTTCACAGGACAGGGCTTTTTGCTACATTGCCGGGAACTCAATCGTGCCCGGCAGCGTCTGCCTGTCCCAAACTGCTCCATCGGAGGCTATCGTGGGAAATCTCAGATTTAATCGTGTCCTCGTGAAGCTCAGTGGTGAAGCCCTTGCCGGCGAGCAGGGCTTTGGCATTCACCAGGAAACCGTACAGGAAATCTGCAAGGAACTCGGATCTGTTCTGGAACTTGGCGTGCAGATGGCCCTGGTCATTGGCGGCGGCAATATCTTCCGCGGCCTCTCCGGCTCTGCCGAGGGCATGGAGCGCTCCTCTGCAGACTACATGGGCATGCTGGCCACAGTGCTCAATGCCCTGGCCGTGCAGGACTACCTGGAAAAGCTCGGCCATCCCACCCGCGTGCTCTCTGCTATTTCCATGCGCGAGGTCTGCGAACCCTTCATCCGCCGTCGCGCCCTGCGCCACATGGAAAAGGGCCGCGTGGTCATCTGCGCGGCAGGAACAGGCAATCCCTACTTTACCACCGACACCACGGCTGCCCTGCGCGGCATGGAACTGCAGTGCGATGCCATTGTCAAAGCCACCAAGGTGGACGGCATCTATGACAAGGATCCGACCAAGCACCCGGATGCCGTCAAGTTTTCGACCATCACCTATGACGAGACCCTGACCCGCCACATTGGTGTCATGGACGCCACGGCCTTTGCCCTGCTCAGGGACAACAATGTGCCCATCATTGTCTGCCGCATGCTCGGCGGCGACATCCTGCGCGCCGTCAGAGGCGAATCAGTGGGCACCATTGTCACGGGTTAAGCCAGCTTCCCCCTGACAGCCGTTCACTGCGGCCGCACAACTTCACTGCACCATGCAGGTCCCCCTTGGCAGACGCTCTGCCTTCGGGGCCTGCCCTGATTCTAAGGAGTTTTTTTCGTGGACCTAGATACCCTCTTTCTCGATGCCGAAGAACGCATGTCCAAGGCAGTGGCTTCTCTGGAAAAGGATTTCGGCAAGCTGCGCACGGGCAGAGCCACCACTGCCCTGGTAGACGGCATCAAGGCCGACTACTACGGCACCCCCACCCCCATTTCCCAGATGGCTTCCGTGACCGTGCCCGACAGCCGCACCATTACCATTCAGCCTTGGGACAAGAACGGCTTTTCCGCTGTGGAAAAGGCCATTCTGAAGTCCGATCTTGGCCTCACGCCCATCAATGACGGCAAGATCATCCGCATCGTCATCCCGGCCCTGACCGAAGATCGCCGCAAGGAACTCGTGAAGGTGGCCCGCAAGTACGCCGAGGAAGCCAAGGTGGCCGTGCGCAACGTGCGTCGTGATGCCAATGACTCGCTCAAGAAGATGGAAAAGGAAAAGCTTCTTTCCGAAGACGAACGCAAGAAGAGCGAGGAAGATGTGCAGAAGCTGACGGACAAGAGCATTGCCGCCATCGACAAGACCACCTCTGCCAAGGAAAAGGAAATTCTGGAAATCTGACCCCTGTTCGGGAAGGTCTGCCTTTCTCCGTAACAGGAAGCACACGGCCGCTGTCACGTCCGGCTGACAGCGGCTCTTGTTTCTTTCTTCGGGCCTGTTCGTGCCGAGCGTGGGAGCACGATGGCCCTCTGCAGGCGCCCTTCTCCTTCTTTCCGTGTTTTGTTCCACACTGCGCAAGGATTTTCAGACAATGAGCACAGATCCCCTCTCTGCGGGTACGCCTTCCTGCCTGCCCAGACACGTTGCCATCATCATGGACGGCAACGGCCGCTGGGCACAGGCCCAGGGACTGAGCCGCTCACAGGGACACAGGGCCGGCGCTCTGGCAGTACGGGAAATCGTGACCTACTGCCGCAAAATCGGCCTGCGTCACCTTACTCTCTATGCCTTTTCCAACGAAAACTGGAACCGGCCACAGGCGGAAATCAGCGCCCTGTTCACCCTGCTGCTGGACTTCCTGAAATCCGAGCTGCCGCGCATGCTGCGCGAAGGCATTGCGCTCAAGGTCTTCGGCGATGTGGACGGTCTGCCGCTGCCTGTGCGTACTGCCCTGAAAATGGCCATCAAGCGGACGGAACAGGGCAGGGACATGGCTCTCAACCTTGCTCTCAACTACGGGGCACGCCAGGAAATCCTCCGTGCCACACGATCCATGTTGGCCGAGGGCCTCAGCCCCGAGGACGTCACGGAAGAGCGCTTTGCCAGCCATCTGTATTCCGCAGGTCAGCCTGATCCGGATTTCATTATCCGCACGAGTGGCGAACAGCGCCTGAGCAACTTTCTTCTCTTCCAGTGTGCCTATGCCGAGCTTTATTTCACGCCCAGGGCCTGGCCCGACTTCACGCCCGCCTGCATGGAAGAGGCCCTTGCGGACTATGCCAGGCGCCAGCGCCGCTTCGGCAAGACACAGGAACAGATCGACGCCGGAAACAGCACCGTCAGCGGGAGCGAACAAAAATGAGTGTCAATCACAAGGTCGATATCACACGCATCAGCACAGGCCTCATCATGGCTGCCGTCATTGTGGCAGCCCTCTATTTCAGGGGCCTTTTCCTGCTCTTTCTCATCCTTCTGGTCTGCGCCCTTGCCCTGTGGGAATTCTTCTCCATGTTCTGGGGCCCCAATGGCCGCATAGCCGGCCGCTGCTGCGGCATCCTTCTTGGATGGGGCATGCTGATCCTCACCTGGATGAACCGTCCCCAGGACGCCCTGGTCTGCCTTGGCGCAGGCTTTGTCCTGGCAGCCATAAGCTTTCTCTTCCGCTGGCGCGTGGTGGAAGAGGCCTTTGAGCCGAGCGGCATCTTCATGGCGGGACTTGCCTACATTCCTCTGCTGCTTCTGCCTGCCACCTACCTCTCCACGGTCAAGCTCATCTTCATCATTGCCGCAGTCTCCATTTCCGACACCTGCGCCTACTTTGTGGGCACGCGCTTCGGCAAGCACAAGCTCTGGCCCAGCGTGAGCCCCAACAAGAGCTCTGAAGGCGCCGTGGGCAGCCTCATCGGCTGCGTCCTCTTTTGCACCATCTACGGAGCCTGCCTGGGCAAGGTCAACTTCCTGGCCTTCATTCCCCTGGCCATTCTCATCAATGCCTTTGCCCAGCTCGGCGATCTCTTCGAATCCGCCCTGAAGCGCTCGGCCAAGATCAAGGACAGCGGCCATCTGCTGCCCGGTCATGGCGGCATCCTGGACCGTGCGGACAGCCTGCTCTTTGCCATGCCGGTCTTTGCCGTTGTGGATCAGTGGTTCTTCTTCTTTTAGCCGATCCTGCTCCTGCTGATCCCTTTTCTGCTGTTTTCTTCCCGGGCCCTGGGCCTGGGAACACTACCCCCTGGAGAGTGAGTCATGGCTTCTCTGTGGCCTGGACGTGACGGACCGGGCCTACGCTACATTACGGCTCCGCCTTCGCTGCGCTGGCAGCGGACACGGCGCAGATCCCTGGTCCTTCTGGGCGCAACGGGCAGCATAGGCCGCAGCGCCCTGTCCGTTGTCGAACGCAACCCCGATCTGTTCGCAATCAGGGGGCTTGCCTGTGCCCGCAACGTGAACCGTCTGGCCGAGCAGGCCGATCAGTTCCGCCCGGACTGGCTGGCCGTTCTGGACGAAGAGGCAAGGGAAGCCCTGCAGGGCCTTCTGCCCGCAGGCTACACCCCGAACATCCTTACCGGTCCCGAAGGGTACCGGGCTCTTGCCAGCCTTGAGAGTGCCGATACCGTGCTCTCGGCCCAGGCCGGCTCCGCAGGACTTGCCGGCACTCTGGCCGCAGCTCTGGCCGGCAAGGTCATCTGTCTCGCCAACAAGGAGAGCCTGGTTCTTGCAGGTGACCTGCTGCGCCACGTCTGCTCCAGAACCGGAGCTTCCATACTGCCCGTGGATTCCGAGCACTTTGCCCTGTTCGACTGCCTGAGCGGCCGCGGGGACGATGCCGAGGCCCTCATACTCACGGCCTCCGGCGGCCCCTTCCGCCACAGGACGGCCGCAGAGCTTGAATCGGTGACGCCGGCCCAGGCGCTCAAACATCCCAACTGGAACATGGGCGCCAAGATCACCATCGATTCGGCCACGCTCATGAACAAGGCCCTGGAGCTCATCGAGGCCTGCCAGCTCTACGGACTTGCACCCGACAGGGTGCATGTGCTTGTCCACCCTCAGTCCATCGTGCACTCCCTGGCCATCTTCAAGGACGGCAGCCAGCTGGCCCAGCTGGCCGTGCCCGACATGCGCCTGCCTATTGCCAACTGCCTGCTCTGGCCCAGGGTGGAGCGCCGGCACGTGGAACCGCTGTCCCTTGCCAAAACCGGCACCTTGACCTTTGAAGACGTGGACAATGCCGTCTTCCCTGCCATAGAGCTGGCCCGCAAGGCCATGCTGGTCCGCAGCGGCATGAGCATTGTCCTCAATGCTGCCGACGAGGCGGCAGTACAGCTCTTCCTTTCCTCGCGCTGCTCGTTTACCGACATTACCCGCAGTGTTGCCGCGGCCATGGAGCACCATCTCTGTGCGCTGCGTGCCGGAGGAGAAACGGGCAGCACGCCCTTCTGCCTGTCCGGGCAGATGCTCGCCCTGTCCGGCAGGGAACTGGAGCAGGCCTGCTGGCAGCGTCTGGACTCCATCAATGCCCTGACCGTGCAGACAGCAGAATTTGTCAAAGAGTATGCAGCTCGCGGAGGAAACCGTTCGTGCTCATGACCATACTAGCCGTCGTGCTTGTCTTTGGCGGCCTTATCTTCTTTCATGAACTGGGGCACTTTTCCGTGGCCCGTGCCTTCGGCATGGGGGTCTCGACCTTTTCCCTGGGCTTTGGCCCCAAGATCCTTAAGAAAAAGCGGGGCAAGACCGAATACGCCCTCTCCCTGGTCCCCCTGGGCGGCTATGTGGCCCTGGTGGGCGAAACGGACGAGGCCGATCTGCCCGAAGGCTTTACCAGGGAAGAAAGCTTTTCCCTCAGGCCTGCCTGGCAGAGACTCCTGGTTGTGCTGGCAGGCCCTGTGGCCAACCTGCTTTTGGCCCTCAGTCTCTGTGTCATCGTGGCCCTTGGCTGGGGCGTGACCTCCATGCTGCCCAGCGTGGGCGACGTGCAGTCCGAAACACCGGCCCAGCGTGCCGGGCTGCAAAAGGGCGACCTCATCCTGTCCATTGACGGAACGCCCATCTCCACCTGGCAGGAAATGTCCGATACCATTGCTGCGAGCAATGGCGCCACCCTGACCATGGAAATCGGCCGCAAGGATGCGCAGGGCCAGGAAAGCGTCCTGGAAGTGCAAGTGACGCCGGAGCGCAGCACGCGCAAGACCCTCTTTGGAGAGACGGAAACAGCCTGGCTCATAGGCATCCGTTCTTCCGGCGCCATAGAGACCAGGGAACTGGGATTTCTTGACAGCCTGCGTGCCGGCTTTGATCAGTGCGTTTCCATGGTCTCCCTCACCTGGCAGGGCTTTGTGAAGCTTGTGGAGCGCGTCATCCCGGCCGATCAGGTGGGCGGTCCCATCATGATAGCCCAGGTCATAGGCGAACAGGCCCATGCCGGCCTGGCCGGCATCCTGGGGCTTGCCGCCCTCATCAGCATCAACCTGGGCATTCTGAACCTCCTGCCCGTGCCCGTCCTGGACGGAGGCACCGTGGTCTTCTGCCTGTGGGAAATCATCTTTCGCAGGCCCATCAACAAGAAGGTGCTGGACTACTCCATGCGGGTCGGTGTGGCCCTGCTGGTTGCACTCATGATCTTTGCCACCTTCAATGACGTCATGCGTCTCATCAGGGGCTGACCATGGCTGCCCGTGTGCCTGCGCCCTATTCCACGGGGCTGGAGCTGCTCTTGTGCTCCTGCGAACGGGAGCTGCTCCTGGTGCTCACCGAGGACGAGGAACTGGTCTGTTCCACGGTCTGGGCCCTGCAGGACAGGGCCACCGAGCTTCTGGCTCCGAGTCTTGAGCGGATGTTTGCCCTGTCCGGCAAGAATTTTTCCGAACTGCGGCGCATAGGCTGCGTGCGGGGACCGGGATCCTTTACGGGCATACGCCTAGTGCTGGCCACGGCCAGTGCCCTGCGCAGGACAACATCTGCCCAGCTTGCGGCCCTGGACTACATGCAGGCCCTGGCCACAACCCTAGCCATGCAGGAACACCTGCTCTATGGCCGCAACATCTGGATTGTGACCCATGCCCGCAGGGATCTTGTGCACTGCACGCCCTTCCTCTCCTACGGCCCCGTCATTCCGGCCGTTGCCCTGCGGCCTGTGGAACTGCTCTCGCCTGACCAGGTTCTGGAACAGCTTGTCTCCTGTGCCGCGGACAGCAACGAGCCCGTGCTGGTGGCAGGCTCGGCCCTGGCGCGCCAGAAAGGCTTTTGTGCGGCTCTGGAAGCCCTGAAGGACAGGGGCATTGCCACAAGAAGCCTTGTGCGGCCCTCCATAGATGCCCTGCGCCTCCTGGGCCGCCATGGCGACTACTTTCCAAGGGATGTGGAGCCGCTCTACATCCGGCCCTGCGATGCCGTGGACAATCTGCCCTCCCTCTCCATGCGCATGGGCAGGGATCCCGAACAGTCCGAAGCCCGCCTGGAACAGCTGCTGCATCTTGCACCAGCCGATCAGTCCAGAGAACTCTCAGACTAGGGAACGTTTTTTTCGTCTGTCGTCAGGCACGCAAAAAAGGTGTTCTCCCTCTCCTCGCATTGTGAGGAGAGGGAGAACACCTTTTTTCATTTCGGCATAAAAAACCTTTTGCAGCCGTGTACTACTGCTTTTTGGGCACCACAAAGGAGGCCACAATGCCTATGACAAGCACGGTGAGCACGATGACCAGGGAGAGGTGCGGGGAAATCTCGAAGCCGATGCCAAAGAGATGGTTGCAGGCCGAGAGGAGCAGCTTGACGGTGATGAAGAAGAGGAGGACGACCACCGAGGTCTCCAGGTAGACAAGGCGGCTGCTTAAGGATTCCAGGACAAAGTAGAGGCTGCGCAGGCCGAGAATGGCGAAGATCATGGCCGAATAGATGATGAGGGGTTCGCGGCTCACGGCAATGACCGCAGGCACGGAGTCAAAGGCGAACATGACATCGCTCACTTCGATGACAGCCAGGCAGAGGAAGAGCGGCGTGGCCACATAGGCGCACTTGTGCCCAAGACCTTCCAGAGGCACGCCTTCCCGGGCAGACTGGGCCTCGGCTTCGGAGCGGCGCATGAAGAAGTCATGACCATTGAGCTTAGGCCACACAGGGAAGAACCGGCGCACCATACGGAAGGCAATGTGATTGGAATAGTCCTTGATCTCTTCCTTTTCCTCACGCTTCTTGAGCATCATGAAGGCTGTGTAGCCCACCATGCCGGCAAAGATCACTTCCATGTAGGGGCCAAAGGAAAGCAGTTCCGTGCCTATGGCCACGAAGATGGCCCTGAAGACAATGGCACCGAGCACGCCCCAGTACAAAACCCTGTGCCTGTACTTGCCGGGTATGGAGAACCAGGAGAAAATGGCCATGATGACAAAGAGGTTGTCTACGGAGAGCACCTTTTCCAGCACATAGCCGGTAAAGAAAAGGCTGGCCATTTCCGCGCTGTGGTGCACATATAGATAGATGCCAAAGCCTACGGAGAGCAGTATCCAGAAAATAGACCACAGACAGGCGCTCTTGAGGGAAATGTCCTCGTCGCGCTTGTGGGCGTACAGATCAAGAAAAAGCGAGGCCAGGACGACAACGACAAACAGCACGACGGTTTCTGTTGGAAAGCCGATATGTTCCATGATAGCTACAGGCCCTTTCCCTGAAGGGGTCCTCCTTGAAAAGGAGGGACACCAGGGAAGTTGTTTTGGTTCCTGTTTCCCCTCAAGGCACGAGGGACAGGCAGTTGTTGACGAACAGGGCTCTGCCGCAGGAAAGCGGCAGGAGACGGCAGAGCCATGCCGGGTACGAAGATGACGCTGTCCCTCCCTGAGCGCGGCAATGCGGGCAAAACGGCAGGGATAGCGCAGGCCGCATGTAGCATACGTGCGAGCCCCTTTACGAGTCAAGTATTTTGTAAAATTGTACAATTGTCCGGCAGACCGATCCCTTGATCGATCTCTGGTCAACACAAAAATCGAGAAAGCATGCTTTGGCATCTATGCGCCAGAACTTGGCATCGAATGGGAACAGGCTATGCGCCTTTCTGACGTGCGTATCAGCGAGTCTTCTGCCCCTTGCTCGAAGATTGATATTTTGGCCTTGAGCCAAGTCCTCCGTTTTGGTTTCTTATTGCGTTTACTATAGAAGTTCGGCCCTAGCTCCCGAAGGGAGTTACTATACCCTCGGCTGACTCCTCACAGCACGTTTTGCTCCAGCATTGTTGCCGTCTGTGAGGCCTCTCCAGATAAGACGCAATACTTTTCCTCTTATACCCGCCGTATCTACCTGCGTGCCTTCAGTGCAGCTCTTGGACTTTGAGTCTCATTGCCCTTTTCTCCGACACGCCAGCCTCATATACGGGGTTTTGTTCGTCAGGTCAGTGGTTTACCATGGCTTCCTTCAGGACTTGCCTCGCGACAAGCCCCTTGTCCTTCATCGAGAGGTTCCCGCTGCCGGACGCACATCAGAAAGCCCGCTTCACAGGGAAGCGGGCTTTGGGGATGGAGGCTTACAAGGAGGAGAAAGCTTATGGTTTGGGGGGATATGGGAATTGGGAATATTTGGGGAGGATTTGCTTTGCGAATGGCAATAGTGTCGTTCGGAAGTATCCCGGAACGTCACCTCCGGGACACTTTTTAATATGCATGAAGCGTGCCAGGATTTCTTTTTACGACCGAAGCCGCCCCAGGGGGCACTTTGGGGAGACCTCTGCCCGAATGTGTCGCCAAATCGGACACCCGGGATGGATAGCTTTCACACACAGCCGGCCGGCACTGTCTGATTTCTAAACAGTGGTCTGCTCATGTATCCCGGAGAGCCTGGCCTGCCACGCAACCACATCTCTTGCAAAAAAGACAATGATACAAATAGGTCAAAGAATTATTTTCATAGTTGGCACGCTTGTTGCTTAGGATGTGGGTGAACGAGTTCAGAAAAGACCGTCCCACATGCCCATTTCCTTAAGGACGGTCCCCCTTCCCATCATGCCGGGAACTGAAGCTCCATGTTTGCTCCTTGCCGGGCGGTATGCTTGCCCCCTTGGCATACCGCCCAACCCATCCCTACTCTCTGCAAGCCGCTTTCACATCCGGGTTCACTCCCTTTGTCCCGGAAAACATGGCGGATATCATACAGCCCCCTGCGGGCACTGCGCAACACCTCCCAAAAGAAGGCACAGAGGGACCGCTCTGGCCACAACCTCTTGCAACTCTGGCTCTGTCGCCAGCACCACATACAGCTCAATCCCTGACGGACCGCCATTTCCAAGGCACAGGCCAGTCCGCAGAAGTGACCAAAACATCTCCTCCCGAACATTCCAGTACTCTCAGTCCCCTCCTCCCAAACCTTTCTGCCAAACCTTTCTGTGAGACCCGTGACCTGAAGAAGCACACTCTTCAGGTCACTTTTTTTGTCCGCACAGGGGCTCGGGAGAGGAGGCAGGTCGCAAGGGATCCCACGTCCGGCCCGCTGGACAGATGCCCCAAGAGCTGGCAAGAATGCTGCCGAAAGACGCACTCCAGACAGATGCACTCCAGACAACGCAGACCAGAACTTTCTCTTGTTCCAAAATCACACACGTTTCCCAAACACAGAAGGAGAACCCTCTTGAAGAACGACTTCACTCTCATTGACGAACGCAACCTCTGCGAAGTCAATGGCAGGGCACGTTATTACAGACATACTGCAACCGGTGCAGAAATCGTTTCCGTCTGCAATGACGACGAGAACAAATGCTTTGGTGTGACCTTCCGCACGCCGCCCAAGAATTCCACAGGAGTGGCCCACATTCTGGAGCATTCCGTGTTGTGCGGTTCGGACAAGTATCCCGTGAAGGAACCCTTCCTGGTCCTTCTGCAAAGCTCCCTGCAGAGCTTTCTCAATGCCTTCACCTTTCCGGACAAGACCTGCTACCCCGTGGCCAGTGCCAACCTGCAGGACTTCTACAATCTCATTGATGTCTATATCGACGCCGTCTTCCATCCGCTCATCAGCGAAAATATCTTCCGCCAGGAAGGCTGGCACATAGAGGCCGACACACCGGACGGGACTTGGGAATACAAGGGTGTTGTCTACAACGAGATGAAGGGCGTGTATTCCTCGCCGGACTCGCGCATTGCCGAGGAAAGCCAGCATGCCATCTTCCCAGACACGCTCTACAGCCTTGATTCCGGCGGCAATCCGGCCGTGATCCCCACGCTCACCTACGAAGAGTTCAAGGACTTCCACAGCCGCTACTACCATCCCTCCAATGCCCGCTTCTTCTTCTGGGGCGATGATCCCGAGGAAGAGCGCCTGAACATTGTGGCCAGGGCCCTGGAGGGGCAGACCCGCTGCGAGGTGGATTCCTGCATTCCCCTGCAGCCGGCCTTCAGCGCGCCCACACGGATCATCAAGCCCTATGCGGCCGAAAAGGATGGTTCCTGCCTCTTCACCATGAACTGGCTCACCGGCATCCGCGGCGATCTGGAACGCACCATGATCCTGAGCATGCTGGAGCACATTCTGGAAGGCATGCCCGGCTCCCCTCTGCGCAGGGCTCTCATTTCCTCCGGTCTTGGCGAGGACACCGTGGGCGGCGGCCTGGAAACGGATCTGGCCCAGACGTTCTATTCCACCGGCCTCAAGGGCATAGCCGAAGACAATATCCCCAGGGCAGAGGAACTCATCCTGACCACCCTGGAAGAGCTTGCCAGGGACGGCATTGACCCGTCCCTTGTGGAGGCAGCCGTCAATACCGTGGAATTTGCCTACAGGGAAAGCAATTTCGGATCCTTCCCCCGCGGCCTTGCCGCCATGCTGCAGTCCCTGTCCACCTGGCTCTATGACCACGATCCCCTGGCGTCGCTCGCCTGGGAAGCCCCCCTGCAACACATCAAGGATCGCCTGGCCAAAGGCGAACGCGTCTTTGAAGAGGCCCTGCGCACCCTCTTCCTGGACAATCCCAGCAGGGCCACGGTCATCCTGCGTCCCCAGACCGACATGGCCGACCAGCTGGCCCGGGAGGAGGCGCAACGTCTTGCAGGCATACAGGCCTCCCTGGACGAGAAACAAAAGCAGGAGGTGTGCACAATCTGCACGGATCTCCAGAAGGCGCAGAGCACTCCGGACAGCCCTGAGGCCCTGGTCTCCATTCCGAGCCTGGGTCTTGGCGATCTGCCCGCACAGGGCCGCTTCATCAAGAGGGACGTGCACGAGGAGCAAAGCCTGACCTGCGTGGCCCATGAGCAGCCCACCAGGGGCATAGCCTATCTCAACCTCCTTGTGCCCATGCCCAAGCTGCCCGTGCGCCTGCTGCCCTCCTTGGGCCTCTTCATGCGTTCCTTCAGGGAAGTTGGCACGGCACGGCATGACTATACGGAACTCGGCGCGCTCATTGATGCCAAGACAGGCGGCCTTGGCGCCGACACCACCCTTGTAACCCGCAAGGATGGCGAGGTGCGCTGCTACCTCTCCCTGGGCGGCAAGGCTGTGGCCGACAAAATCGGCGACCTCTTCGGCCTGTTAAAGGAAATGCTCCTTGAGCCCGTGACCGATCAGAGCCTGCTTGGCCAGCGCCTCAGGGAAATGCTCCTAGAGGACAAGGCCCGCCTTGAACAGGGCCTCATTTCCTCGGGCCATGCGGCCGCGTCCCTCAGGGTGCGCTCCCACTACACCACGGACGCCTACATGTCCGAGCTCATGTCCGGCATAAGCTCCCTGTCCACCGTCCGCTCGCGCCTGGAGTCCTGGGACGACGCCTTCCCCAGGCTGCTGGAGGATTTCGAAGACCTGCGCCGCTTCCTTGTGGCCGCCCGCCCGGGCTACGTGAACTGCGTGGGCGAAGAGGCCCAGATTGCCAGGGTCTTTGCCGAGGCGCAGAGCCTCTGGGCCAGCCTGCCCGGGGCAGCCGCTGCCGACGGCAGCCAGGTCCTTTCCCTGGCCAGCCGCCCCGCAGCCGAAGTCTTCACCTCCCCAAGCCAGGTCAATTACGTGGCCAAGGGCTGCAACCTGAAGCAGCTGGGCTATGGCGAGCTGCACGGCCCGGTGCGGGTCATTGTCCGCCATCTGAGCCGCAGCTATCTGTGGGAACAGGTGCGCGTGCTGGGCGGCGCCTACGGCGCCTTCTGCTCCCAGGAGCTCTATTCCGGCAACTTCGTCTGCTCAAGCTACCGGGATCCCAATGTGGAGGCCACCCTCAGGGCCTATGACGGCATTGCCTCCTACCTCTCCCGCATCAGCCTCTCCAAAGACGAGCTCACAAGGGCCATTGTGGGCACCATTGGCGATGTGGATGCCTACCTCCTGCCCGATGCCCGCGGCAATGTCTCCCTGCTGCGGCTCCTGAGCGGCATCAGCAACGAGGAGCTGCAGACCCAGCGCGAAGAAATCCTGGCCACCAGGGTGGAAGACTTCCGGGCCTTTGCCGACATCATGCAGGAAGTGGCCGAAAAGGGCCATGTCTGCGTCATTGGCGGCGCCAGGGCCGGCGAAGTCGCCCGGTCCCTGGGCTGGAGCTGCACCTCCCTCTTCTAGTTCCTGTCCCGCGGTTTCCGGCAGAACGCGCCCAGCGTGCCTGCCGGAAACCGCTTCTTTCCTGCACATCCGTACATCTTTGCTGCCCCCCTTTTCTTGCAGGAAGGCAACACAACGCCTGTCCCGGGGCGCGCTCCCCAAAGCGGCACCGGACGGCGGCATGCAGCGTGTCCTCCGTCAGGATCGGGAGACAGACCTTGCAAGATTGTAACAATCTAAAAAAGAAACTGACAGTCATTTTCAAAATCTTACCATCCTGTCGGAAAAAAATTTCCTCTTGCAAAACTCGTGCAAGATTTGTCCTCTATGGTGCGCCCCAGTGGTCATGGGAAGCTTGGGAAGCTTTGGAAGTCGACCCGGATGCTGGCCCGATTCGAAATAAAAATTCAAAGTCTTTTTTATCACACCCTGCGCACAAGGAGGAACTTGATGGCTCTCACACACAGCCAGAGGAAAAAATGTGCCTTTTGCCTTGCCCTGCTGCTGATCCTTGCACCATTTGGCACATCCACAGCCCGGGGCGAAGATGTCGTGACAACTTCGGACGTCGTTGTCACGGCTTCAGGTTATGAACAAGATATTCGCGAAGCTCCTGCCACCATCAGCGTCATCACGCGTCAGGAAATGGAGAACAAGTCCGTCAACTCCCTGGCAGACGCCCTGCGCTCCGTGCCCGGCGTTGCCATGATAGGCGGTGACACGGGCACTATTTCCATTCGCGGCATGCAGTCGGATCACGTGCTTATTCTGGTGGACGGCAAGCGCCAGAACACCTCTTCCTCAACTGTGAAAGGCGGCATTGACGATGGCCTGACAACCAACTGGATGCCCCCGGTCTCGGCCATTGAGCGCATTGAGGTCGTGCGCGGCCCAATGTCCACGCTGTACGGCTCGGACGCACTTGGTGGTGTCATCAATATCATCACCCGCAAGTACAGCGAGAAATGGTCCGGATCCTTCACAACCGATGCAACCATCAGGGAAGAGCCGGGCGGCAAACAGTTTGGCGGCGATCTGTATGTCTCCGGTCCCATCATCAAGGACAAGCTTGGCATACAGGTCTGGGGCAAGGCCATGACCAGGGACGAGGCTGACGAAATCGACGGCATGCCGCGCCACCGCAAGCTGGACGGCACGGCCAAGCTGTGGTTCACGCCCATAGACGGCCAGGAATTCATGTTCTCCTATGTGAATGCCCGCCAGATCATGAACCAGACCGCCGGCAAGAACCTGGCAGAAGGATCGGCCAACAAGTACAGCTTCTACGATCGCCAGGAATACGGCTTCAACTATTCCGGCGAACTGCCCAAGGGCAAGCTCGAGGTTGGCACCTATCTGGAGGAAGTGCAGAGCTTTGGCTCCTCCACCGGCACCCCCTTCCTGACCAACTGGACCGTGGACGCCAAGTACAATGTGGAACTTGGTCCCGTGAACCTTGTCGTGGGCGGACAGCACCGCTACCAGAAGCTCAATGATCCGGACGGCTACTACTCAACCCTGACAAGCCCCGGTCAAAGCACCGATGGCGGCAAGGTGGAAACCATGGAAGAGGCTCTCTTCCTCGAGGCCGAATGGTTCGTGGTGGACAATTTCAGCCTGACTGGCGGCGTGCGCTATACCTACAACCAGGACTTTGGCGGCTACTGGACGCCGCGTGGCTACGCGGTCTGGAACTTCCTGCCCAACTGGACCATCAAGGGCGGCGTTGCCATGGGCTACAAGTCGCCCACGGCAGCCCAGCTCGATCCCAGCTTCGGCCTGCCTCAGAGGAATGGCTCCATTACCCGAGGCAACCCGGACCTCAAGCCTGAGCTGAGCACCAACTACGAACTCGGCCTCTACTACCACGACGACAGGCTGCGTGCCAACGTGACCGGCTTCTATACCTACTACAGGAACAAGATAGCCAATACCGGATCAAAAGGTTTCAGGGACGCTGACGGAAACATGGTCTATGACCCTGCCAATCCCGGTGAATACCTCAGCATCTACTACAACATCAATGGCGCACGACTGGGCGGCGTGGAAGCGTCCATCAGCTACGATTTCACCCCCAGCCTCACGGCGACAGCCAACTACACCTACACCTACTCGCGCATAGATAATGCCTCGGACAATCCCTACAACTTCAAGTACGAATCAGCCGAAGGTGCGCGTCTTGTGGCCACGCCCGAGCACATGGCCAACCTCACCGTGGACTGGAAGCCCCTGGACAATCTGAGCACCTTTGCCAAGCTCGCCTACAGGGGCAAGGAAGAATACATGAACTGGGGCCAGGGCGGCTCCCTGCAGCACAACTCCGAGGACATGGTGACCATTGACTTCGGCCTTACCTACGAAATCGTGGATGGCCTCAAGGTCTCGGGCGCTGTCTACAACGTGACCAACGCCAAGCGCTCCAACGACGACAGCTACACCTATCCCGAAGACGGTCGCAGGTACTGGTTCCAGGTGGCCTGGGAATTCTAGCCGGTTCCCGCAAACAGAAAGAACTCCGCAGGCAGCCCGTCCCCTGACCAGTGCCGTTCATGTGCACCGTCCCCCGTGCCCCGGACAGGCAGACCAGGCGGAAGACAGGCTGTGTGCGCAACCATTGTCACCCCAAATGCCTTTCCGGCAGGGGAAGCCTCCCCAGAAGTATACCGCACTTCCCCTGCCGGACTGGTCCCGCTCCATGCGCGAGACAGCGATGAACACCCTCAGAAACTCTCTCTTCAGCTCGAAGGAAACGAAATCCTGGCTGAGAGTCGTGCTCTCCATGGCTCTCGGCCTCGTTCTTGTCTGGGTTCTGGCACCAGGCATAGCCTCTGTGTGGGCAGGATCCCCCTTTGAAGCCACTGCAGCGGCCTTTTTGCTGGCCTTTCTCCTCTTCGCTCCGCTGTCCCTTTTCGCACATCTGCTCGTTTTTACGGTCAGCGGACAGGCAGGGGAGGAAAACAGGGACCACCGTGACAGCAGAGGCAGGCGCTCATGAACATTCCCATCCGCAAGGCCCTGCGCGAACAGCACGCAAAGGCCGGTCTCATCCTTGGCTGGTTCGGCTTCTTTGTCTTTCTCCTGGGCGCCATTTCCCTCTACAGACACGAACTGACCTTCTGGGCACAGCCGGAAACGCACCATGCCGCCCTTGCTCCCACAGAGGAAAACAGGCTGCTTGCCGCGCAGACAGGTCTCGAACTGGCAAAAAAACTCGGACATCCCGAAGGGCTGTGGCATATCGCCCTGCCCACGGCGCGCAATCCCGTCCCGTCTCTTGCCCTGGTCGAGCCTGAAGACGCCCACGATCACCACCACTGGGTCTTCAGGGGCTTTGACGTCAGGGAAGGCACCCTTGTCGAAGCCCGCGACACCTGTGGCGGCAACTTCCTCTACAGACTGCATGTTGACCTCTTTGGCCTTGGTCCTGCCGGACGCCGCGTCGTTGCCTTCGGCGCTCTCTGCATGCTGGCTGTCCTGCTCTCGGGCTTCTTCCTGCGCGATCGCCTTTCCTCCAGGCTGTTCCATCTCGAGAAAAGCGGCGCCCGCATGTGGTACGAGGGCCATTGCGTGGGCGCAGGAGCGACCCTGCCCTTTGCCGTCCTCTTTATTGTCTCCGGGCTTGTGCTGGCGTCCCAGTCCTTTCTCCCTTCCACCCTCTTCCCCCACTACAAGGAAGACAGGCGCAGCTTTGTGGTCGAGTCCAAGGGCATACGCAAGACGCCGGACGCTCTTGAAGCGCGTGCGGTCTATGCGGCGGACAAGGCCACAGGCGACAGGGTGCACGAGCGTCTCGCACGGCTCCTTGTTGTTGCCGAAAAACGCTGGGAGAGCGGACCAGGCCTTGTCACCTTCCGCTTCAGCAAGCACGAGATCAGCGAAATAGAAGCAGGCGAGGCCAGGGGCACCCTGTTCGGGCGCAGGGCCTCGGGCGAGCGTCTCGTTGCCTCCATGGAAAGCGGCGACATCTCGACCAGGCCACGCGGCAGGGAACCCGGTGTGGTCGCCACCCTCTGGTATGCGGCAAGCGCCCTGCATCTCGGCCGCTTCGCAGACCCGGTCACGCGCTTTTTCATGTGTCTCTCTGCCCTGTGCGTGGCAGGCGCCCTGGCCATGGGGCTGGTCCTGCACGAAAAAACCTCCCGAAAGTCCGGCTTCGGGGGTGCCAGGGGCGTGACCACCTGGATGGTGGCGGGCCTTCCGGCGGCCATGGCCGGGCATCTCCTGGCCACAAGGCTGCTCTCTCCGGATCTGGCCAGCCGTCCGGGCCTGGAAATGGCGGTCTTCTTCCTCGTCTGGACAGCAAGTCTTGTCCATGCGCTCTTTCGTGACGCCCGCGTCTCCAGGTTTGAACAGCTTGTCCTAGCCGGCATGGCTTCCGCCCTTCTTTGCGTGCAGGCGATCTTTTGCACCACGCCAGGTCCTGTGCAGGCCCTGTTTCAGGGGCTGCCGGTGCTCTTTGGCACGGCTGCCATGTTTCTTGGCGCGACGCTTCTCGCCGTCTTTCTTGCCTGGCGGGAATGGGTGCGCATCAGAAAAGAGGCCCTTCCCCTCTATGCAGGGCTGCCCGGACGGATTCTGGCCCGCCTGCGCCGGCCTCCCTCCCTCAAAAGACAGGATTCCGTTCCGCTGCGCACCCGCCTCGCACGCCTGAAGCCGGCCCTTGCTGCCAGGGACGCCTCTGCCGGAGAGGTCCCGGGCGAAGGGTCGCAGGCAGACGGGCAGGGACAGAACACCCTGCAGGAACAGCGTCCTGACGGACAGGCAGTACAGACAGTACAGGCGGCAGAGGCTGCTCCGCCGAACAGCAATATGAGGCAAACGGCATGACCATACTCTCCTTTCTGGACACTCTTCTCGCTGGCCTTGCAGACGCGGGCTGCGTGCTGCTGCTCTTCGCGGCCTGCCTGCAGCTTGCCTGGCATCAGAACGCCTGCAGGCAAAAGGCCTCCACTGCCCCGGAAAACCGTGCCCGCACGGGCGAAGGGGGCGACGAAGGGGACGGCCATGATCAGCCTGCCCATTCCCCCTGCTGGTGGAAGGAAGTCTGCCTGCCCCTGGGAGCGGCCTACATCTTTGCCTGGCACTGGCACGGAGCAGGCGAAGGGCTTGTGCTCTGGCTGAGCCTTCTTGCGCCCTGCGTGCTGGCTGCAGCGCTCTGTCTCCTCCTGGGGCTTGCCCGCGAGCGCCATGTGCGCGCTCTTCAAAACCTGAGTCTTCTTCTTTTCGTGCCCGCCGTTGCCCTGCTTGTCTTTGCCTAGCCGTGCATCTCGGGCAGTCATCTGCAACCATGATCTCATAATGGAACATCTTGTGAACACAATGGGGAGGTTCGTTTCATGACACTTGCGTCGGTATACGCGTCCATAGGACAGGCAGGCGTTGCCCTGATCGTCCTGGCCCTGGTGGGCGTCTATCTTGTTGTTCGCACCTACTTCTACCTCAGGCTTGTGCGCAAGCGCTTCAGACTGGACTACTTTCGTCTGGAAAAGGCCGGGGCCGGGGCCATCTACAAAATCCACGACAACCCGGTCCTCGCCATCGTGCACGAGATTGTGACAAGTCCCAATGCGGCAACCATGGACGTGAAAAGCGAGGTCAGCTACCGCTTTCACCGCAATTTCGAAAGCATCTTCCGCAATTTGAGCTGGATACGCTTCATTTCCGTTGTCGCTCCGCTGCTGGGGCTTCTGGGCACAGTGCTCGGCATGCTGACCGTCTTCAAGGTCATTTCCACCAACGCCGCACCCGACGCCACCATGCTCGCTGCAGGCATCTGGGAAGCGCTCATTACGACTGTCATGGGGCTGACCGTGGCCATCCCCATGCTGATGTTCCACTACTATCTCAAGCTCTTCCTCAAAGGCTACTACATCCAGACCGTCGAGTGCACGACGCGCATCATGGCCCGCGAGGGTCTGGTGAAAAAACGCCCTGCACAGGCGGGCGGTACCGGGCAGGGCGCCAGGGAGGCCGACAATGCTTGATGATTTCGAGGAAGAGGACAGCATTGACATAACGCCTCTGATTGACTGCGTTTTCATGCTGCTTGTCTTCTTCATCATGACCACGACATTCAGCAAGCCTGTTCTTGACATCATCCTGCCCAAGTCCGAAATGGCTGCTCGGCTTTCCGAACGCCCGCGGGAAATAGTTGTCAGCGTGCGCGAGGACGGACGGCTCTACCACAACCAGGAAGAAGTGGCGAAGGAGGAGCTTGTGGCCCTGCTCGCCCGCATGCCGGATGCCCTGCTCGACCTGCATGTGGACGCGAAAGCGCCCTTCCAGTCCTTCGTGGAGGTGGTGGACATAGCGAAACAGCGTGAAGGAGGCCGTTTTGTCATCAGTACGCGTGCTCCCTCTGATCGTTGAGGTTCGTGACCACCTAGCATGGCAGGCCAGCAGGCGGATTGCCTGGGGCGTCACGGCACTTCTGGCCGCAAGCCTCGTGGTGCCCTTTGTCCTTTTTGCCGAACAGCCCAAGCTCTACCTGCCAAAGGCCAGAGCCCTTGTGCTCAACATGCGCTATGAGGCGCCCGAAGATCCCGCGCAACGGGTCGAGGAAAGCGAGCGCCGCAGGCTTCTTGCCGACTCCTCGCCCATTTCCGCTCCGCAGCTTGAAAAGAAGCCGGATCCGCCCAAGGTCAGCCCGCCCCCTGAACCTCCGAAAGTGGTGGAAAAAAAGCCGGAGCCCAAACCGAAGCCCAAGCCCGCCCCCAAACCCAGGCCAAGGAAGAAGGCGCCTCGCCGGACTGTCACCACACCTTCCATGATGACCGAGTCGGTCGCCATAGGAAAGGGCAAGCCTCAGGCTGGTGTCAAGGGCGGGGCAGCGGACGGGGCACGGGTCGAAGTCTCGGCCGCCTCCCGCCAGCAGGCTCTTGCCGTCCTCATGGAGGCCATTGAAAAGAACAAGCGCTACCCGAGACAGGCCAGGCGGGCCGGCGCCCAGGGCACCGTGATGCTGCGCGTGCGCATCGCCGCCAATGGCATGGTCAAGCAGGCGACCGTTTCGAAGAACTGCGGCATAGGATCCCTGGATCTGGAAAGCGCACGGCTTGCCGAACGCCTGAAGGGGCTGAATACGGGAGTGACCGGCGCAGGCTTTACCGTGCTTGTGCCTGTCAAATACCAGCTGCGGCGAAGCTGACGAGGAGGGGCTGACAGGAAAACGAAATTCAATTCCTTGTTTTTCCGGGACGTGTGTGCTAATTTTCACCAGGAGTTGCAAAAAAATGCACCTCCCGGAGTTTTCCTTGTCTTTCCAGCCCCCCTTCATCAGCGCGCAGGGCGCTCCAGTCCCCGGGGAAACGGCTCTCTGCCCGTTCCCGCCATTCCCTGCTGTCCCGGTGACGCGATGCCGTCCTGCCTTCTCCTGTACTGAGCCGGCTTTTCCGTGCTGTTCGGAAAGCCGGCCTTAACGGCCCCTGGCCGTCAGGAAGGGAGGAGGTCATGCACAAGAATATCCGTGTCCTGCTGGTGGACGACGACCCGGCAATCAGGGAACTGACCACCAGAAGTCTCGAATGCTACCATATGGACGTCGTGTCTGTCGCCCGTGGCGAGGACATGTTCGCGCTCTTTCGCAAGGGAGAGCTCTTTGACATCATCCTGCTGGACATCATGCTGCCTGGCGAGGATGGCCTGGTCCTGTGCAAGAGAGTGCGCACCCCAGGCTACCCCAATACGCACATTCCCATCATCTTTCTCTCTGCTCTCGGCGACACGGTGGACCGTGTTCTCGGTCTGGAAATGGGAGGAGACGACTATATCGCCAAGCCCTTTCAGACGCGGGAACTTGTGGCGCGAATACGGGCTCTCCTGCGCAGAAGCAGAAGAACGCCCTGCAGAGACGAATCAGGGCACACGGACAGCAGGGAACACATCATCTCCTTCGAGGGCTGGCATCTGCACACCCTTGAGCGGCACCTGGAAGACGAGGACGGGGTGATCGTGCCCCTGAGCACCATGGAATTCCGGCTGCTGAACCTCTTTCTCAGCCACCCCAACATGGTACTGACACGCGAACGCATCCTCGATCACATGTGCGGTCAGGGGCAGGACATCTATGATCGCAGCATAGACGTGCAGGTGAGCCGCCTTCGCGGCAAGCTGCGCGACGAAAGCCGCTCTCCCCGTCTCATCCGTACCCTGCGTGGCACAGGCTACATGTTCATCGGAAAACTGGCGTGACAAGATCAAATAACATCTGGCGCAAGATTCTGCGCTGGCGCCCCTTCGATACCCTGGTCGCACGACTTGTCGTGCTCCTTGTCCTGGGTCTGGCAGGCATTGAACTGGCCAATTCCGTGCTCTGGAGCGAACTGCGCACCTTTCACCGCGGCCTGGGCATACAGGAAGCCGCCATGCGCATGGTCGTCTACACGCGCATTCTGGAACGACTGCCCAGGGAAGAGCGGCAGGCCTATGTGGATATCATACGCAGTGTCTACTCCAATGGCGATGCAGGCGTGGATGTCTTCTTCCGCTATACGGACACAAGGCCAGACATGACCCCTGTCGACTCGAAGCCCATCAGACTGTACTCCCAGGCTCTTGCACAAAGCTTTGCCCGTGTAGGTATCGAGCGGGAATTCCTGATCAAGACGCTTGGCGGCAACAAGGATCCGGATCCGCGCTATCCCGTCCCCTACATGCTCACGGCCATACGCCTTGAGGATGGAACATGGATGACTGTCGGGCACAAGCGCGATCACGGCGCCAGGGAAACACTCGTCTACAGGTATCTGACACTGCTTGTGGTCATCGCTCTGGCAGCGCTGGTGACCGCTCTTGTTCTGCATTCCACAAAGCCCCTGCGCAAGCTTGCCGCATGTGCCGATGCCTTTGGCCGCAATCCGGAAATCTTTCAGCCCCTTCCGGAAACAGGGACCAGGGAAGTGCGGGAGGTCGCCCAGTCCTTCAATCTCATGCGTGAACGCATTTGTGCAAGTTTCGAGGAACGCAACCGCCTCATGACGGCCATTGCCCATGATCTGCGCACGCCGCTGACCCGTGCGCGCCTGCGCCTCGAGCACCTCCATCCCAGGGCGGAAAGCGAGAAGCTGGGCATGGATCTGGACGATCTCGAACTTTTCGTGGCCAGGGGGCTTGATTTCGCAAAGAGCCACACCTCGGCAGAAAAGCAGGTTCCTCTGGACATCCGGGCCTTTTTGCAGAGCATTGTGGACGACGTTGCTCTTGACGGAACGCATGTGCCCCTCGAGGCGGACCCCGTGGCGGGCCCCCTGCTTGTCAAGGCACGGCCTTCCTGCCTGAAGCGCTGCGTGAACAATCTGCTCAACAACGCCCTGACCTATGCCGACAGCGCCAGGGTACGCATTCTTGTCGTCGAAGACATGGTACGCATAGAAATTTCCGACAATGGGCCGGGCATTCCGGACGACAAGATCGAGCGCGTGTTCATGCCCTATTACCGCCTGGACAACTCGCGCAACACCCACCTTGGCGGAACCGGACTGGGTCTTTCCATTGCACGCAATATGGCGGCCCTGGATCAGGCAAAGCTTTCCCTGCGCAACAATCCCGGGGGAGGGCTCACGGCGAGCATAGAGATACCGCGCTATTTCCGCAGCGCACCGGCAGCGCGCTGAATCCCCTGCTGCCTGCACGGACTCCTGCGTTGCTAGGCCTTTGCCAAAAAGAGCCGCCCTGGCGCCGGCCGTGGCGACAGCAAGGGCATGGCTTCGCAACGCCCGGCAGGAGCCATCCCCCTGCCGGCCAGGCACTGGCACTTTTCCCCTTCCTTCCGTATCCTGCCTCTCTCCCTTCCCCCTTTTTCCCTTTCCTTCAGCCTCTCTCCCTGCATGTCCCATCCCTGCGAACCATCCTGCGCACCTTCCCTCGAACTGTCGCCGGAACTGACCCTGTCACGGCTCTCGCCGGACTTTCACTGGGCCGTGCCCTCCTGGGTACAGCCCGGCTCCGTTGCCGAAAACTGCCGCTTTCTGCAGGGCCGGGTTCCGGAAGTGGCCCTGTGCTTCTTCGAGACCGCAGCCTGCCTGCGCTATACCGCAGACGATCTGCCGGAAGCCGGCCTGCCCCTGGGCTATCATGTCCACCTGCCCCTGGATCTGCCCTGGCACAGGGAAGACCCCCTTCCCCAGGCACACAGCCTGCTGGACGAGGCAGAACTCTGTGCCGGCATCTGTCTTGAGCTTGTCAGAAAAATCCGCTCTCTTGCCCCGCGCTGCGCCGTGATCCATCCGCCGGCACGACCGGCAGACCAGGCCTGGCTGCAGATGCGGCACTTCCGGCACGTCCTTGCAGAAGCACTCCTGCGCGACGGGTGGAGCCTGCCCCTCTGCTGGGAAAACACGCGGCACAACAGCCTGCAGGAAGTGCTTGGCCATGCGCCCCTGCTGCCCGAAGGCTCCGGCCTGTGTCTGGATTTTGGCCACCTCTTGCGCTACCATCATGCGGCACTTCTGGAGGAGGCAATTCTTGCCCAAGCGTCCATGATCCACTGGAATCTTGTGGACGAACGGGGCAGGCACCTGCCCGTGAGCACCCTCGCGGACAGGGAACGGAAGCTTGCGGAACACATCATGGCCCGCGTGCCCGCAACCTGCGTCCATGTGCTGGAAGTCTTCAGCTGGCAGGGCGTCTGTGCCTCCCTGCCCTGTGTCCACGAGCTCTGGTGCGCGGCACGGGGATAAGGGCAACGGGGCTCTCGTCCTGCAGAACGATCCTCCCCAAATCCCTCCAGACAGCATCTGCCAGACACATAGTTTCCGGCACACTACCGCACACTCCATCCACGAGAAACTGCCAGGGGGCACAACGCTTATGGTTCCACGAGGAAAAGCTCTGCAGGCCTTGAAGGACTGGCTCAGGACCGTCACCAGGGATCAGCGCTGGTGCATCGTCATCAATGCCGATCCCGATGCCATGGGCGCTGCCGCAGCACTCAAGCGCATCATGGCCGCACGGACCAGGGTGGACATCTACCGCATCAACGAAATCACCCGTCCCGACAATCTGGCCTTCATGCGCTATCTGCATATGGACAGTGCACCCTGGAAGAAAGAGTACCTGCAGCAGTACACACACTTTGCCATAGTGGACGGCCAGCCTCACCACCACAAGCTTTTCAGCGGCATACCCTTTTCCGTCATTGTGGATCACCATCCGCCCAAGCCGGAAAACTACGCCGACCTGGACCTCAGGCTTGTGGACATCCGCCCGCAGACAGGGGCTACCTGCACCATTTTCTGCGAATACCTGCGCGGCCTCGGCCTGCGCCCGAGCCCCAGGCTGGCCACGGCCATGCTCCTCGGCATACGCACGGACACGGCCCTCTTCGAGCGCAGCGGCGGCAAGAACGACTTTGATGCCTATCAGTGGCTCTCGGCCAGGGCCGATCCCATGCTCCTGCGCCGCATCACCCGCAGCGAATACCTGCGCTCCTGGCTGCCGCTCTTTTCCAGGGCCTTCCGCAATCTCAGCGAATGCCGGGGCACAGGCTTCCATGCCTGGGTGGGCGATGTGCAGAATGCCGACCTGCTCGTGGCCATAGCGGACTTCTTCACCCGCGTGCACGGGCTGCGCTGGATTGCCGTGAGCGGCCTTGTGCAGAAGGAAACCGTGGTGGTCATCTTCAGGGGCGACGGCACCCGCGACATAGGCAGGCTGGCCGATGCCTGCTTCCACGATGTGGGCTCTGCAGGCGGCCACCGCAGCCTGGGACGCGCCGAATTTCCCGTCTCTGCCGTGCCCGAGGACGAAACCTGCCTGAACTTCATCCTGAACAGGCTGCACAAGCGCAAGCTGCGCCCCAAGAAGGATCCTTCGGCAAAGCCCGCGCCTGCCGACAAGGAAAAATAGTCTTTCCAAGATGTTGCACGCCGTCACCAAAATGACATGCTGACAGGCAAAAAAATTCTGTCTCCTTTCTTGACAGAAAAGGCCGGTCAGGCGTACATCTATCCCATCAAAAATTTTCCCTGCACAGTTTTCCTGTCCAGGGAAACAACAAGGATCATCTTCATGCTCAGCCTCTCCACCATCTCTTCCTTCGCAAACGAAGCCAGCTTCCGCTGGTTCTATTTTGCGTACTTTAGAAGAGCCTGTGGTCGGGAGCTTTGCTGACGTCCTTGCACAAGTGAGCTCAACAGGCCGCAGGCTTTTTACACAGCCGGCGGCCTTTTTCTTTGCCGCCGGAAAACCACCCTCCACCACGAGTCCTTGATTCAACAGGGAAAGGAGCACCCCATGTACTTCGGCAAACAGATTCGCCTCGAACGCATCATCAACCGCAACAACGGCCGCACCATCATCGTTCCCATGGATCACGGTGTCTCCATGGGCTCTGTCCCCGGGCTTCTGGACATGAAGGAAACAGTGAATGACATGGCTCAGGGCGGCGCCGATGCCGTTCTCATGCACAAGGGTCTCATCCGCTGCTCCTACCGCCGGGCCGGTTCCGACATCGGTCTCATTGTCCACCTGTCCGCCTCCACGGACCTCTCTCCCCAGAGCAATTACAAGGCCCTGGTTTCCTCTGTGGAAGAAGGCATCCGCCACGGTGCCGACTGCGTGTCCGTCCATGTGAACCTGGGTGATCCCAACGAGGAAAAGATGCTCTCCGATCTCGGCCGCGTGGCCGAGGCTGCCGACAACTGGGGCATGCCGCTGCTGGCCATGATGTACGGCCGCGGTCCCAAGATCAAGAACTCCTACGCACCCGAAGTCGTGGCTCACTGCGCCAGGGTCGGCGTGGAACTGGGTGCGGACATTGTGAAGGTTTCCTACACCGGCGACATGGCCAGCTTTGCCGACGTGGTGGCCTCTTGCTGTGTGCCTGTGGTCATTGCCGGCGGTCCGCGCATGGAATCCACCCGTGATGTGCTGACCATGGTCTACGATTCCCTCAAGGCCGGAGGCTCCGGTCTGTCCATGGGCCGCAACGTCTTTGCCCATCCCAAGCGCGTCCAGATGGTCCGCGCCCTGCGCGCCCTGGTTCACGAGGATGCCGACGTCGAGACAGCCCTCAGGATCGTAGGAGAATAGTTCCCATGCCAGCCATTTATTTCAAAGCCTCGCCCTTCAGCAAGGAGGAGGTCACCCTGGCCCTCGAGTCCGGCGTGGACGGCCTCCTTGTGCCTGCCGACAAGGTCGAACTGGTTGCCGGGCTTGCCCGGTGCACGGTGCTGCCGCTCGAAGACGTTCCCTGCGTGCCTCTGCAGGCCAAGGAAGACGAGACCGTCTACCTGGAAAAGAGCCGTCAGGGCCTGTGCACCCTGGCAAGGGGATGGGAAATCATTCCCATTGAAAACCTGCTGGCCCAGAGCGATGCCGTGTACACGGAAGTGGGTTCCCTTGAGGAGGCCGTCCTGGCTTCCGGCATTCTGGAGCGCGGCGTCACCGGCCTTGTGGTCCTGCCAGAAGCCATTTCGGATCTGAAGGCCATTGTGTCCCAGTGCAAGCTCTCCCTGGCCAGCGAACAGCTGGTCGAGGGCGTGGTGACCAGCGTGACCCAGGTCGGCCTAGGCCATCGTGTCTGCTGCGACACCATTTCCATGCTGCACCGCGGCCAGGGCATGCTGGTGGGCAATTCTTCCGATTTCACCTTTCTTGTGCATGCGGAGACAGAGCAGAACGAATACGTTGCTGCTCGCCCCTTTCGGATCAACGCTGGTGCAGTGCACGCCTATACGCGGTTGCCGCATGACAGAACGTGCTACCTGGAGGAACTCAGGGCAGGAAGCGAAGTCCAGATCGTGGAGAGTACCGGTAAGACCCTGATCACCACCGTGGGACGGGTCAAGATCGAGGTACGCCCCATGCTGCTTGTCAAGGCCAGTGTGCAGACCGGAGACGGCGAGAAGCAGGGAGCCGTCTTCCTGCAAAATGCCGAGACCATCCGTCTTACGGCGCCCGGAGGCATTCCGATCAGCGTGGTCAGCCTGAAGCCCGGTGACAAGGTGCTCTGTCGCATCGATGAGGCCGGCCGGCATTTCGGCATGCGTATCAGGGAAGAAATCGCCGAGGTCTAGGACATGGCTGACACAGAACAGGTTGCACAGCCTTCACGCGCAGAGCTTCTGTCCCGGACACGGGCCCGCATTGACGAAGTGGACGAACGAATCCTGGAGCTGCTCAATGAGCGCTCCTCGCTGAGCAGGGAAGTGGGACGCATCAAGGCCGGCGAAAAGAGCACGATCTTCAAGCCGCAGCGCGAGGAGGAAATTCTTGCACGCTTGAGTTCGCGCAACCAGGGCCCCCTGCCCGAAGCGGCCCTGCGTTCCATCTGGAGGGAAATCTTCTCGTCCTCCAGATCCCTGCAGCGGCCCCTGCGGGTGGCCTATCTCGGACCGGAAGGAACCTTTTCCTACTTTGCCGGCGTGGAATACCTGGGCCACAGCGCACGCTACCACGCCTGCACGGACCTTCCCGCCGTGTTCGAGGAAGTCAATGCCGGCAGCTGCGATCTCGGCGTTGTGCCTCTGGAAAACTCCCTGCAGGGAACCGTGGGCATAAGCTTTGACCTCTTTCTGAAGTTTCCGGTCTGCATACAGGCCGAACTCTTTTCGCGCATCTCGCACTGCCTGCTGAGCCAGGAAGAGAGCTTTTCCGCCATACACACTGTGTATTCCCATCCTCAGCCCCTGTCCCAGTGCGCCTTCTGGCTCAGGGGGCACCTGCCTGCAGCAGCACTCATTCCCATGGAATCCACGGCTGCGGCAGCCAGAAAGGCTCTGGAAACCCCGGGAAGCGCAGCCATAGGCAACGGCAACCTCGCCGACATGCTGCGCCTCAATATCCTGGCCAAGCGCATAGAGGATGCACCGGGCAACTGGACCCGTTTTGTCATCATTGCCCGCGAGGGCTCGCAGAACCGCCTGGGAAGCCTTCCCCTGCACAAGGGCAGTCTCAGCGACCAGTCCAAGACCTCCATCCTCTTCACCACTCCCGACAAGCCGGGCGCACTCTCTTCGGTCCTCAATCTCTTTGCGCACCATAGAATCAACATGCGCAAGCTGGAGTCCCGTCCCATGCTCGGCCAGTGCTGGAAATACGTGTTCTTTGCCGATGTGGAAGACGATCTGACGAAGCCCGAGTACAGGGACATTCTCCTTGAACTGAGCGGGCTGTGCAACAATTTCCGCGTCCTCGGCTCCTATCTCACCGGTCCGCAGCTCGACAGAGTCTGGGGGCCTGAAGACAATATCGACTAGGTTTGAAGTGCTATCATGATCGAAGTGAACGCCCCGGCATCCAAGTCCTTTTCCCACCGCTACCTCATAGCGGCCGCTCTGGCCAACGGCGTGAGCGAAATCCGCAATGTGCTCGAGAGCGATGACACCGCCTGTACCAGGGAAATCCTTTCTCTGGCAGGTGCCCGTTTCACTCCACTGAATGGTCGTCCTGGTGGCTACAGGGTTGAGGGAACAGCAGGCAGGCTGCTTGGTGGCCGCACCGATCCCCTTTCCTGTTATGTCCATGAATCCGGAACCACCTGCCGCCTGCTCAGCGCCGTGCTCGCCTCGGGCAAGGGTGCGTTCCGCATTCACGGAGCCCCACGCATGCACGAGCGCCCCATTGGAGCCCTTGTGCAGGCGCTGCGCGAACTCGGATGCGATGTGACCTGCGAGAACAGGGAAGGCTTTCCGCCTCTGGTCATCACCACCAGGGGCATCAGCAGTGCCGGTCTTCAGCCCAAGGAACACGTGGCCAGGCATGTCCTTGCCATCAGCATGGACGAGTCGAGCCAGTACTTTTCTGGCCTTCTGCTGGCCTGTCCGCAGGTGGACGGTCTCATCACCCTGGTGCTGGCCGGCAACAAGGTCGTTTCCTGGCCCTACATAGGTCTGACCCTGCAGTGCATGGCCGACTTTGGCATCAAGTTCCTGGTCGAGACCAGGGAAAGCACGGACGAGGACGCCGAGTGGTACGCCACGGACTGGCGCACCCTCTCTCACGTGGAGCCCTGGTGCCTGCGCATCAAGGTGCAGCCGGGTCTCTACCACAGCGGCAACTTTGCCGTGGAAGGGGACTGGTCCGGTGCCTCCTATCTTGTGGCTGCGGGCGTGCTCGGCCGGGGCACAACCCTGGTGCGAGGCATCAACCCCGATTCCCTGCAGGGCGATCGGGCCCTGCTGAACATCCTGCGCGACATGGGCGCCGTTCTGGTCAGCAATCAGCAGGGCATCACCGTCCTGCCCAGGCCCTTGCACGGCATGACCGTGGACATGTCCCAGTGCCCGGATCTTGTGCCCACAGTGGCTGTGGTGGCGGCCTTTGCCGAAGGGACAACCACCATCACCAATGTCGCCCATCTGCGCATCAAGGAATCCGACCGCATCAAGGCTCCGGCCCAGAGTCTGCGCAGCATCGGCGTGCAGGTAGACGAGCACGAAGACGGGCTGACCATCCACGGACTGGGCCCCAATGTGCGCCTGAGCCTTGCCGGCAAAAAATTTGCCACCAACCATGATCACCGCATGGCCATGAGCCAGGCCCTCTACGCATTGAAATCTATTGATGTCCGTCCGCCGGAAATATTCCGTCTCATGGAAGATCCCTCTGTTGTCTCCAAATCCTTCCCGGACTTCTGGAAAACCTTCGAGGCCTTTGTCAATGACTGATCATCTCTCCCAGGATCTGACAGAAAAGGACAGCATTGTCATTGTCGGATCCACGGGCCGCATGGGCAGCATGCTCCTGCGCGAAGGCGCAGCACACGGCCTTGGCATGACGGGCATAGACAAGCCCCTGGACAACCTGGAGCCCCTGAGAAAGGCACAGCTTGTCATTGTCTGCGTGCCTGCTGCGGTCTTTGAGCAGACTCTGCATACCATCTGTCCGGCCATGCCGAAGACGGCCATCCTCTGCGACATCACCTCCGTCAAGGTGGCGCCGGTGGCGCAGATGCTTCACTGCTGGTCCGGCGACATTGTGGGCACGCATCCCCTCTTCGGACCACAACACGGCATGGACGAGGAGCTGCCCATTGCCCTTGTGCGTACCAGGCGCTGCTCGGATGCAAGCTTCGATCTCGTCTGGACGCTCTGCGAAATCCTTGGCTGGCACCCCTTTGCCACAGATGCCGATACCCATGACAGGGCCATGGCCCGCATTCAGAACATGAACTTCATCACGTCACTGGCCTACTGTGCCCAGACGGCCGATGACACAACCCTCAGACAGTTCATCACGCCGTCCTTTCGCAGGCGCCTTGTGGCAGCCCGCAAGCTTCTGACCGAAGACGGCGCCATGTTTGCCGGGCTCTTTGAAGCCAATCCCTACAGCCAGCAGGCAGTGCGCCAGTTCAGCAAGCTTCTGAGCCTGGCCTCGGCCGGAGACATCGATCTTCTGCTCAGCAAGGCCAGAAGGTGGTGGACAGGGGATTCTGCCTGAGATCCAGGAGAAAGAACCTCAAGCTCTCGCGCTTTTTTCAAAAAAGAGTTTCTGGAATCAAACAACGCTTTTTTGCTCACCCCTTTTGCCCGAAGACCAGGCAGAAGGGCTTTTTTGTGTGCCAGGGACAGGTTCCCGGCCCTCTGCAAAGATGGTCCGGGGACGTTCCCCTTCGAGGCGGGCCCCATGGCACTCAGGCACCGAACCTGGTCATATAGAGGTCGTGGAGGCGTTTCTGAGCCTGAGAGCGCAGCTGGGAGACGCGACCTTCGGAGACCTTGAGTGCTGCCGCGATTTCGCGCAGGCTGTATTCCTCGAGATAGTACATGGACAGGATGAACTGATCGCGCTCGCTCAACTGTTCCAGACAGGAGCGGATATGGGCCACGATTTCATTGCGTATGGCCTGCCTGTAGGGGGTGCCACCGCTCTCCAAGGCCTCGTTGCTCAGGGTTTCTGCCAGCAGGCTCATGTCTGTGGTTATCTGCTGTTCCATGGCCTGCAAAGCGGTACGCACCTCGGCAAGAGAGAGGCCGGTCAGCTTGACCAGTTCCTTTTCCGAAGGCTTGCGGCCCTTTTTGTGCTCAAATTTCTCACTTTCGGCCATGAGGGTCTTCACCATATTTCTGGTCGAGCGGGACAGAGGGTCCCTGCGGCGCATTTCGTCCAGCATGGCACCGTTGATGCGGGCTTCGGCATAGGTGGAGAAGGCATAGCCTGTTTCGGGGCGGTACTTGCCCAGGGCTTCCATGAGCCCGAGCACACCGGCGCTCACAAGGTCATTGGCTTCAATGCTGACGGGCACACGCTTTTTCTGCTGCTGGGCCAAGAAGCGCACCTTGGGCATGTAGGCGTTGATGATTTGTTCCTGTTCCCTGGCAGAAAATTCCGACCAGGCCTTTCTTCCTGCTTCAAACTCTTCCCAGGGCTTGCTGGACTTGAACAGACGGGCAAACATGGCAACTTCCTCTTGACTTGGGGGCAATACGTAGGGCTGACGAGCTGTGGGGTTTCGGGCTTTGCGCCGTATCTTGGACGCGCTAGCGCAGCAGCATGGACTTCCAGAAAAACTGAATGTTGCCACCGGCCCTTCTGGCTGCAGGCCACTTTTTCACGGCCTGGGCCAGCTTCTTCAGGCTCTGGCTGGCCGGGCTTGCAGGAAAGAGTTCTGTAAAGGGTTTCTGCTTCATGACGCTGGTGCGGACATTGGGGTCCTGGGGAATAATGCCTGTCAGATCCAGGGAAACACCCGTCAAAAACTGGTCACAGGCATCGTAGAGCTTGGTAAAGATGTACTTGCCCTGCCGTTCCGTGGGGCACATGTTGATGCAGACTCGGAACTTCTCCACCCCCTTGACCTTGAGGTCCTTGATGAGGGCATAGGCATCGGCCAAGGAAGTGGGCTCTGGAGAGAGCACGAGCAGGCGTTCCTGGGCAGCCATGTTGAAGTAGAGTACTGTTTCCCCGGCACCTGCCGCCGTATCTACAATCAGCACATCCAGCTTGTCGGCCAGAGGCTCCAGGGCATGCAGAAGCTCCAGGCGCTCACCAGTCTTCAGTTCCGCCATCTTGTTGAAACCCGAGCCAGCAGGCAGGATGGAAAAGCCGTACTTTGTGGGAAAAAGTACATCTTCCAGCCGAGTTCTGGCTGAAAAGAGGTGGAAGATATCCAGGGACGGGCAGACACCAAGGAGCACATCCACATTGGCCAGACCGAAGTCTGCGTCCAGAAGCACGACCCGAGAACCTTCCCGGGCCAGCTGGCAGGCCAGATTCACCGCTATGTTGGTCTTGCCGACACCGCCTTTGCCTGAGGTCACGGTGAAAACTCTGGGTGTGCTTGCAGCCATGATTCTGTCTCCTCCAAAAGTACTTGTGCCCACGGACACGCAGGGGAGAATGCATAGCTTGTGCCAATATTCATAATATGTTGATTTATATAATACATTTAGCAAAAAATGCGTCCATTTCCCTCGCTGCGTCAGAAAGTGGACGCAGCCTCTGCCCCGGTCTTTCTGACAGACATGGTTCTTTGACAGGCCATCCTGTCAATGGTTTTCTTTGTAAAAAACCTTGTATTTCAATATCTTGGTATTGATTCCCCTGAAAAGGACACAAAAAAAAATGGCCAGAGCTTTTCGTCAAAAAAATGACAAAAGGCTCTGACCATCTATAGTCTGACAGCGCGGGGACCGAATCCGCCCTGTCCTGCGTACTCAGGGTACGCTCCTCCCGGGCACGGGAAATGTTTCTGAAAATTCGCTGGAGTTTGCTCTTCCTGCCCTGGCTAGAAGTCCACCTTGAACTGCATGCCAAGTCCTGCGTCCACGTCCGGCTGATCTTCCCTGTGCACAAAGGACGGGGAGGACTGATTCTGGTCGCGGACAATGACCTCCGGTCCCAGACCGAAGGTGACGTTTTCGTCCTGTACCTTTGCAAAGGCGCGCACCCTGTGCTGGCTGTCTATGGCAACCTCCTCATCGGGCTTGACTTCGTCATGCCTGGCCTGCCAGGTGCGGTATTCCTTGTCCACCTGCAGATCAAAGCTGTCGCGCTTCCTGCGGGTCCTGTTCGCCTGCTCCTCCCTGGCGGCCTTTTCCTTGCCTGCAGAGGCCCTGCTGCCGGCAGGCAGCGCCTTCTGATAGAGTTCCTTGCCGCCAATGCCGCGTTCGCCCCAGGCTGCGGCACTCCTGCCTCCGCCAAACGACCAGGGCTGGGCGTGAACACCCTGGGTCTGCACGGAAAGCGGCTTCGACTGGGTTGCTCGGGCCTGCCTTGCTGGCTTGGCAGGCTGTTTTCTTGTCCCTGTCCCGGTGCGGGCCCCGGGTTTCTCCCTGGATTTCCCCGCTGCTGCGGACTTTGCGGACCGTGCGGGCCTGGCAGAGCTTGCTGACGAGGCTTGCCGTACATCCTGTCCTGTACCAGCCCCGTTCCTGGCTGAATGATCGCCCTTCTTCCCTGCAACTGCCGCCTTCCTCTCTGTCGAGGTACTCCGTACGTCTGCCTGTGCCTTTTTATCTGACGCACTGCCGGAGGCAATATAATGCGTTTCCACCTTAACGGAAGAAGAGGAAGCCAGGGAGGGCATGGCATGAGCCCTGCCCATGAGAGAGGAGGCACACCAGACAAAAAGACAGAGCAGGAGAAAACGGAAAAGACGGCCAGACAGCCATTGCTTCCAGTTTTGAACAGCATGTGAACTTGCATGAGAAAACATAACGACTCCTCTTCCTGCACTCGATGAAGTACAGACGATCAGCCGTCGGCCTTATCCAGTGGAACTGAACGTATCAGTCGCTTCACCACTCCCTATCGGCCAAAACGGGAAAAGGTTTAGCCCTCCGGGCAAAAAAATCCTCTTCCTTCCCGGGCTTGTCTGCAAGGCTTCCTGGCATGGCAAAAAGCCTTCTGGCACAAGGGCGTACCTGGCCGGGCTCTTGCCGGGAGCAGGCCCGAAGGTTCAGGACACGGGGTCTTATGGACAGAGGACAGAAGCAAAAAAAACAGACGGGCTGGAAGATCATGGAACACGTCTTCTGCCCGTCTGTCTTTCATGTTGCAGGAGGGGGGGATCCTGCCTTTGTCTGCTTGTCTACTGTGCCTTTGCTTCTTCTGCTGCAGCGGCACGTTCGGCAGCCTGTTCGGCACGGATGCCGACAGTGCCCTTGCGCTGGGCTTCAACAAGCTTGTCCGTATTGATGATGGGGAAGGAGGGCTTTTCGCCCGGATCCTGCCAGCCACCACCAAGGGCCATGCACACGCTCACCACGGAACTCAGGCGATTCTGCAGGGCCGTGGCCAGAGAGAGTTCGGCAGCAAAGAGCTCGCGCTCGGCATCAAGCACGGTCAGGTAGTCCGTGTAGCCGTTGTCGTACTGCAGTCTGGCAATGTTGGCTGCCCGGCGCAGGCTGTCCACCTGTGCCTGGGTGGCCTTGACGATATTGGCCCGTTCTGCCTGGGCTGTCAGGGTCGTCCGCACGTCCTTGAAGGCTTCCATGACGGTCTGCTTGTAGGTGGCAATGGCCTCTTCCTTCAGGGCCTCGGCATTCTTCATGTTGTACCAGGTCTCGCCGCCATTGAAGATGGGCAGGGAAATGGCTGCACCATAGCTCCAGATGGCTGCAGGGCCGGAGAAAAGGTTGCTGACGGCTGCGGCCAGGGTTCCAATGGCGCCGGTCAGGGAGACAGAGGGGAAGAAGCGCGCCCGTGCCTCGCCAATCTGGGCATTGGCGGCCATGATGCCGAACTCGGCAGCCCTGATGTCAGGCCTGCGAAGGAGCAGTTCCGAAGGAAGGCCTTCGGGAAGGACTGGCGGCGTGGGCAGCTTGTCCAGACGGGACCCGCGTTCCACCTTCTGCCAGATTTCCTTGGGCGAGCGGCCAAGAAGCACGGCCAGAGAAGCTTCGGCTTCGTCCAGAGCAATGTTGGTGCTGTGCACCGTGGCCCTGGCCGTCTCCACCTCGGCCCTGGCTCTCTGCCAATCCAGTTCCGTCAGCTCGCCCAAGCGGTATCTGCTTGTGTAGATGCGCAGGGCGTCCTCACGCGTACGCAGGGTCCGCTTGGCCGTATCGAGCTGCATATCATAGGAGAGCATGGCAAAGTAGCTCTGGGCCACCTGTCCGGCAATGGACAGGCGCAGCGCCTCGTGCTGCAGCACGGTCTGCAGGAGAATGTTGGTCAGACGCGTGTAGTTGTTGCGCGTGGCGCCCCAGAAATCCACTTCCCAGCTGGCAGCCAGCTGGCCCTGGTAGTTGGTGTACCAGCGCGAAGCCGTGGATCCGGGACCAAAGGAACTGTTGGCGGATTTTTCTGAGGCTCCGGTGGCCGTCAGGTCGGCAGTGGCGCCCACGGACGGCCACAGGGCCGAGGAGCCGACTCCTGCCTGGGCTGCCGCAGAACGTATGCCGGCCATGCCCGCGGCGAGATCCTGATTGTTCTTCAGGGCCTCCTCCACCATGGCATTGAGGACCGGATCGTTGAATCGTGTCCACCAGTCCGTGTTCAGGGGCTGGGTAGACGGCGTCAGTTTTGTCCAGGCCTCGGGGATGTCCATCTTGGGCTGCTCGTACTTAGGTGCAAACGAGCAGGCGGCAAGAAGGAAACCGAGGCCCAGGCAGACGAACAATCGTTGGAAAACGAGGAACACTAGGCGCTAACCTCCTCTTCTTCACTTCCCTTTCCTATATTGGGATCCGTCTTTCCCCTCAGTTTCAGGGAAATCTTCATGATCACAACGAAGAAGAAAGGAATAAAAAGCGTTGCAATGCACGTCGAGAAGAGCATGCCACCGATAACAGCTGTTCCAATGGCATGGCGACTGTTGGCACCGGCACCGGTACTGATGGCCAGGGGAACGACACCCAGGATAAAGGCCAGGGACGTCATGATGATGGGACGGAAACGCAGTCTGGCAGCATGCATGGCAGCCACACCAAGCTCGCGTCCCTCTCGCCAGGCGGCGACAGCGAATTCAACAATCAGAATCGAGTTTTTGGCCGAAAGGCCGATGAGTGTCACCAGAGCCACCTGGAAATACACGTCATTGGCCAGATCGCGCAACCACGTGGCCAGGAAGGCACCGAGCACGCCAAAGGGCACTGCCGTGAGAACGGCAATGGGCAGGGACCAGCTTTCATACTGGGCAGCCAGGATCAGGAAGACCATGACCAGAGCCAGCACAAAGACGATGGAGGTATCGGCAGTGGACAGCTTTTCCTGCAGGGAGGAACCGGCCCAGCCAAGGGTATAGCCCATGGGCAGGACCTCGGCCGCCACTTCTTCCATGGCATTGAGGGCCTGGCCGGTGGTGTAGCCCGGTGCAGGACCACCCATGATACGGGCTGCGGGGAAGACGTTGTAGCGGTCCACAGCCTGGGGAGCCGTGCGACGTTCCAGGCTTATGATGGCCGACAGGGGCAGCATCTCGCCCTTGCTGTTGCGGATGAAGACGTCGTCCAGGTTTTCGGCACGCATGCGGTATTCCTGATCGGCCTGCATGCGGACCTGGAAGGTTCTGCCCATATAGTTGAAGTCATTGACGTAGTAGGTACCGAAAATACCCTGCATGGCCACAAAGGCATCGGAGATGGAGATGCCCATGTCCTTGCAGCGCTCACGGTCCAGATTGGCGTAGAGCTGAGGAGCACCTGTGGTGAACAGGTTCTGGGCCGAGCCGATTTCCGGACGCTTGAGGGCTGCCTGGACGAACTTGTTGGTATTTTCTTCCAGTGTTTTCAGGCTGTCATTGGCACGCATCTGCACGTAGCCTTCAAAACCGCCCGTGGTACTCATGCCGGAAATGGGCGGAGGCGTAAAGCCGAGCACGATGCCCGAAGGCTGTATGGCATTGAGGCGCATCATGCGGCCAATGAGGGAATCCACGTCCGTGCCGGGCTCCGTGCGCTCTCCCCAGGGCCTCAGGCTGAAGAAGAAGGTGGCGTAGTTGGACTTGACCGAGGAACTGAGCATGTCAAAGCCGTTGATCATGACCAGTCCCTCGACAACCTTCTTTTCTTGCTCGGCAAAGTCTTCAACGAGCGCCGCAACTTTGTCCACGCGCTGCTGGGAAGCACCGTCATCCAGGAAGATGATGCCAAGACCGTAGCCCTGGTCCTCGTTGGGCACCATGCTGGTGGGCACCACTGAGGAGAGCCAGACTAGGGCGGCCACAACGACGCCCATCATGGCAAAGGAGCGCACGGGCGAGTTCTTGATGGAACGCACGGTACGCACGTAGGAGTGCGTGCACTTGGTAAAGAAGAAGTTGAACCAGACAAAGAATCTGGGCAGGTTGCCGCCGTGGTGAGACTTGAGCAGCACAGCGCACAGGGCGGGGGTCAGGGTCAGGGCCACGATGCCCGAGAGCACGACCGACACCGAAATGGTAATGGCGAACTGCTTGTACATCTGGCCTGCCAGGCCACCCATGAAGGACACAGGGATGAACACCGAGCAGAGCACAAGCACAATGGCGATAAGGGCCGAGGTCACTTCATGCATGGCCTTGGCAGCGGCTTCCCTGGGAGGCAGATGCTCCGTGGCCATGATGCGTTCCACGTTCTCCAGCACGACGATGGCGTCGTCCACCACGATGCCGATGGCCAGCACAAGACCGAAGAGGGTCAGGGTATTGATGGAGTAGCCCAGGGCCAGCATGCCTGCAAAGGTACCTATGACGGACACGGGCACGGCTATGCAGGGGATGAGAGTGGCACGCCAGTTCTGCAGGAAGAGGTACACGACCAGGAACACGAGAACCATGGCTTCGACCAGGGTGTGTATCACTTCCTCGATGGAGGCCATAACAAATTCGTTGGTATCGACGGGTGCCTCAAGAATCATGCCGTCCGGCAGAGTCTTGCGGATGTTGTCGAGGCAGGCGGTCACGCGGTCGCCTGTGGCAATGGCGTTGGCGCCGGGCAGCAGGTACACGCCGGCCTGTCTGGAAATGTGGCCGTTGTAGTAGCCCTGCACCGAATAGTCCTGGGCACCGAGTTCCACTCTGGCCACATCCTTGAGCAGGAGCCTGGAAGAGTCATCGCCGGTACGCAGGATGATGTTTTCGAATTCCTCCACAGACGTCAGGCGACCAAGGGTATCGATCTGCCAGGTCATCATGTTGTCTGCCGGAGACGGCGTGTTGCCCAGACGGCCGGGAGCAAACTGCTGGTTCTGTTCACTGATGGCATTGGCCACGTCAGTGACGGTGAGCCCGTACTTGCCCATGATGTCGGGCTTGAGCCAGATGCGCATGGAATAGTCCGAGGGACCGAAGGTGGAGGCATCGCCAACACCTTCCACACGTTTGACTTCGTCCAGAATGTTGATTTCCAGATAGTTGGCCAGATAGATATCGCTGTATCTGTCGTCTTCGGAATACAAGCACAGAAGCTGCAGGAAGGACGGCGATCGCTTGGTCACGCTCACGCCCTGGTTGCGCACTTCCGCCGGCAGCAGTGTCTGCGCCAGGTTGACCTTGTTGTTCACGTTGACAAGGGCCATATCCGGGTTGGTGCCCAGCGCAAAGTAGACGTTGATGGTGCCCATGCCTGCACCCGACGAACTGGTCGAGGCCATGTAGAGCATGTGCTCGACACCGTTGATCTGCACTTCCAGGGGGGCAATGGCCGTCTGGGAAATGGTTTCTGCCGAGGCGCCGGGGTAGTTCAGCTGAACGTTGACGCTGGGCGGAACAAGGTCTGGGTACTGGGCAATGGGAAGCACCTGCATGGCGATGGCACCAGCAAGTGTTATGATAATGGAAATGACGCTCGACAGAATCGGGCGTCTGATGAAGATACTCGGTCTAACGGATGCAGCCATACTTGCTCACCTCGCTGCCCTACTGTGCGCTGGCGGCACTCTTGCCCTCGGCCGGAGCAGCAGGTGCATTGGGATCGTCGTAGCGCACAGGACTGCCATCCCTGGTCTTCAGGATGCCGTCCACCACTATGCGCTCGCCGCCCTTGAGGCCACTGTCCACAAGGTAGTCGTCGCCAATGGAGATGCTGACCTGAACCCTGGTGCGCTTGACCTTGTTGTCCTTGCCGACAACCATGACAAAGGTGCCGTCTTCGGTAATGGATACGCTGGACTGGGGAATGAGCACGGCCTTGACGAGGACATCGCCATCCATGTAGACGCGCACATACTGGCCCGGCATGATGGTATTGTCAGCGTTGGGGAAGGTGGCCCTGGCGCTGATGACACCGGTTGTGGGCTGCACCTGGGAATCGATGAAGTCGATGAAGCCCATCTTGTCGTACATGCGGCCGTCAAGAAGCTTGAGACGTGCGTCGTAGATGCCCATGGCCGGCGTCATGAGACGTCCTTCCCGCTCCAGCTGCAGGCGCTTCAGACGCTCGGGAGCAGAAATGGAGAAGTCGATATACATGGGATCGGTCTGGTTCACGGTGGTGAGCAGGCTGTTGTTGGCCACCAGGTTGCCGGGGGTCACGGCTTCCTTGGACGTAAAGCCGGAAACAGGGGCAACGACCTGACAGTAGTCCAGATTGATCTTGGCCTGACGCAGGGCAGCCTTGGTGCTCTCGTAGTTGGAGAGAGCCGTGTCGCGTTCCTTCTGGGACACGGCATTGGCCTTGTACAGGGGACGGACTCTCTTCCATTCGCGCTCTGCGTTCATGAAGGCTGCACGGGCCTCGTCATAGGCGGCCTCGTACTGATCGCGCTCAATCTGGAACAAAAGCTGGCCTTCCTTGACAAAGCTGCCTTCTTTATAGAGACGCTTCTCTATAATTCCCTGTACACGCGCACGGACTTCCACGGCCCGGGAGCCTGCGGCAGTCGCCTGGTATTCTGCAGGCCATGCCACATTCTGGGCTTTGATATCCTTGACCTTTACATAGGGAACCTGCTGTGCCCCACCGGCCTGCTCATCGCCCTTGCAGCCGACAAGGCTCAGGCTCACCAGGAGGACACACATTAAAGAAAGGTAATATCGCATGCTTGAGATCTCCACTCTCTGAACAGAAATATCTTGATATGGCAAAACGTCTACAGCGCTGTGCAACGGCAGTGTAGAACACACTTCACCAAGAAAGGCAAACGGCAAAGTCTTGAGATGCAGCATTTTTTGTGCCGTGATCGCAAGCTGTTGGCTGTACGTATCCCATATGCGTAACCCTTTTGCATGATTACTGAAAATATTTTTTCCATATCTTCAAACAGTTGAAGGTAGGTGAGATTAGTACAATGTACTAATTCAGTCAAGCTGTATACTTATTTGGAATTGTTGTTTTTTATTTCAGTTCCTCGGCATGTGAAGGTCGGCGGGGATCGGGGAAACATGAGCCCCGGGCTGCCCTAGCCCATGCGATCTTCCTGAACCTGGCGCGTATAGCCGCATTCCTTGTTCGGACAGGCAAGGACGCTGCCCTGCTTGGTCTTGCGGATCACGAGATAGGGCGAACCGCATTCGGGGCAGGTCTCGGGCACGGGCTCGTTCCACAGGGCAAAGTCGCAGGCAGGATAGGACGAGCAGGCATAGAAGATCTTGCCCTTCTTGGAGCTTTTCTCCACAAGCTCGCCCTTGCCGCAGGCAGGACAGGCCACGTGGGTCGTAAAGGGCTTGGCATAGTGGCACTTGGGATAGGCGGAACAGGCAATGAACCTGCTGCCTGTCCTGGACTTCTTGACCACAAGATCGGATCCGCATTCCGGGCAGGCACCGACCACAACGTGCTGCACCTGGGCAATGACCAGATGCCCGTGCTCGTCGCGCACAAAGTTGCTGCTGAACTTGCACTCGGGATAGGTCTTGCAGGTCAGGAAGGGACCGGCCTTGCCAAAGCGGATGAGCAGCGGCTGCCCGCACTCAGGACAGCGCAGATCCGTCTCCATGCCGCCCTTGTAGCTCTTCATGTTCTTGGCTGCGCTGGCCAGAGTCGGATTGAAGTCCGTGGCAAACTTTTCCAAAAGTTCGTCCCAGCCCTCATGACCTTCTGCCACCTTGTCCAGGGCCCCCTCCATCTCGGCCGTAAAATGCACGTCCATCAGACGGCTGAACGATTCGAGCAGCTGCTGGCAGACAATACGTCCGAGCTCCGTCGGCACAAAGGAACGTTCCTTCTTCTCCACATAGCCCCGGTCTTCCAGTGTGGAAATGATAGTCGCATAGGTCGAGGGTCTGCCTATGCCCAGCTCTTCCAGGGTACGCACAAGGCTTGCTTCGGAAAAGCGGGCCGGAGGCTGGGTGAACTTCTGCTCCTTGTCCAGGCGCACCAGGGTGAGCTGCTCTTCACTGGCAAGTTCGGGCACCAGGGCATCCCTTTCACCGGGCAGCACCTTCTGCCAGCCGTCAAAAAGCTGACGCTGTCCCCTAGTCTGCCACTCGGTGTCGGCGCAGACTGCCACAATGCTTGTATCCAGATAGACGGCTGCCGCCATCTGCGAGGCCACAAACCTGGACCAGATGAGCCTGTAGACGTTGTACTGCTCCGGCGTCAGGTTCTCCCGGACCGAATCCGGCGTGACATTCACGTCCACGGGCCGTATGGCTTCATGGGCGTCCTGGGCAGAGGCACGCACCTTGAACTCGCGCTTTTTGCCGGGGAGGTAGTCTTCACCGTAGGTCTGGGTGATGAAGGTGGCGGCAGCGGCCTGAGCCTCTTCGGAAATGCGCGTCGAATCCGTGCGCATGTAGGTGATGAGAGCCGTGCTGTTGCCGTCGCCCATTTCAATGCCTTCGTACAGACGCTGGGCAATGCTCATGGTTCTGCGAGCCGAGTAGCCGAGACGCTGGTTGGCCGTCTGCTGCAGGGTGGAGGTGATGAAGGGCGGCTGCGGCTGCCGCTCGCGCTTCTTGCTTTCAATGCTCGTGACCACAAAGGACTTGCCCTGAAGCTCCTGTTCCAGGGCTTCTGCCTCGGCGGCACTGGAGATGACGATCTTCTTGCCTTTGCGCTTCGTCAGCTCCAGACGAAATTCCAGATCGTCCTGGCCCCTGCAGAAGGCATAAAAATTCCAGAACTCCACGGGCTCGAAGCGTTCACGCTCCTGTTCCCTGTCCACAATCAGGCGCAGGGCCACAGACTGCACACGTCCGGCGGAAATGCCCCGCTTGACGGTCTTCCAGAGCAGGGGAGAAATCTTGTAGCCGACCAGCCTGTCCAGAATGCGCCGCGCCTGCTGGGCATGGACCAGATTCTCGTCCACATCCCTCGGGTGCTGCAGGGCTTCCTTGACGGCCCTGGCGGTAATTTCATTGAACTGGATTCTCTTGATGTCCCGGGCCTTGTCCTTCAAGAGCCAGGACACATGCCAGGCAATGGCCTCACCCTCGCGATCCGGGTCGGGAGCAAGATAGACCGTGTCCACCTTGCCGGCAGCGGACTGCAGTTCCCTGACGACCTTTTCCTTGCCAGGAATGATCTCGTAGTGCGGCTCAAAGCCGTGCGCCTCGTCCACGCCCAGCGTACTGGAGGGCAGATCCCGCACATGGCCGACACTGGCTTCCACCAGATACTCCGGTCCCAGAAACTTGCGTATGGTTTTGACCTTGGCTGGAGATTCCACAATGATTAGGCTTTTAGACATAGTACCCCCGATTGTTTGGCCGGGAGAATACGAAAAAATTATGTCAGGTCAAGGGCAGACGGAAGCTGCGCGGAGAAAAAGGCCGTGCTGGACAGAATAGTCTGCTTTTGTTAACTTTTTCAGGATACTTGCACACAATATCCGCACCCCGAACATGCAAGAGAGGTCCCGTTGTATGAAGTGTCCTTCCTTTTTGGCTTCCTGGCGCCGCGCTTCGGTTCTGTGTCTTCCCATGGCACTTCTTCTTGTTGTGACACTGCTCCTCTGTGCCGGCTGTTCCTCCAAGGATACGCATGGTAGCCCCGGAAGCCCCGGGCAGACACAGCTTACAGCTTTCCCCTCCCATGCCGATGAATATGTATATGTGAAAGTGACAGGAGCAGAAGCCGACTTCAACGAGGATCTGAGTTCCCTGATTGTCGGCTATCTGCAGAGCGACTGCGCCCTGATTCCTGCAGACAGCAGGAAGAGCGCGGACATTGTCATTGATGTGGCGGTCCGCGACCTTGCCCTTGTTGCCGTGGGCGACAGGGAAATAGACGCTACCAGAGGCCTGGCCAACACGGCCATGGCCACAACCCTGGGCATTGCCATAGGCAGCCTTGCCGGCTACCGGGAAGGCGCCCTGGTCGGCGCAGGCGTTGGTGCCGCCGTTGGCCTGGGCGTGACTGTGGCCAGTGCGGACACACGCAACACCTGGGCCCTGACCGCCGATGTCACCATTGCCCGCCAGGGTGAGCAGGCCGAAGCCCAAGCCTATACGGGTACGGCCCAGGGCATGGGCATGAAGAGGGAGGAGGCCGAAGCCGCTCTCAAGAACACTCTTGGCCAGGACATAGCCACAAGCCTTTCCGGCCGCTAAGCACAGCCTGTGCGCCCACAGGTTTCGGCCCCGTCCCGGCATGCCACCTTCAATGAGGAGAACCATGCGCCCCTGTACACTGATTCTGCATTTTGCCTTTCTTGTCGCCCTGTGCCTGACCCTGACGGCCTGCCCCTCGCATTCCTCCCAGGGGCGGCTGGCCCGGGAAGTAGAGCACCCGGCCCCGCCTGCGGATCTGGCCTTCTTCCACTCCGTTCCCGTGCAGCCGGCACGCAATGCCAACAAGGAAGCAGCCTTCATTACGATCAGTGATCAGCGGCATGTCTCGGGGCTTCTCAAGGCACGCCTGGAACGCGTCCTGCTCCAGCACAATTTCACTCTCACAGAACAGCCAAGTCAGGCTGAGCGCATCATTACCCTGAAGATTCTCTACAAGGGGCCTGGCAACAAACAGGACCTGCAAACCTGCGTCAAATCCGGCTATGATGCCGCCCTCTCCGCCCTGCAGGGCGAGGAAGGCGTGCTTGTGGCCGATCTGCTGCTGGTGCGGCGCACTGTTCCCGGCAAGAACGCACAGCTGCGCAATATTTCCTCGCGCACCAGGAAAAGCAGTACCCAAGTGCGCATAGGCCTTGTCACCGCGCATAGGGAAGTCCTGAAAGGACATGCCATGGAAGAGGCCCTGGCCGAAGACATTGCAGGCATTGCCGCCTCCAGCGAGGATGCCCAGTTCTATAAGCCCACCACCGTGACCAAGAAGAAGTCCGTGCGCAAGTCCAAGAAGAAGGTCAGCAAGAGAAAGAAAACGAGGAACAGGGGATAGGCCGTCGCATCCTCCATCACGCTCCTGCCGAACACCTGTCTCCCTGTCGTGGCGTGCACCAAAGCAAAGGGATCCTCTTGTGCAGAATCATGATTCTGTACAGAGGACCCCTTGATTTTGTGCGGCACGAAACAATCTGTCCTGGAAAAATATGTTCAGGAAAAGATACGATCCCTGAAGGCAGCTGCAACGTTTCTGTCCCTGTGGTCAGGCACGTTCGTGCATGGCCCTGCGCACCTTCTCCACGACCAGGGCTATGTCGTCGGCGGCCACGAATTCCGACACCAGGGCGCAGCATGTACCGCCATGGGCGACCACCTCACGGATGTTGTGGGCCTTGATGCCGCCAATGCACACAAAGGGCAGGGAAATGTGACTGTGCACCCAATCCACGTAGCCAAGGCCCACGGGCGCGCAGACGTCTTCCTTGGTCTGGGTGGCATAGACCGGCCCCACGCCTATGTAGTCTGCTCCGCCCTGCACTGCGGCCAGTGCCTGCTCGGGCGCATGGGTGGAGACGCCAATGCACATGCTGCTGCCCACAAGCGCACGCACATCAGCAAGGGGAATGTCCTCCTGGCCCACATGCACTCCGTCCGCTTCGCAGAGCATGGCGATGTCCACATGATCATCTATAATGAAGCAGGCATCATATTCTCTGGTGATCCGGCGCAGCAGGCGGCACTGTTCCAGCTTTTCGCCGTCCTTTTTCCTTTTTTCCCTGTACTGCAGGATGCGTATGCCTGCACCGAGCAGGGCTCTGGCCACTTCCTCTAGGCTGCGGCCACGGGAAAGGCCTTCATCCGTAAGGGCATAGAGATCTGTCTGTCCCGGAAGAATGACTGGCATCACTAACCTCCTCAAAACAAAATCTGCCGGCTGATGCAGGACGGCAGTCTAACGGACAACGTATTCCTTCCACAGGCGAATGCAGCAGCTGCGCAGCAATCGCAAGGGCTTGAAGGATGTGTGCATGAGATGGACCGGCACAAGGAAGTCCGTGCAGGCAACCTCTTCCGGCCGAAGCATGGGATAGCGGCGCCCTCGCCCCCTGCTCTCGCAGTCCCTGTGGCCTGCGTCCATGAAGGCTTTCTGGAGCGGAATGTTCGCAGGATCCTGCCCAAGCACATGGCAGAGCGTCTCGTCCAGTGCCACGGGGCTGGAGGAAGCGGCCACAAGGCCCAGGGGATAGGCATCGCCTCCCGAAGGCCCTGTCCTGTGCATGGCGACGATGCCGTCCACCACGGCAGCCACGGGCGGCAGGGCGTCCAGCAGGGCTGCCTGCATGGCCGCAAAACGCCCGGGATCATCCCCCTCGCGGGTATGATAGAAGGCCTTGTACAGGCCCGGCACACAGCCGTAGAGATTCTTGCAGGACAGGGAGAGCCGCATCTGGCTGTGCGCCTTGACCTTGGGTACGGACACAATCAGGTCTGCTTCCAGGGCCGTTTGGGAAATCAGGATCTCCGAACCGGTGGAAAGACGCACATGCGATCCCCTGGCCATGGGCTGAACTGCCAGGCCAAGTCGTGCCAGAGCGGCACTGAGACCTGTGTCCCTGGCCACGCTGCGGGCCGTGCCAAAGCCCGGAGAATCGGCCACGATCACTCTGGCACCAGCCTCCAGAAGCCACTGGCAGACAGCTGCAACCACCTGGGGATCCGTGCAGGCCAGGGCACTATTGCGCAAGAGATTGGGCTTGACAAGGATGTGCAATCCGTGCAGGGACCGGCCGCCCCACAGCTCTGCCCTGTCCAGAAGGTCCGGCAGGACCTGTGCCGCAGCCTCGCTGGCCGGGCATCTGGCAAGGCAGACGGCAATCGCCACATCCGGTGCTTCCTGAAACATAGATGTTCCTCTTTGCAAAACGCGTTACATGATCTTGAGCACGATGCTTCGCCGCAAGCTTCACAGCAACGGAGACAAAAGTCACGCACGTTTTTTTGAGGGAGCAGCCAGCCGGAGACAGGCGCAATCGTCCACGCGTGTATCACGAACAGAAACTGTGAAAAAAAGGATTTTCCTGCTCAAAGGCTGCCTGACGGGCACGATCCCCGAGGGACGCCTGCGAACCGGAATGCCCGGAGAAAGACTGTATTCCCAAAAGAAGGAGCTCGTCATCCTCTGCCATCATCCCTGCTGGCTCTGAAAAAAGCGTGACTGCACTAGACGGATACAGGCAGGGCTTCCCCCCTCAAGCCTTTGTAAAGCAGGCAGCGGACAGCGAGGGTTTTCCTTGAAATTCGCGATGTTTTTCCTGATGCTCCCCGCAGAGGACGTCCCAATTGGCGACCATCTCTTGCCGTGTCACGAATTTTGGAGTAAATGGGAATAAAGGCCTGTTCCAATGTACTTTTCCCTGCCTGTGTATCAGGGACAGAAACGAGCGGGCAAAAACATATAGTTTTCCTGGAGGACTCCATGCAAGCAACAAGGCGGAGTTTTCTCAAAGGGCTGAGCGCTGGCGTGCTGACCCTGTCCCTCATGGGTTTCGACCTGAAGGACGTGAAGGCCTATGCCAAGACCCTCAAGATTGAGGGCGCCAAGGAAGTCATCAGCGTCTGTCCTTTCTGTGCTGTCTGCTGTCAGGTTATTGCCTATGTCAGGGATGGCAAGCTCATCTCCACTGAAGGCGATCCGGACTATCCCGTCAACGAAGGATCCCTGTGTGCCAAGGGCGCCGCCCTGCACAGCATGTACACACATACACATGGCCGTGTTCTCAAGCCCATGTACCGCGCTCCCTACAGCGACAAATGGGAGGAAAAGAGCTGGGATTGGACACTGGACCAGATTGCCCGCCGCATCAAGGACGCACGCGATGCGGACTTCAAGCAGAAGAACAAGCAGGGCCAGACGGTCAACCGTCTGGAATCGCTTTTCTGGATGGGTACCTCCCATGCCTCCAACGAAGAGTGCACCGTCATCAATTCAGCCGTCAAAAGCCTGGGCATGGTCTGTATTGACCACCAGGCCCGTGTCTGACACAGCCCCACTGTACCGGCTCTGGCAGAGTCGTTCGGTCGTGGTGCAATGACAAACCACTGGATTGATATCAAGAATTCCAATTGCGTTCTCATCATCGGCAGCAACGCTGCCGAACATCATCCTGTTTCCTTCAAGTGGGTGCTGGCCGCCAAGGACAACGGTGCTACGCTCATCCACATAGATCCCAAGTTCTCCCGTACCTCCGCCCGCTGCGATTTCCATGTGCCGATTCGTTCCGGCTCGGACATTGCCTTCCTGGGTGGCATGATCCGGTACATCCTCGACAAGAAGCTCTATCAGGAGGACTACGTCCGCCTGTACACCAATGCGAGTTTTGTTGTCGGCAAGGACTACTACTTCAAGGACGGAGTCTTCAGCGGCCTGGACACCAAGAACAGACGCTATGACGCCAAGACCTGGGCCTTCGAGAAGAATGCGGACGGATCCATTGTCGTTGACAAGGAATGGAAGAATCCGCGCTGCGTCTTCAATCTGCTCAAGGAACACTATTCACGCTACACACTGAAGACCGTTTCCGAAGTCACCGGTATCTCCGAACAGGATCTGGTGCGCGTCTACGACATCTTCTGTGCCACGGGCAAGCCCAACCGGGCCGGCACCATCCTCTATGCCATCGGCTGGACGCAGCATACCACCGGCGTGCAGATCATCCGCACCTCGGCCATGATTCAGCTGCTCCTGGGCAACATCGGTGTTGCCGGCGGCGGCATCAACGCCCTGCGCGGCGAGCCCAATGTGCAGGGTTCCACCGACCATGCCCTGCTCTACGACAGCATTCCCGGCTACATGTCCATGCCCAGAGCCCAGTGGCAGACCCTGGATCAGTACCTCAAGGCCAACACGCCGACCACGAAGTTCCCCGAAAGTGCGAACTGGAAGGCCAATACGCCCAAGTACATGGTCAGCCTCCTCAAGGCATGGTTTGGCGATGCCGCCACAAAGGACAACGAGTTCGGCTACCAGTGGCTGCCGAAACTGGATACCTTTGCCGATACCTCCTACTACTCTGTCATCGACAATGCCCTGCATGACCGCATGCGCGGCGGCTTTGTCTTCGGTGTCAACCCCTGTCAAAGCTTTGCCAATGTCAACAAGGTCCGTGAGTCCCTTGACCATCTGGACTGGCTTGTCTGCGGCGAAATTCACAACTCCGAGACCTCGGACAACTGGCACAGGCCCGGTGTGGATCCCAAGAAGATCAAGACCGAAGTCTTCCTGCTGCCCTCTGCCCATCGTATCGAAAAGGAAGGCACCATCAGCAACAGCGGTCGCTGGCTGCAGTGGTTCGACAAGGCCATTGAGCCGCAAGGTGAAGCCCGCGACTTCGGCAACATGCTGGTGCCCCTGATGAACAAGGTCCGCGAGCTGTACAGGAAGGAAGGCGGTGTCTTCCCCGAACCTGTGCTCAACATGATCTGGCCCGAACAGTACAAGGCCGAAGACTGGACCAAGCGCATCAACGGCTACTTCTGGTCTGATGTCAAGGTTGGCAACAAGGTCTACCATCGTGGCGAGCTCGTGCCCGCCTTTGGCAACCTGCAGGCCGATGGTTCCACTTCTTCCCTGAACTGGCTCTACACGGCAAGCTACACCGAGGAAGAAGGCAACAAGTCCAAGCGCCGCAATCCGAAGCAGACGCCTCTGCAGGCCCGTTTGGGCATCTACCCGAACTGGTCCTGGTGCTGGCCGGTCAACAGGCGCATCCTGTACAACCGTGCCTCTGTGGACGAACACGGCAAGCCTTGGAATCCCAGCCTGCCCGTCATCGTCTGGAACGGCAAGTCCTGGGACGGCGACGTGCCGGACGGCCCCTGGCCGCCGCTGGCCGAAAAGGGCGGCAAGCTGCCCTTCATCATGCACGCGGACGGCGTGGCCCAGCTCTTTGGCCCCGGCCGTGCCGACGGTCCCTTCCCCGAACACTACGAGCCTGTGGAAACACCGCTCAAGAGCCATCCCTTCTCCAAGCAGCTGTGCAGCCCTGTGTACAAGTTCTTTGAGGAGGACATGAAGAAGGTGGCCGAGCCAGCCGATCCGAAGTACCCCATCGTGCTCACGACCTACAGCATGACCGAACACTGGTGTGGCGGCGGCGAAACCCGCAACACGCCGAACCTGCTGGAAGCCGAGCCGCAGCTCTACGTGGAAATGAGCCACGAACTGGCCAAGGAAAAGGGTATCAAGAACGGCGACGGTGTCCTGCTGGAAAGCGCCAGAGGCTCCTGCGAAGCCATTGCCATGGTAACGGTGCGTCTGCGTCCGTTCACTATCATGGGCAAGACCGTCCACCTTGTGGGCATGCCCTTTGCCTTTGGCTGGATGACCCCCAAGTGCGGCGATGCCACCAACAGACTCACAATCGGTGCCTATGATCCCAATACGACCATTCAGGAATGCAAGGCCTGCCTTGTGAATCTGCGCAAGCTCGATAAACTGACCGAAATTGGCTAAATTGAAGGGCTCCTGGAAGTCCGCTTCCAGGAGCTCCCCGAAAAGGAGCAGCTATGCCCAAGAGCATTCTTATTGATACAACAAGGTGTACTGCATGTCGGGGCTGTCAAATCGCTTGCAAAGAGTGGCACAACCTTCCGGCAAATCAGACCAAGCAGACAGGTACCCATCAGAACCCCCCGGACCTGAACCCCTACAATCTCAAGATTGTCCGCTTCCGCGAACATCTCGATGAGAACAAGGTCGTTCACTGGAACTTCTTCCCCGAACAGTGCCGTCACTGCCTCGTTCCTCCCTGCAAGGACGTGGCCGACATGGTGCTTGAGGGAGCCATCATCCAGGACGCCAAGACAGGTGCCGTGCTCTTCACGGATCGCACGGCTTCCCTGAGCGCCGAAGACTGCGAGGCCATCCGTCAGGTCTGCCCGTACAACATCCCCCGCAGGGACGACAAAACCGGCAAGCTCACCAAGTGCGACTATTGCATCGACAGGCTGCAGGCCGGCATGGTGCCCATCTGCGTCAAGACCTGTCCCACCGGCGCCATGGCCTTCGGTGAACGCTCCGAAATGCTGGAGCTTGCCCAGAAGCGCCTGGCCAAGGTCAAAAAGACCTTCCCCAAGGCCTTCCTTGCCGATCCCCAAGATGTCAATGTCATCTATCTGCTTGCCGAGGAAAAGGAACATTACTACGAATACGCAACCTTCTAGTGCTTAATTTTATTAGTTCACATACTGCTACCGGTTAAAAATCATTGTATTTTGGACTTATATAGCAGGATAGATTTTTATAATTAGACACTAGAACGTTTTTTCTGGCGACGTTGCGTCCATGACAGATCAGACAGGGGCCCCTCCATGCGGAAACAGGGCCCCTTTTTTCTTCTGTACATTTATGGTAGACAAAATGTGGCAAGCATTGTGATGTTGTCTCATCTTACAATACATTTAATACAATAATACATAAATTGTATTAAAATACATTTATTACACATACTCCACGCTGACTCTTTTTCTCAGTTCTTTCAAGGGGGCACACATGTCCAAGGCAAGCGAGCGCACTGCTCAGACCATTGCCCGTCTGCGGGAAGAAAAACCTGTTCTCAAGGGACTTATTGATGCCTTTGAGCCCATATGGCTTGCCCAGAGGCAGGAAGTGGATCGACTGCAGGAACAGTTTGCCATGCACAAGCTGGATCTTCCTGCCAGGGACCCACAGCGTTTTTCCCAGGGTGTGAGTCTTCTCACCGGCGGCGACCTTGCTCCCCTGTGGCCCTTTGCAAAGGAATGTTCTGCCGCTCTGCTTCAGCACTTTGCAGACAATTCCCAGCTCCTGCCAAGGTTTGATGCCGTGACTGCCTTCCTTGAGAAGGAGCAGGACAAGGCCTTCAGCAATAACTTTCTGCGGGCCCTTCTGGACATGGACGATGAAAGGATGGCAGCGCTTGTCGAGGGCACGGAGGAGGAGCGGGCCAGCATCACCTTTGTCTGCGAATTTCTCCTCTCCACCGTGCTCAAGGCCTTCACGGCCAATATTGCCGCAGGGGAAAAGGATCCCTGGACCCTGTGGACACAAGGACACTGTCCCGTCTGCGGCAGGCTTCCTGCCATGGAATGGCTAGGGCAGCCGGTTGAAGACGACCACAATCCCTACCTGCTCAAGGGCGGCGGCAGGAAGTATCTGCACTGCGGGATGTGCGGTGCGGACTGGAAGTATCGCAGAGCCGTCTGCCCGGCCTGCGGCTCGGACAAGAAGGGCGTCATGAACATCTTCTATGCCACCAGCAACCAGTCTGAACATGTAGCCTGGTGCTCCGAGTGCAAGACCTACTGTGTGGGCCTGGACATGCGTGCCATCTCCCCTGTGCCTGACCTTGACGTCATGGCCCTGGGATTGCTGCCCCTGGACATCGTGGCTGCGGACAGGGAACTCATCCCCATGTGCCGCACCCTCTGGAATCAGCTCTAGAAGCTGCATGTTTTTGCTCAGTCACGGCAGACTGCCGTGCAACAAGGCCCCGCTCGTTCGCCGAGCGGGGCCTTGTTATTTCACGTTATTCGTGGAGTTGTTCTGAGCTTTGTCCTAGACTTTCCAGCTTCTGCACAAGCACTGCCCCCTCAAGCCTTGGGAAACGCACAAGCTGCTCTACCTCAATCTGCAAGAAGGCAAAAACAAGCGTGCGCAGTTCCCTACACGTGGCAGCACTGACAGGTTCAAAGCCGTGGGCAAGCAGGGAGTTGTTTCTGGCCTGCAGGACTCTTGCAAGACGATCCTGACTGTCCAGAAAGGCCTGTCCCAGGGGATGCCCAAGATGCGCCAGGAGCAGATAGGCCTTGAAGAGTGGCAGCTGCAGTGAACCGTCATGGCCTGTCAGAGGCTGGGCCTCCTTGAGAAAAGTCTTCGGCAGTGCGTCCAGGGACTGTCAAATGTGCCTGCAGCCCAAGGTTCCCTTGCAGGATCCTGCCGACAGAGACGGCAAACAATCCTTTGAAATGGAACGGGAAATCGCCTACTCTGGCAAAAAGTCCCGGACCGATCCTGCCCCGATCCAAGTCCTGTCTGGTTCCCTGAACCGACCTCGAGGCACCAAGTCCTGGACACCCAGAGTCATCCTGTACACCCTGTGCAGATCCCCTTACACATTCCTGCTGCACCACATGAGGAGCATATGACCATGCCCGCAGATATCATCTCCACTCCTTCCACCACGCTCGCAGACGCCCCCATGCCTGATGCAGCGCCTTCCGAGCAAAAAGTCACGGCCATTGCCTCTGCCATCAACTTTGACGATCCCACGCTGACCATCAGCTATGGCTCCAAGACCATGAACGAGATTGCCAAGTTTGCCGACTCCCTGCTCGCCAATGTGCGTGTGAAGGACGCAGGCCCCGTGGGTGCTTCCCTTGAGGAACTCATGGGCAAGGTCAAGGATATCGACGTCACCCAGATTGCCAAGCCGGAAAAGAGCTTGCTCTCGTCCATCCCCCTCATTGGCAGTCTCTTCAATTCCATGGAGCGCACCCTGGCCCGTTTCGACACCCTGCTCGACCAGGTGGAAGCCATTTCCGACAAGCTTGAATCCGCCATGTTCGGCCTTCTCAAGGACATTCAGGTCCTGGAGCAGCTCTACACCTACAACAAGAATTTCTACGAGGATCTGACGGCCGCCATCGTGGCCGGCGAACGCCGCCTGCAGGAGGCCAGGACAAAGGAACTGCCGGCCCTGGAGGAAGCGGCCCGCCAGAGCGGCAGCGCCCTGGATGCCCAGAAGGTGCACGACTTTGCCGAGCGCCTGAACCGCTTCGAGCGCCGCCTGCACGATCTCAAGCTTTCGCGTACCATCACCCTGCAGACTGCACCGCAGATCCGCATGATCCAGAACAACGATCAGACCCTGGCCGAAAAGATACAGACGAGCATTCTGGCCACCATTCCCATCTGGAAGAATCAGATGGTCCTGGCCCTCTCCATCCACGGCCAGCACAAGGCGGCCCAGTTGCAGAAGGAAGTGGCGGACACGACCAATGCCCTGCTGAGCAAGAATGCCGAAATGCTGCAGGCCTCTACCACATCCGCTGCCAGGGAAGTGGAGCGCTCCATTGTCGATGTGGAAACCCTGCGCGATGTGCACTCACGGCTCCTTGCGACCATTGCCGAGACCCTGAGCATTGCCCAGCAGGGCCGCCAGCGCCGCAGGGATGTGGAGCAGGAACTCATCCACATGGAAGAGGATCTGAAGAAGCAGCTCACAAGCCTGGCCCAGCAGAAGGTGGAACAGACCGTGGCTGGCCAGCACGTGGCAAACAGGTAACGCCCCATGGCAAGCCCTACCCCCCAAAACGAGCCTCTGCTCGACAGAATTGTCGGTTCCGTCCTTGGCACCGTGAGCATCGTCCTCAAGCGCCTGGTGCTGCACATCGTGGCCCTGGTGGCTGCCGTCCTGCTCATCGACGTGACCTTCGGCACCTGGATGTTCTCCGAAATCCTTCTGAAGCTCTCCATCTATGGCGGCATCATCTGCCTCATCCCTTATGGCGCTGTCTCCAATCCCTACTGGTGGCTGCCCGTGCTCGCGGGATGCGCCCAAGGGATTGCCCTGCTCGTGCTGGGCATGCCCTGGCCGCTCATGATCTTCTGGGCCGGCCTGCAGACCTGGACCGTGCGCCTGCTCATAGCCAGGGGCAACATTGGCTGGGACTGGACCGCAGCTCCCGTGCTCATCCTGGGACTCTTTGCCTACTTTTCCACGGCCAGTCTCTGGTCTCTGCCCGCCATGCCGCTGGTCTCCTTCCCCGTCCTCGCCCTGGCAGGCCTTGCTGCCTACAGGCTCTATGTACGCAGCAACCACGCAAGCCTGCACCGCCAGCTTCTGGCAGCGCTTCTCGTGCGCCTGCGCCAAATCGTGCAAAACAGGAATCTCACGCAGGAAGAACAGAGCACAACATCCTTTCTGCTTTCGCAGTGCGAATATCTGGCCGTGAGCAATGCCCTCTCCGAGGAGCTCATTGACCGCATCAACGCGGTCACGGACCGCCTGGAACAGGAACTGCGCAAGAGAAGCGCACGACCGCTCGGCACGCTTTTTAAGTCCGCCCAGTGGCAGCATCTGGGCAGCAGGACTCCTGCAGCCGCAGGTTCCATCCTTGAGGAACTGCAGGCTCTTGTGGCCCTGCTCACCAAGCTTGTGGCGGCCCAGAAGGCTGCAGGCGCACAAAAGCCCTCCTCGCCCCAGGAAGATCGCATGCAGGAACTGGCAGGCCTTGCCGCCCGCCTCTTAGAGCAGCGCAAGCTGCTTCCTCCAGATCTTGCCACCCCTTTGAGCCGCATCGCCTCCCTGTCCCTCGACATGCTGCAGAGCATGCGCGAGGACCCGGAAGACAGACGCAGTGGCATGGCCTTTCTTGGCCGCTATCTGCCCAAGATAGGCCACATTGTGGATGAGTACCTGCGCATGCAGACCGTGAACCCATCCCTGCCGAGAGAGCGCACGGCCGAAGTTCTCGAGCGCCTGGCCAGGGCCTTTGCCGAAGAGAAAAACGGCATGGCCCGCAATGACAACATCAACTATGCGGCAGAAATCGATGCCCTCGATTCCCTGCTGAAGATGCGCGGCTACTGAGCAAACCGACACAAGAATCCGTGTCCCAAACGTTCCTTTTCAGGCAGTCTCTGCTTTTCTTGCAGGGGCTGCCCTTTTGCTCTGCACGTTCCTGCAGGCATCTGGCGCTCAGTCTTTCCCCTGCAGCGTGGTCCCTGCTCCTGTGTCTCACATGTGCCGCCGCTGGAGACATCTTTTCTGTCTCTTGGCCCTCGTAAACAAAAAGTCCGCTTGTCTTTTCTTTGGACAAACGGACTTTGCAAACTTCTTTTGATAAAAAAATGGTGCCGGGGAACAGAGTCGAACTGCTGACACAGGGATTTTCAGTCCCTCGCTCTACCTACTGAGCTACCCCGGCACTTCGTGAAGCAACGAAGAAGCTTCTATACTTTTCCGGCACCCTTGGCAAGCAAAATTTTGAAAAAATTTTGTTCCGGGCCGCCTCTTTTTGGTAAAAAACACAGAAATGCAACAAGATAGACACTCAATATTTTTTTATATCTGTTTTCTTTCTTCCCACTAAACCTCCGTACCGCTCTCTGTCATGGCCTTAGGCAGAGAGCGATTTTTTTGCTCCTGCACCTTCAGCTGTCAGACGGCACGGCCTGCTGCCAGCTCCTGCCGCAACCAGGGATGCGCCGGAAGAGGCCAGCCTGTCCCGCAGGTGAAGCTTCTCCGGCACCGCCCTGTCGAATCATGGGGGCCAGTTTTCTTTTGTTGTGCTGGCATGCCCCTGAAAACAGGCTCACATGTCCCGCGCCCAGAAAAAACAAGGACCAGAAAGAAAAGCCTCTCTGGTCCTTGTCGTTTGGTTGGTGTCATGCCCCTGGGGCCTGCAGCAGATGCAGGGCTTCAGGAACGACTCCTGTGCGATTGTGATCAGCTCTCGTTTTCACCAAGCTTGAAGTTCACCTTGATCTTAAAGAGTTTCGTCGCGGGCAGATTGAGGATGGGAACCCCGGTCCTGGCCGCGATGGCGTCAAGATGTTCCTGAATGTACTCTCTGGAAGGCCCTATGAAGGTAAACCAGATATTGTAGGCGTTTTCCCGTTCGTAATTGTGGGTCACGCCAGGCTCGGCATTGACAAGGCTTGTGAAGAGATCCTTGCGGTCCTCGGGCACCTTGGCCGCACACAGGGTGGACACCCAGCCCAGTTTCTTTGACTGGAAATTGGCGCCCATCCGGCGGATTATCTTCATGTCCCGTAGCTTGCGGACCCTGTCCAGGGCCTCCTCTTCAGGAATACCGAGGGCTGCGCCGAGTTCGGCATAGGGTCTTGGAACCAGGGGAAAGTTGGACTGAATGATGTCCAGCAGGGCCCTGTCGGTGGCGTCCATCTCGTGCATGGCTACTCCTTCGTGTCTTCCTGGCTGTGCGCGGCCTGTCAGGCATTCCTGCGCAGTCTGGCCGGGATATAGGTGCACAGGGGCTCTTCGCCCATGTAATTGCCGGTCATGCTGTAGGCACGTGCCCTGCAGCCGCCACAGACCTTGTGGTATTCACAGACGCCGCACTTGCCTTCATAGCACTTCTGATCACGGAACTGCCTGAAGTAGCTGCTGTTGCGCCAGATCTCCGGGAAGGGCGTGGTACGGACATTGCCGCAGTCCAGTTCCAGGTAGCCGCAGGGCTGTACCTGGCCTGTGTGACTGATGAAGCAGAAGCCCGTACCGCCAAGACAGCCGCGGGTATGGGCGTCCATGCCGAAGTTTTCGGCATCCACACTCAGGCCCTCCTCGCGGGCCATCTGCCGCATGATGCGGTAGTAATGGGGCGCACAGGTGGCCTTGAGGTGCATCTTGGTGGTCTTGCGGAAGTGGTAAAACCAGCGCAGAACTTCCTCGTATTCCTCGGCCGTAATGACCTGATCGGAAAGTTCGGCACCGCGTCCCGTGGGCACGAGCAGGAAAATGTGCCAGGCCACGGCTCCGAGATGCTCGCAGAGCTCAAAGATCTTCTTGAAGCTTGCGAGATTGCTCTTGGTGACCGTGGTATTGATCTGGAAGGGCACGCCGGCTTCAGTGAGGTAGCGCATGCCCCGCAGCGAGGCCTCGAAGGCTCCGGGCACGCCGCGGAAACTGTCGTGGCTGGCCGCATCGGCTCCGTCTATGGAGATGGAGCAGCGGTTGACGCCGGAGTCGCGGATGAGCCGGGCATTTTCCCGCGTGATGAGCGTGCCGTTGGGAGAGAAGGCACAGACCAGCCCCTTGTCATGGGCACTGCGCACAAGCTCGTACACGTCTGGGCGCATCATGGGATCGCCGCCCGTGAAGATGATGATGGGCCGTCCGACCTTGGGGAAGGTCTCGATGAGGGCCATGGCCTCCTCGTGGCTCAGTTCCCCGGGATAGGGTTCCATGTGGGCCTCTGCCCGGCAGTGCTTGCAGGCCAAGTTGCAGGAACGGGTCACTTCCCAGGCTATGAGTCGGCAGGCAGGCGTTCCGTCCTCCAGCACCATGGGCATGCCCCCGGGATGACCACCGGGATGTCCCTTGGCGCCACCGGGATGGCCGCCCGGATGACCACCGGGGTGCCCGGCAGGTCCATGAGGCGCCGTGCCCCCGAGGTCTGCCTGGCAGTCCATGTGGGCCATGGTACACGCTGTCAGATCACTCATCGGGCCAGCCCCCTGGCCAGGATGGTTTCGGTGAAATAGGTGATGATGCTGTTGGCGCCGGCACGCTTGAGGCCCAGCAGGGATTCTATCATGACGCGCTCCTCGTCGATCCAGCCATTAATGCCGGCGGCACGAATGAGCGAGTATTCTCCGCTGACCTGATAGGCGCACACATGCACGTCCACGTTTTCGCAGACCATGCGCAGGATGTCGCCATAGGGGCCTGCAGGCTTGACGATGATGGCATCAGCACCCTCGTCAAGGTCGGCAAAAACCTCGCGCAAGGCTTCCTTGCTGTTGGCAGGGTTCATCTGGTAGGTCTTGCGGTCCCCGCAGGCAGGCGCAGACTCGGCCGCATCGCGGAAGGGGCCGTAATAGGCAGAGGCGTACTTGGCGGCATAGGACATGACCGGGGTCATGACAAGGCCGGCCTCGTCAAGGGCCGTGCGGATGGCGGCCACGCGTCCGTCCATCATGTCCGAGGGGGCCACCATGTCGGCACCGGCCCTGGCATGACTCACGGCCGTGCGGGCCAGAATGTCCAGACTGGGATCATTGAGGATAACGCCATTGGGGGCCAGCACACCGCAGTGTCCGTGGCTCATGTACTCGCACAGACAGACATCGGTGATGATGAAGAGCTTTGGGAAACGATTTTTCAGAAGGCGCACGGCCTCCTGGATAATCCCGTTTTCGGCATAGGCCTGGCTTGCCTGCTCGTCCTTCACGGCCGGAACGCCGAAGAGAATGACGGAATGCAGTCCGTTGTCCACGGCCTTTGCCACACGCTCCTCGAGCTTGTGCAGGGAAAGCTGGTACTGGCCGGGCATGGCTCCGATTTCCTTCTCGAAGGACTGATCGTCTGTCTCCACCACAAAATAGGGCATGATAAGATTTTCCCTGAGCAGGGGATCTGTCTCGCTGAACAACAGACGCATCTCTTCACTCTGGCGCAGACGGCGGCCACGATAATACTCAACCATTGGAAGACTCCTTTTGACATGGCCCGAAAGGGCCATGCTGTACCTTTCAGGAATTCCATCCCTGAGAGAATTCTAGAGACCAATTTCCTCGTCCGTCAGATAACAGGCGGGGTCCTGAGCCCACTCGTCACCATAGTAGGCCTCTGCTCTGGCACGGAAGTTGCCGCCACAGATGTTGAGGAAGCGGCACTTCTTGCAGCGGCCGCCCACGTAGGCCTTCTTGTCCTTGAGCTTGTGCAGAAGCTCAATCTGCGGATCGTCCCAGATCTGGGAGAAGGGACGTTCAAGCACATTGCCGAACACATGCTGGCGCCAGAACTGATCAGCGTGCACCTTGCCGTCCCAGGAAATACAGCCTATGCCGCGGCCGGAATTGTTGCCCTCGTTGTACTGCAGAAGCCTGAAGACTTCCTCGGCACGCTTGGGATCCTCGCGCTGCAGGCGCATCCACAGGTAGGGACCGTCGGCATGGTTGTCCACAGTGAGGATTTCCTTGGGCTTGCCCTCGTCAAAGCAGCGTCTAGTTTCGTCGATGATGAGATCCACACAGGCCCTGGCTTCGGCATGATCCAGGTCTTCCTTGATCAAGGCCGATCCGCGTCCGGAATACACAAGATGATAGAAACAGGCTCTGGGCACGTCCAGATCGCGCAAAAGCTGGAAGATGCCGGGAATTTCGCTCACGTTGCTCTTGTTGATGGTAAATCGCAGACCGACCTTCAGGCCTTCTTCCTTGCAGTTTTCCATGCCCTGCAGGGCCTTGCGGAAGGCGCCCTTCACGCCGCGAAAGTGATCGTGCACCTCTTCCATGCCGTCCAGGGAGATGCCCACGTAGGAGAGGCCCACTTCGCGCAGTTCCTTGGCCTTGCTCTTGGTAATGAGCGTGCCGTTGGTGGAGATGACGGCGCGCATGCCCCTGTTTCTGGCATGCTGGGCCAGTTCGACGAGATCCTCGCGAACCAGGGGCTCGCCACCGGAAAAGAGCATGACCGGACAGCCGAAGGCCGCCAGATCGTCAATCATGGTCTTGGCCTGTTCCGTAGAAATGTCGTCCTTGCCATCCAGACTGACGGCCTGGGCGTAGCAGTGCACGCAGCGCAGGTTGCAGCGCTTGGTCATGTTCCAGACAATAACCGGCTTCTTGTCCTTGGAGAACTGCAGAAGATGGGAGGGCAGCTGCCCGGACTGACGTCCGTAACGCAGGACATCGGACTCTTCGACCTGACCACAGTACAGTTTGGAAATACCTATCATGTATAGTGCTGCCGCACCTGTCTGCACAGGCTCGGCACCTCCTGTCTTTTTGTATCTTTTGGTGCGGATATCGCCGTTCCGCCCCTGTCTGCCCGGGGCAGACATGTTTTTGCCAGGTTCTGCCCATGAGCAGGACAGAACCTGGCAAGCCTTGAGTTATGCCAGAACTTCCTTCAGCCTGGCTATGGCATTTGTCACACCGTTGGCGTCGGTGCCGCCGGCCTGGGCCAGATCAGGGCGTCCGCCGCCACCCTTGCCGCCACACAGCGGCGAAATTTCGCGCACAAGATCCGGCGCCTTCACCCTGTCCTGCAAATCCTTGGACACAAAGACAATGATGGAGACCTTGCCGTCCTCGACTCCGAAGAGGGCTGCCACGGTGGGCTTGGTCACCCTGGAGCGGATGTCGTCCATGAGGGAGCGCAGGGCCTTCACATTGACGTTGTCGAGCTTCGCGCTCACAAGCTGCACGCCGTTCACCTCCTCTGCGCCGGCCACAAGGTCTGCGGCAGAGAGGGCTGCAGCTGCAGCCTTGGTGCTGGCCTTTTCCAGCTTGCGCACCCTGGCCTGCAGGGCTTCCACCCGCTCTTCCAGCTGTTCGGGCCTGGCCTTGAGTGTGTGGGAGAGGTGTGCCAGCACGCTGCGCTGGGCACGCACATGCTCAAGGGCTGCAAGGCCGGTCACGGCTTCGATGCGGCGCACGCCTGCGGCCACACCGCTCTCGGAAAGGATGAGGAACTGCCCGGCCTCGCCGGTCTGATGCAGGTGGGTGCCGCCGCACAGCTCTCTGGAAACCTCGTGATCAGCGCTGCCAATGGAGAGCACCCGCACGGTGTCGCCGTACTTTTCGTCAAAGAGAGCCATGGCACCGGAGGCCACAGCCTCGTCATGCCCCATGAGCTGCGTGGTCACGGACCAGTTGGCAAGGATGGCCTCGTTGACTTCCTGTTCCACGGCCTGCACTTCCTCAGGCGTCATGGCCGCAATATGGCTGAAGTCAAAGCGCAGGCGGTCGGGGGCCACCATGGAACCGGACTGATGCACATGGGTGCCCAGGATCTTGCGCAAGGCCGCATGCAGAAGGTGGGTTGCCGTATGGTTGCGGGCAATGGCCTTGCGGCGTTCGGCATCCACGCTCAGGGTCACCTCGCGGTCCATGGAGAGGGTGCCTTCTTCCACGCTGACCACATGCACCATGAGGGCCGGATGGGGCTTGATGGTGGCCGTGACCCGCGCCTGCATGCCCTCGTCGCGCATGACGCCCGTATCGCCCACCTGGCCGCCGGATTCGCCGTAGAAGGGGGTGGCATTGGTCACGCAGTATCCCTTTTCGCCGGCAGCAAGGCTCTGCACGGCCACGCCTTCCTCATCGAGCAGGGCAATGACCCGGCCGTTGACTTCCAGGGTCTCGTAGCCCACAAAGACGCTTTCTATGCCGTCCTCGGCCATGGAAACAAAGACAGCGTGGCCCTTGTCCGCGCCCTGTCCGAGCAGGCCCACCTTCTTCTGGCTTTCCTTGGCTCTCTGGCGCTGTTCGGCCATGAGTCTGGCAAAGCCGGCCGTATCCACTCCAAAGCCCTGCTTTTCGGCCACGTCGGAAATGATGTCCAGGGGGAAGCCGTAGGTGTCGGAGAGCAGGAAGCAGACCTCGCCGGAAATGACCTTGCTGCCGGCCTTTTCCAGGGACTCCATTTCGCCTTCAAGCAGGCGCAGGCCCTTGTCCAGGGTCAGGGAGAAACGCTTTTCCTCCTGCAGGATCACGCGGGCAATGAAGTCGGCATGCTCTTTCAGCTCGGGGTAGTCGTCGCCCATGCATTCCACGACCTTGCTCACCAGCTTGTACAGGAAGGGATCGTGCACGCCGATGAGATTGGCAAAGCGCAGAGCACGGCGCAGCAGACGGCGCAGCACGTAACCACGGCTTTCGTTGGACGGCAGGGTGCCGCCGGCAATGAGGAAGGCTGCCGCACGAATATGGTCGGCTATGACCCTCAGGGCCGTATCCACATCATTGGTGTCCGGTTCGCTGAAGGAATAGGTCACATGGGCCAGCTCTGCGGCGTACTGTATGATGCCCTGAAAGAGATCGGAATCGTAGTTGGACTTCTTGCCCTGACAGACGGCGGCAATGCGCTCAAGGCCCATGCCGGTATCGATGTTGGGAGCTGCCAGCGGGGTGCGGCTGCCGTCTTCGTGCTGCTCGAACTGCGTGAACACGAGGTTCCAGATTTCCAGGAAGCGGTCGCAGTCGCACTTGCCGATGCCGCAGTCCGGACCACAGGACATGTCCTCGCCCTGGTCAATGTAGATTTCCGAACACGGACCACAGGGGCCCGTGTCTCCCATGCTCCAGAAGTTGTCCTTCTCGCCCATGCGCACTATGCGCTCTTCGGGCAGATGAGCCACTTCCTTCCAGATGGCCGCCGCCTCGTCGTCATCACGGTAGACTGTGACCCACAGTTTGTCTGCCGGCAGTTCGAGTTCCTTGGTGCAGAACTCCCAGGCCCAGGCAATGGCTTCCTTCTTGAAGTAGTCTCCGAAGGAAAAGTTGCCGAGCATCTCGAAGAAGGTGTGATGGCGGGCAGTGCGGCCCACATTTTCCAGGTCATTGTGCTTGCCCGAGACTCGCAGGCACTTCTGTGCCGTCGTGGCCCGTGTATAGCCGCGGTTTTCCTCGCCGGTGAAGCACTTCTTGAACTGCACCATGCCGGCATTGGTAAAGAGCAGGCTCGGATCATTGGGCGGAATCAGCGGACCTGAAGGCACAACTTCATGGCCGTGCTTTTTGAAGAAGGCAAGATAGCGACGTCGTATTTTTTGAGGCGTGAGCATGGGGACTCCTGACACAGGACGCATTCCATCACAGTCTGGAAGAAGGGAGCATCCTGCTGAGAGAATAAGGACAATTCAGGCAGCGCAAGCATTTCCTGCGCTGCCTGTACGTTTGGGTTCCAGTGAAAAAGAGCGCGTGTGCAGCAGATGGACTGCACGCTACGGGCGGCTACTCGTCATAGCTGTCGGGATACTCCTGGGAGCCTTCGGCGGAAGCAAAGGCATTTGTCGTGCTTTCCTGCCGGGTTTCAACTTCCAGGGGCTGGGGCTCGCCCATGGGGGCTATGGTATTGGCTTCGGCCTCGTCAATGGAGGGCATGCCCAGGAACTGGCGCACATCCGCCTCGATCTGCGTACGCAGCTCTGCATCCTCATTGAGGAGCTCGCGGACGCGTTCCTTGCCCTGGCCGAGCTTTTCGCCCTTGTAGGCAAACCATGAACCGCTCTTGTCAATGATGTTGCCGTCCACGCCGAGCTCTATGAGCTCGCCCGTGCGGGAAATGCCCTGGCCGTACATGATGTCGAAGGTCGCCGTCCTGAAGGGCGGAGCCACCTTGTTCTTGACCACCTTGACCTTGGTCTGGGAGCCGATGGGATTTTCCTTGGAGTCCTTGATGGTCATCGACTTGCGGATGTCGATGCGCACGGAGGAATAGAACTTGAGGGCATTGCCGCCGGTGGTCGTTTCGGGACTGCCATAGCCCATGCTGCCAATCTTCATGCGAATCTGGTTGATGAAGATCACTGCGGTATTGGACCTGTGAATGGTACCCGTCAGCCTGCGCAGGGCATGGGACATAAGACGGGCATGGCCGCCGACCTGCATGTTGCCCATCTCGCCGTTGAGTTCGGACTGGGGCACCAGGGCTGCCACGGAGTCAATGACCACGAGTTCCACGGCTGCAGAACGCACCAGCATGTCGGCAATCTGCAGGGCCTGTTCGCCGTAGTCCGGCTGGCTGACCAGCAGTTCGTCGGTATTCACGCCCAGGGCCTTGGCATAGCTCACGTCCAGGGCATGCTCGGCGTCTATGAAGGCGCAGGTGCCGCCCCGCTTCTGGCATTCGGCTATGATGTGCAGGGTCAGGGTCGTCTTGCCCGAGGACTCCGGGCCGAAGATTTCGGTTATGCGTCCTCTGGGGATGCCACCGACGCCAAGGGCAAGATCCAGGCCGATGGATCCTGTGGGGATCACGGGAATACTGGCCACCGCCGTATCGGACAGGCGCATGACAGATCCCTTGCCAAACTTTCTCTCAATGGTCGTCAGTGCAGTCTCAAGGGCATTACTTTTGGCTTGTTCTGGTGATAGAACCGGCTTTTTAGCCATGGAGGAGACTCCTTGGGTAATGGTGAGGATTTTTTGTTTGACAAAAACCAAAATATTTCACTAAAAAAGCGACCTTAGCACTCCTTAGCAAGCAAGGCAAGGCCCGTAAAGAGCCTGCCAAGACAGACTTTTTTTCAGGATGGAGCCATTTGTCCCGGCCAGGGGCCGATTCCCTCTGCCCGCACCGTCTCCTGTCCGCTCCCTTGTGTCCCTCTTTCCCTTTCTGTCCCGCAGCCTGCGGCCACAGAAGACAAGTAGTTTTCCCATGTCCATAGACGGCGTCCTTCTTTTTTCCGGTGGCCTGGACAGCATCCTTGCCGCCCTTCTTCTGCAGGAACAGGGCCTGAACATCCGCTGCCTGCACTATGTGTCTCCCTTCTTCGGATCCCCCCGTGCCCGCAGCCGCTGGAAGCAGCTCTACGGCCTTGATGTGGAAATTGCCGATGCAGGACCGGAGATGGTCCGGCTGGTCAAAGACTGGCCCGAACACGGCTTTGGCAAGGTCATGAATCCCTGCGTGGACTGCAAGATCACCCTGCTGCGCCTGGCCAAGGTGCGCATGGAAGAGCTTGGCGGATCCTTCATTGCCACGGGCGAGGTCCTAGGCCAGAGGCCCATGTCCCAGCGCCGGGACATCATGAACCTCATCCGCCACCAGGCCGGCGTGGACGACCTGCTGCTCAGGCCCCTGTGCGCCAAGCATCTGGATCCCACACCCTGCGAGCTCTCGGGCCTTGTGGACAGGGAACGGCTTCTGGATTTGCACGGTCGCGGACGCCAGGAACAGCTGAATCTGGCCAGACACTACGGACTCACGGAAATTCCCTCCCCCGGCGGCGGCTGTCTGCTCACGGAACGGGAAAACGCCCGCCACTACTGGCCCCTGCGCAAGTACAGGGAACGGCCCACTGTGGAAGACTTTCGTCTGGCCAACTGCGGACGCCAGCTCTGGCATGCAGAAGAGGGCACAACAGCCTGCTGGATGGTCGTGGCCCGCAACAACCGCGACAATGAGCGTCTGCGCGCCTTTGCCGCTGCCGACGATCTACTGGCCGGTCTGTGCGACTATCCAGGGCCCATTGCCCTGCTGCGCGACGGCTGTCGCTGGCCCGGGGATCTGCTTGAACGGGCCTGCAGCCAGTTTGTCTCCTATGCGCCCAGGGTCACCCAGGCCATGGAACAGGACAGTGTCCTTGAGGTGCGCGTCTGGCTCAAGCGTGCGGATGCCTCGCAGAGTGTGCTGAGTGTTCGGCCGGACACGGAGCGGACCTTCTTTGCCCGGCCGGACTGGGAAGAGGTCCGGGCCGAAAAGCACGCCCTGGCAAGCAGAAGGGAGGAGGAACGCAAGGCAGAGCGCCAGCTGCTCAGGGAAGCCCGTCAGAAGGCTTGGCTTGAAAGCCATCCGGACAGGGTCAGCACACAGGCAGAGCCTGCGCACGATGCAAAGCCCCGCTCCTGACCGCCACACAATTCTCACACGATATTCACACGACTCTGACATGCCCGGCATCGAGAACCCCGTACCTGCACGCGGTTTCGGTGCCCCTCGCCATGCCAGGAGCCCTTCTTTTCCCCCTTTCCAACTCTTCTCAACCCTATCCTTTCCGGAAGACCACTATGGAAACGAGCTATATTGTCATCAAATTCGGCGGACATACCATGACCGATCCTAGCCTGCGCGACGCCTTTGCGAGGGATCTTGCCCCGCTGGCGCGAGAGGGCAGGCGCTGCGTGGTCATCCACGGCGGCGGACCACAGATATCTTCCCTGCTCAAGCGTCTGGACATTCCCAGCCGCTTTGAAGAAGGCCTGCGGGTCACGGACGATGCGGCCATGGAAGCCGTGGAAATGGTGCTCAGCGGCCAGGTCAACAAGGAGCTGGTGGGTGCCTTCACCCGCCTGGGCGTGCCCAGCATGGGCCTGAGCGGCCGGGACGGAGATCCTCTCCTGCTAGCCAGAATGCGCAGCCCGAGATTTGGCAGGGTCGGGGATGTGACCCATGTCAATCCCGCCATTCTGAACTGCCTCATCAAGGCAGGCTACCTGCCCGTGGTGGCGCCCATTGCCGAAGACGAGGAAGGCGGCGCGCTCAACATCAACGCGGACACGGCTGCAGGGGCCATAGCCGGTGCCCTGCAGGCGGAATACTTTGTGCTCATGAGCGACGTGCCGGGCGTCCTGGATGCGGACAAGAGGCTTCTGCCCGCCTTGACCAGGGCAGACATTGCCGACCTCAAGGCCCAGGGCGTCATTACGGGCGGAATGATCCCCAAGGTGGATGCCTGCCTGCATGCCTTGGACATGGGCTGCCACAAGGCTCTGATCCTCAACGGTGCCGAGAAATCCGCCCTCAGGCGCTGCCTGCAGGGCGACACAAGCCTAGGCACCGTTGTGCACTGATTACCGGGGCGGTTCGAGTTTCGGGCAGAAGGAGGCCATCTCGCAGAGATCACAGTGCGGACTGCGGGCATTGCAGACATCCCGCCCGAACTGCACCATGCGGTGATTGAGATCGCCCCATTCGCAGCGCTCGAACAGTTCCATGAGGTCCCGCTCCACCCTGACCGGATCCGTCTGCGCGGTGAGACCCAGCCTGTGGCTGATGCGCTTGACGTGGGTGTCCACGGCCATGCCCTCATTGATGCCATAGCCGCCGAAGAGCACGATGTTGGCCGTCTTGCGAGCCACTCCGGGCACGGTCACAAGCTCTGCCATGGTCCTGGGCGGTTCGCCGTTGAACTTCTCCATGAGCAGTTTGGCCGCAGCCAGCAGATTCCTTGCCTTGTTGTGGTAGAAGCCCGTGGACTTGATGACCGTCTCAATCTCTTCCACGCTGGCACAGGCCAGTTCCTTCGGTGTGGGCCAGCGAGAGAAAAAGGCCGGCGTCACCTTGTTGACCCGCTCGTCCGTACACTGTGCGGCCAGGACCGTGGCCACCAGCAGCTGCCAGGCAGAGGCATGGACAAGAACGGTGTCCGGATGCGGATAGCGCTGTTTCAGAAGACTCAGCACCCTTGGGGCACGTTCTGTTGCCCCCTCGGGCAGGACGCGAGGCTGCATCTTGCGTGCTGCAGTTCGGGCTGTCGGTTTGCTTGGCATACATTTCCCCCCTCATTCATGAAGTCTCCCTGGCTGTGCCCCTGGTTCAGGGGGCAGAGTCCAGAGCTTGCAGGGATCTGCGGGACACAAGGCCTGAGGCTTCCATCCCCTGTTCCCTCTATACTTGGGCGGATTTCAGTCTATCCCCGGCAGGCCCCGAGGGCAAATCACTGTCTGAAGGGGCCCCGCGTAGGCCGCACCCATGCTGCTGGACCAGTTTGCAGCCCAATCTGCCAACTTCGGACTCTGTCCAGACACGCAGTTGCAGCAAACTCCGCTCCGATTGCGTCCACTCCTGTCCGGACCGGGAATATAAGGCATGCACAGGTTTTTGCGTTCCGCTCTTTTGTATGCTAAGAGGCGACTCTGCCACGGGGTACCGCCCCTCGCCTCCCCCGGATCGTTGGGATCGGCCCCTGTGTCCATGAGGTGTCGACCGGGTTCATCTGTCCTGCGAAACTGCCTGTCTGCGCAGGCCTGCCCTGACCTGCGGCTCCAAGACCCTAATCTCTACTGCTTTTCAGGAGACCTTCGTGTCCTCCTGATCCAATCGGACCGAACGAGCAGGTCTGACTGCTCCCTGGCCTCATTTCTGGCAGCCTTTAGCCGTCTTTACAGGCAAAGGAATCACCTTTCTTCCTTTGCCGCAGACAAGACCTCTAGGCTTTTGATGTCAACCGTACACACTGCCTTCCTGCCGACGGACCTCAGGGGACGGACGCACGGACAGTGTGCATGAATTTTTAAGGGAGGGCGCGTTCCTCCTCTGAAAATTCCAGTTTTGCGAATGTTTTCAGGGAACTTGCGCGCTATATCGTATGGAACAAAAGGATATCGAATACTTCAAGGCTCTTTTAAACAACATGCTGATTGAAGCTCAGCAGAAAGGAGACTCTACCTTGGAAGAGCTGAGTGGCGACAACGAGCTCTTTGCCGATCCGGCAGACCGCGCCACCGCTGAATCCGACCGGGCCTTTACGCTGCGTATCCGTGACCGTGAACGCCGTCTGATCAAGAAGGTCAAGGAAGCGCTGCAGCGCATCAATGATGGCACCTACGGCATCTGCGAAGAATGTGGCGACGAAATAGCCATCTCCCGCCTCAAAGCCCGCCCTGTCACCCGTCTGTGCATCAACTGCAAGGCCAAGCAGGAAATGGTTGAAAGCCAGCGCGGCAACTAGGGCACACAGATCTCCCTGCACCGTTTCTTTCCAGGAGGGCATGCCTGCACTTTGTCTGCAGTCGTGCCCTTTTTTGCAGAGCTTCTCCGCGCACGGGCCCGGCAGGCCTGTCTGCATTCTGCCCCAAGGAGGCCAATCTCATGGACGCCCACCTCTTTCGCCGCTTTGCCCAGGCAGCCATTCCCCTGCTCACCGGAGCCAGACTGGCCAGAATACAGGAGCCTTCCAGGGACATCTACACCTTCAACCTGGATCTCTTCTCCAGGACCTCGAGCCTGGGGCGCAAGGTGCAGCTGGTCCTGAAATGCGGCCGCAAGGATCCCTTTCTCTTTCTGACCACTTCCCGCCTCAGCGCCAATCAGGCTCCCACGGCCGCCGTCATGCGCCTGAGAAAGTACGCGGGCGGCCACAGCATACGCCACATAGTGGCTCGCTGGCAGGACAGGGAGCTGTGGCTGCTCATGTCCGGCAGCATGCCGACCCTTGCCAGGGACAGAGACATGGAGGCGGGCCTGCAGGACAAAGACGGGACGAACGGATCCCCGAACGCTGAAAACCGGGAAGGAGCGTCAGCTGCTGCCCTTCCTGCCGGGGACGGAGAGACGCGTCTGGTCTGGCTTGTGCTGCGCCTCAAGGAAGGACCGCAGCTTGTCCTGGCTGGACCGGACGAAGGTCCTGCTCCGGAGGAGGTCGTGTGGCCCCGTCTGCAGGAACTGCCCGAGGCCCTTGAAAACTGGCGCAGCTGGCCCGTACTGAGTCCGGCCCTGCGTAGAACCATCGCAAAGCTCAGCCTAGAGGATGCGGCTGCCCTGCTTGTAGATCTGGAAGCAGGCACAGGCGATCTCTTCTGCTACATGAAGACTCCCGAGCGCGAAGGGGAGCCTCCTGTCATGGTCAGGATTTCTCCCTGGCCCCTAGCCGAAGTCACGGATCTGCACGAGGAAATCCGGGAGGACATCCTGCCGGCCTTCATGCAGGCAGGCTCGGACCTCGTCCTGCAGGCTGCGGCCAGACAGCAGGCAAAACGTGCAGCTGAACCATGGATACGCAAGGAACGCAAGCTTGAAGAGCGGCTGGAGCTGCAAAGAGACGACGTGGACCGGCTCACCAGAATGTGTGCCCGCAGGGAGCAGGGCCTGCTTTTACAAGCCAACCTCTGGCAGCTGCAGGGATCAGTGCGCTGTCCTTCTGTCCAGGTTTTGAACGCCGCAGGCGAATCAGTGGAACTGCGGCTGGATGCCCGCTACACCATCCGGGAAAACATGGAGCGCTTCTTCCATACGGCCCGTCGTGGCGAACGCGGACTGGCACGGGTGGCCGAGCGCACAAGAGCCCTTGAAGAAGAACTCAAGGTCGTGCGGGCCCAGAAGGAAGCCTGCCTGCTGGGCGGCCCCGTCCCCGAAACAGCCCGTTCCAGACAGCAGCCCTCCCAGGAACCTGTGCCAAATCTGCCGGCGACAGTGCAGCTCTTCGTGAGCTCGGACGGCTTTGTGCTGCTGCGCGGCCGCAATGCGAAGGGCAATCAGGATGCCAGGCGCATTGCCTCGCCCCACGATATCTGGGTCCATGCCGAGGGCGGCCCGGGCTCCCATGTCATCATCCGCCGCAGCCACGGCGCCCAGAGCGTGCCCGATCGCACCCTGGACGAGGCAGGCTGCCTTGCCGCCTGTCGCAGCTGGCTACGCGACGAGCCTTCCGCCAGGCTGACCTATTGCGAAATCCGCCATGTGCGGCCCCTGCGCGGCGCAGCCCCAGGGACCATGCGCATGGACAAGGTGCTCTTCACCCGCAAGGTTGCGGTGGACCCGTCTCTGGAAACACGTCTGGCACGATCAGCCGAGCGTAGCTAGTGTCTAAATTGATAAGTCAGCAACCACCGGCAAAGCCGGTGGTTTGTCACGATGTAGGGAACCGCTCAAAGCGGTTTAGGTTCGTGAGGCAAGCATCAGCCGGTGCTACTTCTCCAGTTTATCTAGGCGTAAGTCCTCGATCATTTGGCGTTCTACGTAACTTCTGATTGTATCTTCGTCCAGTCCTACCGTGGACACAAAATATCCACGTGCCCAAAAATGTTCGCCGCTAAAGTTTCTTTTCCGGCCATTCAAATCTCGCGCAACTGCTATTGCGCTCTTTCCTTTGATGTAACCTACAATGGCGGCAACTGAATATTTTGGAGGAATAGAGATCAACATATGTACATGGTCGGGCCTGATAGCACCTGCTTCAATGCGGCAGCTCTTTTGGGCTGCCAGCTCCTTTAACCGATTTGCCAAATATGCTCTTGATTTACAAAAAAGCTTTTTTCTCCTGTATTTAGGGATGAACACTATGTGGTATTTACACATGTATTTGGTATGTGCTAGGCTTTCGTATTCCATTAAAAATACTCCTGTAGGTGCTTTGGACGGCTCCCTATGGGAGTATTTTTTTCATATTCAACAGTTTTTGGCAAACTCCATGGGCTATACTAATCGTTGCGCAGGAAATAGCCGTCTGGCTTAATACAAGACAAGCTTGCAATTCAGCCAACGGCTATTTCCTGCACCTACCGCCGCATAGGCCTAGCCTTGGTGAGTCCCCCGGCAAAGCCGGGAGGTTACCCTATTCTAATTAGACACTAGAAACACAAGCTTCCTCCCGGCATGCATCAGCATATCCAGCAGGGGGTGCTGCTCACGGACACAAGCCAGTCCCAGGCTTCGTCTCTCTCGTAGAAGCGGGCAGCATTATCCCTGTCGCAGAGTTCCGGCTCCACCAGCTGGTAGAACTTCTCCTGCAGCCTGTCCTGCATGCCGCAGGTCAGCGCCTGCACGGACGGCTTGCCGCCACGCAGAAAGCGCCGCAGCCGTGTCTGGAATTCCTGCGGGCTCTTGCAGGGTACATCGATAATCCCTGCAGCCTCGTTGGCCTCAAGGTCTGCCAGACGCAGCAGAGCTGCCACGGTGCGGCAGAACCGGTCCCCGCGCCAGGGAAAGAGGTGCACTCGGCCGCGCTCATAGACCATGCCGACCTTTGCCAGGTTCATGGAGGCAAAGGCCTTGCGGCCTTCGCGAAAGAGCCGTTTCGCCGTATGGTTGCAGCAGTGCGGTTCCTCGCCGCTCATGTAGAGCTCGTACATGGTGGCACGCACGCGATCATGCACGGCCTGGCTCGCTCCGGCAAAACGCGGCGGCGTGCCCTCGTTGTCCGGCTCAAGGCCTATGCGGGCTTCCGCCTCGTCCAGGGTCTCCACCTTCCAGCTCCGGCCGGCAAAGAGAATGCGCATGCCCTTTTGCAAAGGCTCTGTGAGTGGCAGCTTGCCAATGATCCGGCCTTCGCTCTCGAGCAAGAATTCGGAGGGCGTGCTGAAAGCCGTGCAAAAGTCGCTGCGTCCTGTCACGGCGAGGCCTGCCTCGTCCAAACGCAGTTCCCTGCTCTCCTCGTCCCTGCAGAGGATTTTTTTGCGCACAAGCCCCCGCAGCAAGGCAAGAAAGTCCTCCTGACTGACGGCAAAGGGGCCTGTGGCACAGAGCAGGTTCCACAGATGCGAGGGCTTGACCCCCTGATACTGGCCAATGACGGAGAGAATTTGCTGCACAAGGGTCGAGAAATGGGGCCTTGGGCACTCCACGGGCTCATACCAGCTGGCATTGAGCAGCTTGAAGACGGCCAAGCTCTGGAAGAGCCCTAGGCGCAACCGGTCTGCCAGGGAAGCGTTACGCAGAAGAAAGTGTTCCAGCAAAAAGACGCGTATGGTCTGCCTGCTGCCCCTGCGACCCGCCCGGCCTAGGCGCTGGCGCAGGCTGGCCACGGAATTGGGTGCATCCAGCTGGGTCACGCTGTCCATGTTGCCTATGTCTATGCCAAGCTCCAGGGTCATGGTGCACACGGCCGTGGTGGGCGTCTCTGCGGCCTGCAGACGCTGTTCCAGCTGATGGCGCAGCTCTCTGGACAGGCTGCCGTGATGGGGAAAGAATTCGTTGGCCAGGCCCATCTGGCTGCACTTGCGCGCCAGATGGGAGGCCACAAGCTCGGCCCTGGCCCTGGAATTGGTAAAGACCAGATGATGGCCGCCCTGCAGCATGTGGTAGAGATCGTCTATCATCTGCTCCATGCCTCGCTCCTGGACATAGCTGCGCAGAAAGGGCGGCACGTCCAGATAGGCCATGAGCTGCATGAGCGGACGCCGGCTCTCCGGCTCCTTGATGACGGCGCAGGGATAGTCCTCCCTGTGGGGTCTGAGCTCCTGCACCATGTCGTCCTCGTTGCCAAAAGTGGCACTGAGGGCTATGCGGGGAATGATGCGGTGGGCCAGGGCCTCAAGGCGACGTAGCTGGCTCAGGAGCTGCCGGCCCCGCTCATTGCTTACGAAGGAATGAAATTCATCAATGATGACATAGCCAAGCGAGGAAAAGGCCCGGTAGCACCACAAGGGATAGCGCAAGAGAAAGCCTTCCAGGGACTCGGGCGTGGTGAGCAGCAGTCCTCCGGGATTGTTGAGATAGGCCTGCTTGTCCGGCCAGGGCAGGTCGCCGTGCCAGGGGATGACGGGCAGATCCAGCCTGCGGGCCAGATCCTGCAACCTGCGGAACTGATCATTGATGAGGGCCTTGAGGGGACTTATGTAGAGAAGTGCTGTCCCCTGGCAGGGATGGGTAGCCACATGGGAGAGTGCCGGCAGAAAGGCGGCCTCTGTCTTGCCCGAAGCCGTGGCTGCAGAGATAATCACGTCCTGTGCCGCCGAGAGCACAGGCTCCAGGGATCGCTCCTGAATGGGTCGCAGACCCTGCCAGCCCTGCTCGGCGATCCAGGCCTGCACCCGTTCGTCCAGATGGGCAAGGACCTTCTGCTCGTTCCCTGTGCCTTCCTGTCCGTTTGTCGCGTCACCGTCGTCAGGAGCCGCTTCGTCAAAAGACACTTCCAGAACGCGCCCTTCCCGGCTGCCAGGCCCGCGCTCTGCAGCACAGGACGCGCCGTCCCGGGAAACCAGGCGGTATACCCGATCGGAACGTCCAGAGGGCTCCGCCGATGCGGAGCCCTGCTGTTGCGCCGGCCTGCCTGCCGGATTCGTGTCTGTGAACAGGGAAGATGTCACGTTTCCTGCTGCCTCTCTCAAAGTGCACAGAGGCCTGTGCAGCTCTTGTTGTGCTGCACAGGCCTTGGAATTCCTTGTCCTGCTCCCTCGCCTAGAGGGACAGGGTACGTTCTATGCGTGCCAGAGTCTCTTCCCGTCCGAGGAAGGCCATGATGTCATGCAGATGGGATCCGCCCATGAAGCCGACCAGAGCCGTGCGCAGGGCCGGGGCAATGTCCTTGAAGGTCAGATTGTTGTCCTTCACGAAGTCGTTGAACACTGTGTTCAGGTGTTCGGCCTCGAAGGGTTCGCAGTCCTTCAGCACGCTGGAGAGTGCCTGCAGGCGTTCCTTGGTCTCGGGACGGATGTTCTTGGTGACGGCCTTCTCGTCGTAGGCAAGATCGGCTGCGCTGACCAGCATGGGCGCAAAGGCTGCAGCCAGCTCCACCAGGGTCTTGGCACGCTCCCTGAACAGGGTGCACAGGCCCTGCAGGCGCTCGTCGGACAATTCGCCGTAGCCGGCCTCCGTGGCAAAGGGACGCACCAGGCGGGCCAGCTCGGCAACGGGCAGGGCGCGCATGTAGTGAGCATTGAGCCACTGCAGCTTGTTCACGTCAAAACGGGCCGCCGAGGGATTGAGATGGGTGCCGTCAAAGAGCTCCACGAGCTCGTCCAGGGAGAAGATTTCCTGATCGCCGTGGGACCAGCCCAGACGTACAAGGTAGTTCACCAAGGCATGGGGCAGGAGGCCGTCCTTTTCGTATTCGATGACGGCGCGGGCTCCGTGGCGCTTGGAGAGCTTGGCTCCGTCTGATCCCAGAATCATGGGCACATGGCCGAAAACGGGTTCCTGGAAGCCCAGGGCTCGGTAGATGAGAATCTGGCGGGGCGTGTTGGAAACGTGATCGTCGCCGCGGATGACGTGAGTAATGCCCATTTCGTGGTCATCGACCACAACAGCCATGTTGTAGGTCGGTGTGCCGTCGGCGCGCTGCAGCACCATGTCGTCGAGTTCGGACACGTCCACGGCAATGCGGCCCTTGACCATGTCGTCAAAGACAATCTTGCCTTCCTGCGGGCATTTGAGGCGCACGCAGCGGCCTTCTCCGGGGCCGAGATGGAGGTCACGGCAGTGCCCGTTGTAGCGGGGCTTCAGGCCCAGCTCCTTGGCCTTCTGGCGCATGGCGTCCACTTCTTCGGTCGTGCAGGAGCACCAGTAGGCTTGGCCGCTTTCCAGCAGCCTGTTCACGTACTGCCTGTACAGATCCATGCGCTGGGTCTGATAGGTCAGCTCTCCGTCCCAGTCGAGTCCCAGCCACTTCATGGACGCAAGAATGGAGTCTGTGTATTCCTGCCTGGAACGCAGAAGGTCCGTGTCCTCGATGCGCAGATGGAACTGTCCCTTGTAATGGCGGGCCATGAGCCAGCAGAAGATGGCTGTGCGCGCACCGCCGATATGCAGGTGTCCTGTGGGACTCGGAGCAAAACGGGTAACTACATTCATGGACTTTTCGACGTCCTGCGCCGCAGGGTGCAGGGACAGGGCGTCGCCTCCTTAAAGCATATATTTAGAATGGAAAAAATTCGCTGCTGTGCCGCAGGGTGTGCTGCCGGCATGTGCCGGGCACGTTGTACCTGCTTTTGCCTGCCCCTGCAAATGCACAAGAAGGCCTGCTGCGGCATGGGGTGGGGCCCAGACACAAGGGGCCCCGGATCGTTGCCAGCCTGCACCGGCTTGGCGTATGAAACCACAAAAAACGGGCCCTGTGCCCGCTCTCAAGACAACCACTCAAGCACAAGGATTCTCCATGTCCGTATACATTTCCGGTTCCCTGGCCTTTGACCGCATCATGAACTTTAACGGCAACTTCCAGGATCACATTCTTCTGGACAAGCTGCACATGATCAACATCAGCTTCATGGTGGACGACATGATTGAGCGGCGCGGCGGCTGCGCCGGCAACATTGCCTACACCATGGCCCTGCTCGGCGAACACCCCGTTATCCTGAGCGCTGCCGGCAAGGACTTCGGGGATTACGGCGCGCATCTGCAGGAGGTGGGGCTTTCCCTGGAAGGCATCCATCTGGACAGGGATCTCTTCACGGCCCTGTGCTTCATTACCACCGATCTCTCAGGCAACCAGCTCACGGGCTTCTATCCCGGAGCCATGGCCAGGCCCTGCGGCTACACCTTCCCCAATCTGCAGAGCGACGACCTAGCCATTGTCTCGCCCGGCAACATGGACGACATGCAAAAGCTTCCGCAGTTCTACCGGGAAAAGGGCCTGCGCTTCATCTTCGATCCGGGCCAGCAGCTGCCCATCTTTACAAAGGACATGATGATGCAGGCCATAGACGGAGCCTTTGCCTATGTCTGCAACGACTACGAACTGGGCATGACCTGCAAGCTTCTGGAACTGAAGGAAGAGGAAGAACTTCTCAAATCTGTGGAATGGATCATCACCACCCTCGGCGCCAGCGGCTGCCGCGTGCGCGGCAGAAACGGCACGGATGCCCATATCGAGGCCGTGCCCTGCGACCAGGTCCTTGATCCCACCGGCGCCGGCGATGCCCACAGGGGCGGCCTGCTCTTCGGCCTCACCCACGGCCTCTCCGTCATCGAGGCCTGCAGGTTCGGTTCCGTGTCTGCAAGCTATGCCATTGCCTGCCAGGGCACACAGGAACACCACTTCACCCCTGAAGACTTCACAAAGCGCTATGAGTCCGCCTACGGCCCCATGCCGCTCACGCTTGCCGGCAAGTAGCCTCAGGCCGACAACGTACCGGCACACCAGGACGCCCAGGCGTGCCCGTCTGCGGTATGTCCTGTGTTTTGAACCGTTTCCCGGCCTTCACGACAAGGCGTGCTGACCTGTGTCGTCCCGACTGCGGCCGTACCCTCATTGTTCCGGGTACGGCCCTTTTTGTGCTCCCGGCAGCATCGGGCAGACAGCGGTCCACCCACCAGCGCCGGTCCACGCGACCGTACCACCAGCGGCTATGGTCCACCTGCAGCATCTGCCGTGCCACGTCCCTGGCCACCTGCGTCTTGAGTCTGTCCAAGGCCGCGTCTATCCAGTCCCTGGCAAAGGCATTGCCCTTGTCCAGCTCTTCCTTGAGGTTGAAGAGCAGATCGAGCTGATCGGCATCCTTGGCAATTTGGGCTTCCAGGCTCTCGCGCTGCTCGAATTCCTCCAGGGCGCCCACGATGTCCTCTTCCAGGCCCGTGCCGGCCACGGCATCGAACTGGGCCCGCTTCTGATCCGTCTGCACATAGCGCTGGTTCATGTAGTTGAGATCCGAGGTCCTGGCCTCGTGCAGATCATGAAAGAGGCCGAGCAGGGCCGCACGGGCAGGATCTGCGCCGGCCTTCTTCGCCAGCACATAGCTCATGAAGGCCACCCTGAAGCTGTGCTGGGCCACATCCTCGCCACCCGTGCCAAGGAAAATCCAGCCCGAACGGGGCGTCTTGCGCAGCATGCCGGCCTCGAAGAAGAGATCGACTATGCGGTCCAGCTCTTCGGGGGAAAGAAGCGGAGCCCCCCGGGAGGAATGCCTGCTCACTCGTTTTCTCCCTTCTCGATTTCGTACTTGCGCAGCTTCTTGTGCAAGGTGGCCCTGGTGATACCGAGCTTGCGGGCTGCGGCACTCTTGTTGTCCCCGGTCTCGCGCAGGGTTTCCTCTATGGCCCGGCGTTCTATCTCCTCCAGGGGCAGTCCGGCCAGGGAAGACGGGGGCTCGCTCGGCCTGATGAAGTCCCGGCCTGCGGCATTGATGATGTTCACGGGCAGTTCCGGGCCCATGACCAGATCTCCGGCACAGAGAATCACGGCCCGCTCCACGGCATTCTGCAGCTCGCGGACATTGCCGGGCCAGTCGTAGTGCAGCAGAAGATCCATGCACTGCGGGGAAAAGCCCTTGACGGTCTTGTGATTGCGCTCGGAGAAGCGGCTCAGGAAGAAGGTGGCAAGCAGGGGGATGTCCTCCTTGCGCTGGCGCAGGGGCGGCACCTCGAGGCTGATGACATTGAGGCGGAAATAGAGGTCCTCGCGGAAGCGCCGTTCCTCCACTTCCTTGCGCAGGTCGCGGTTTGTGGCCGCAATGACGCGCACATCCACATGCTCGCTCTTGTCCGAGCCTACCCTCTGTATTTCGCCCTGCTGCAGGGCACGAAGGAGCTTGGCCTGCACGGAAAAGGGCATCTCGCCTATTTCGTCCAGAAAGAGGGTCCCGTGATCCGCCTGCTTGAAGCGGCCGTCTCTGCGGCGGTCCGCGCCCGTGAAGGCGCCCTTTTCATGGCCGAAGAGTTCGGATTCGAGCAGGGTTTCCGCCAGGGCGGCACAGTTGACGGTCACAAGGGGTGCGTCCTTGCGCAGGCTCTGCGAATGCAAGGCCCTGGCCACAAGCTCCTTGCCTGTGCCGGATTCGCCGGTCACAAGCACTGTGGCCTCGGTGGGCGCAACGGTGCGTATCATGGCCAGCATGCTGGTAATGGCAGCAGATCGGCCGAGGATTTCCGGACTCTTGTTTTCCTCGCTGAGCTGGCGGCGCAGCTCCCTGTTTTCCACGCCCATGCGGGAGTGTTCGATGGCCCTGGCCAGGGTGGCCTTGAGGGCATCAAAGTCCAGGGGCTTGATAAGATAGTCGTAGGCGCCGATGCGCAGGGCCTCTACCGCGGTTTCCACGGAGGAATAGGCCGTCATGAGGATAACCGGAAGAGATGGATTGTAGCTTAAGATCTGCTTCATGGCTTCAATGCCATTGACCTTGCCCATGCGCACGTCCGTCAGCACGGCAGCAAAGGACTTTTCCCGCACTGCAGCCACGGCCTCGTCGCCATCGCTGGCTTCCTCCACGGCGTAGCCCCAGGTCTTGAGCATCATCCGCAGCATGCCGCGGTGCGCGTCGTCGTCATCCACCACGAGAATAGTTGTTGTCATGAGTATCCCAGAAAATGTTGTATGTGAGGAGTTATGTCTGATTCTTGAGCTGCTGTTCCGGCTGGTTTGCGGCAATGGGCAACCACATGCTGAAGCAAGTTTCGCCGGCATGGCGTTCCGTGGCTTCCCTGGATGTGACCGAAATCTCGCCGTGCATGGCTTCCACTATCTTGTGCACCGTTGCCAGACCTATGCCTGTCCCCTTGGTCTTGGTGGTAAAATAGGGATCAAAGATGTGCGTCAGGTTCTCGGGCTTGATGCCTGTGCCCGTGTCCTGCACCTGCAGACAGATGCGACCCTCGCTGACCGCCATGCTGAGAGTAAGTTTGCCACCGTTGGGCATGGCGTCAAGGGCATTGAGGCACAAATTCAGCACAGCCTGCCCGAGTCTGTCGGGATCGGCCTGGGCTGGCGGACACTTGCGCGGCAGGCGCAAGATGATCTGTACATTGTGGCTTGCGGCATTCTGGGCCAGGAGCCTTGCCACGTGCTGGACCACCTCTTCCAGATGCGTGGGCTGCAGGGCCACATCCGTTGGCCTGGACAGGCCTATGAGTTCGGTAATGACGCGGTTGAGGCGGTCCGCCTCGCGCACCATGACCGTGGCAGCCTGCCTGTCCTCGCTCCCCTCGGGGAAGCGCTGGGCAAAATAGGTGGCATAGCCCTTGATGGAGCTTAAGGGATTGCGAATCTCGTGGGCCACGCCCGCGGCCAGGTTGCCCACAGCTGCAAGCTTCTCCTTGCGGCGTACTTCCTCTTCCAAGGCTGCCACTCTGCTCTTGGCCGCCTTTTCACGCAGGCTGGACTGGCGGGCCTTCTGTATGTGGTAGAAGACCAGCAGACAGGCCAGGCCCACGAGAAGGGTCACACCCACCAGCATGGTCATGTAGGCCCTGTTCTGGGTGCGCGTAATCTCGAAGGGAGAGATGTCCATGCCAAGAAAGATCATGGGCACGGGAATGCCGGAGCGGCCCATGCCCGGTTCCTGCATACGGCCGGGGCCATGGCCGCCTCCGTGTCTGCGGCCTTCCATGTGCCCGCCAATGTGGGCATCCTCGTCCATCATTCTCCGGCCGCGCCCTCTTGGGCCAGACGGAACACCGGGCTGGAAGTTGCAGTAGACCACAAAGCTGCGCGTCCCCTCTATTTCCATGATGCTCCAGCGCTTTTCGCCGCGGGGCGAGAGCTGGTGCATGGTGGCTTCCGAGGCCTCCCTGCCGTCGATATTGAGGATTTCACCCACACGCTTGCGATCGGAATGGGCCACGATGGTGCCGTCGGGCATGGTGACGGCAATGAAGGTAATGTCCCCGCTCTGCACCATCTGCTCGAGCAGAAACTGCAGGCGTATGCCCACCTGGGAGCGCATGCCCGTGCGCAGCACGTTTTCAAAGGCCGTGATCAGGGAAAAGCCCTTGTCTGCCAGCAGCCGGGTCAGCATCGTCTCGTTGCGTTCCACGGAAATGAGCGCCGGAAAGCTGACCATGATGGTCAAGGTGACAAAGGCAAAGAAGAGCAGAATGCCCAGCGGTATGTGGGCCAGATGTTCGAAATTGAAGAGCTTGAAGAACAGGCTTGCCCGTCTGATGTTGCGGGGAAGCGGACGGGGGGAAGTAGACACAAGGCGGCCTCATCGGAAGAAATTCTGATCGAGAATGCCACAATCCAGCCTTTGTGTCCAGAATCATCACAAAACAGGGAACTGCAGATCCATGAAATCTCGCTGTTTTTCAAAAAATCCTGTACGCTGTTTGGGGATACTGTCCGCAAAATTGCAGGACGTTCCACACGCAATTCATTTTTTTTACATGTCCGATCGGACAAGGATGCGGATTTCCTCATCCTGCGTCCAGCAAATGGTCCCGGAATGCACGCCAAGGCGCACCAGAGCGTCCCTGTTCTCCTTTCTGTGCCCGAGATAATAGCCCTGGCAGGAGCGGGGCATATGGATGCCTGCCAGACATTCCGGTGCAGGGATATGGCGTTGCAGGGTACGCAGTAGGGCCCGCGCCAGGGCCCGTGTCCCGAGATCCGGATCCCTCGGGCCTGCCAGCACATGCTGCTCGAAGCTCTCCTCATGGGCCACACCTATCCTTATGACCGGAACATTCCTGGCATGAGCCTTCATAAGGCCCAGGGCCAGGGCCTCCAGGGTCTCCTCAGTGCTCCAGGGCGTGTAGCGGCCCTCCTCATAGAGCCTGGCAAGGCCCGTGGAGCGGACAACCAGACAGGGATAGTAGCGCAGGAAGGAGGCTCCCAAATCCAGGGCACAGTCCACATCCTGCAAAAAGCCCTGGATTGTGCTGCCGGGAAGACCGGGCAGAAGCTGCACGCCCAGGACAAAGCCGGAGGCTTGCACACGGGCAATGCCCTCTCGTGCCACGGATCCGTCATAGCCGCGCAGACTTGCCCTGAGCACGCTTGAATCAAAGCTCTGAATGCCCAGTTCCACGCAGGTGCAGCCTGCCTCCTTCATCCTGGCAAGCACGCTGTCTTTCAGAGCATCGGGTCTCGTGGAACAGCGAAAGGATTGAACAAGCCCCTCCCTGCGCCACACGTGCACAGCCTCAAGGCAGGCTGTCAGAGCCTCTTCCCTCTGTGCCGTGAAGGTGCCGCCGTAAAAGGCCACTTCTGCCGGCTCAAGGCCCCTTAGCCTGCGCGTCTCGAGCATGGTCCTTGCTTCCTGCAGGAGGGCCTGCAGGGGACGTCCTCCTTCGGCTGTCTGCAGGTTCTGAGCACAGTACAGGCAGCGTGCCGGACAGCCGGCAAAGGGGAGAAAGACGGGCACGATTTTCTTGTGCCGAGCCTTGGCAGGCCAGGAAAGGACAATGGTTTGCATGGTATCCTGAGCGTTTTTTCGTAGTGTGGTACAGCAGGACTGTGCCTGTGTGCACGTTCTGCGGGCAAGGGGGACGGTCTCAAAAAACAGGCATGCGTCTTGCGGACGGCCAAAGTCATACAGCAAGACTCTTCGGGCTGTCCATCAGGAAGCACCTGCAAGAGGCCCTGCCGGACACTCCTCTTCGCAAGCCAGGTGCATGTCGCCAAACCATGCAGAATATCAGTGTAAAAACTGGCTTTTGAGCCCTGTCCGCCATGCTCTGGTGCAGCTTTCTGGATTTTTCAGCCTGCCTAGTGTAGAGGAAGCCTACTTCCTGTTCCACGGCTCAAGACTGTGCCTGTATCAGCGAAGAGTCCCGTATTCCCGCGACCTTGACAGGGCCCTATCCAGGGTGTCCTGTCTCCGGTTTCCCGCCAGGAGAGCGCATGTCCTTTGACAGCTATGTCTTTGTCCTTGTCTTTCTGCCGCTTCTGGTCTTCCTCTGGAGAGCTGCAGCCATTGTGCACAGAGAAAGCCTGAGCCTTGTGCTGCTGGTCTTCTCGCTTCTCTTCGGCCTGCTGGCAAGTCCGGCCGGTCTCATGCTCCTCCTCTGCCTTCTCCTTGTGAACTACGGCTTCGGACTGGCCCTGGCTGCTCCGGGAGAGCGGGAAAACACTTTGCGACGCAGCGGGCTGCTCCTCCTGGCTCTGCTTGTGAACTTTGCGCCCCTGCTCCTGACACGCCTGGCTGCCCTGTTCGGAGACATGCTGCCGAACCTAGCCCTGGATACTCCCTTTCAGGATCTCTTCACCGGCGGCATGAGCGTGCCTGCCCCGGAGAGTGCCTTTGTGCTGCAGACGGCCCAGCTGGCAGGGATCTCCTTCTGGAGCCTCATCCAGGCGGCCTGGCTTGTGAGCATCTACCAGCGCCATACGGAACCGGAGGGCCTTCTGCGCCATGCCCTCTTTTCCCTGGCCTTTCCCTGGCTCCTGGCAGGTCCTATTGTGCGCTATGAGCAGATGGGGCCGCAGTTCGACAACCTTGCGGCGCCGCCCATGTCCGTCCTTGTCTGCGGTCTCGGGCTCTTTTTGGCCGGCCTGTGCAAGAAGGTGCTGCTGGCAGACTGGCTGGCCGTGCCTGCCGACACCATCTTTGCCGCCCAGCAGGCAGGCTTTTCGGTCACCAGCATGGAGGCTTGGCTGGGTCTTCTGGCCTTTTCCTTCCAGATATACTTCGACTTTTCCGGCTATACGGACATGGCCCTGGGCATCGGGCTCATGCTGGGCCTCAGGTTGCCCGAGAACTTCCGCCAGCCCTACAGGGCCACGGGCTTCATAGAATTCTGGCGCCGGTGGCACATCACCTTCTCCTCCTGGCTCAGGGACTCCCTCTATCAGCCCCTGGCCGGATCCTGGCCAGGCTTTGCCCGCATTCTGGTGGGCATTCTTGTCTGCATGGCCTTTGCCGGCCTCTGGCACGGCACAGCCCTGACCTTCCTTGTCTGGGCCGGCCTGCACGGCCTCTTCCTGGCCCTGAACGTGGTCCTGCGTTCCCTGCGCACGACCGGAGCAGGCGCGCTGCTCGCCTCCGTACCCATGCGTGTGCTCTCGACCTGCGCAACTTTCGTGCTCGTCACCCTGCTCTGGGTACTCTTCCGATCGGATACCCTGGCCCATGCCCTGGCCATGTACGCAACGCTCTTCAACGTGCAGGCCCCGGGCGCCCTGTCCTGCTTTGTCAACGGCTATTTCACAGGGATCCTCTCCCTGCTACCCCTGCTGCTCGGCCTTGTCCTTGTCTTCGCCCTGCCCACGGCCCATGACATCTTCCTTGGCTGCAGGGACGGATCCAGGCCCTGGCTCTCCTTTGCGCCCACCCTGCCCTGGGCTCTTGCACTGGCCTTGGCTGCCGTGGCCTGCCTCATGGTCATGGACAGGACGAGACCCTTTCTCTTCTAGGCTTGCGTGCCGTTCCCAAGACCGGTTCCGCAGACCTTTCCCGACAACAACCCTTTCTGCCTGCTGACTGCATGGAGTGAGTTATGGACGATCAGCACTGGGAAGACAGTGTTGCCCGCACCTGGTTGCGGCGTTTCTTTTTCATCCTGGCACTGCTCCTGGCCCTGGCCCTCCTTGTGGCCTCTCCCATAGGAGGATTGTGGCTGTACCTGAGCGGCGATCTTGGTGTTGAAAGGGCCGTCCGCACACAGACAAGGACCTTTGCGCTCTTCGGATCCGGCCTGACCCACACTGCAGCCGACGTCCTTGAGTACAAGCTGGCCCTTTATGCCGCAAAAAAGCCGCACATTGTGCTGGCCGGATCTGCCGGCATGGGCTCTCTGCGCGACTCGGCCTTTGTGCGCCCCATGCTCAACATGGCAGGCACGGCCGACTCCCTGTCCTCCCTGCGGGCAAGCCTGGACGCCATGCTCCAAATCCACAAGCCACAGGTCATCCTGCTTGCCCTGGACTTCTGGTGGTTTTCTCCTGCCTGGGAAAAGAATCCCTTTGCCCTCCCGCAAAAAAAGCAGGCCTCGGCCTACAACATGTCGCCCCAGGCCCTGCGCCTGCCCTGGCAGAGCCTTCTGCAGGGGAACATCTCGCTGCCACAGTTCCTCTTTCTGGGCTTCAGGGAAAACCGTTTCGGCATGAGGGCCCAGTTTGCCAGTGACGGCTACGGGCCGGACGGTTCCCTCTATGCGACCTCGACCATTGCCACTCCCCTGGCCAGAGATGCCGGCTTTGCCAGAACCCTGGATCGCCAGCGCCGTCACATAGGGGAATTTATCCCCCAGGAAGCACTCAGCACGGCCCATCTTGATGCCCTGGCAGACATCTATTTCCGTCTGCGCGGACGCGGCATTGTGCCCGTGGTCTTTCTGGCCCCGGTGGCAGGCCCCGTGCTTGATGCCATGAAGGCCGAAGAAGGCCTCTATCCCCATCTGTTCAGGCTGAAAAGCGCCCTGGCCGAACGCGGCATAGAGCTTGTGGATACAAGCGATCCCCGCTACTTCGGCTCCTCTTCCTGCGAATTTCTGGACGGCATGCACAGCGGCGAAGTCACGGCCCTGCGCATTGTCCGCGAACTGACCAGTTCCTGGAACGGTTTGCTCTCCTTCCTGAACATGGAACAGTGCAACAGGCTGCTGACAGAGTGGAAGGGGCATGCAGCCATACAGCAGCCCCTGCTTGGCACCTTCTGGGAACAGGACTTCCTGGGCCTGCAATGCCTGAAAAGAAAGCCTGCCGCACTTCAGTAGGGAGGTTCGAGTAGAAGACTCGGAGCATCCCATTGCTCCCCTTGCACGGTCCGGCCGGAGATCGCGTGAAGAGCGTGCAGTCCGGACGTTCGTTCCAATCACTGTGCGACCACCGTTCCAGCCGCTCCTGATCCTGCAACACAGGAACACGCTGCCTCCAGACAAGCCGATCTTGTTTGCACAAGACAAAAAAAGTCCCTCTTTTCCAGCTGGTCAAGACTGGAAAAGAGGGACTTACCTTTAGGGAGGTACGATGTTCCGGGTACGGCCTACTCGGGCACTATTTCCTTGTAGGTGTCACCGAAGCTGTCCTTCACCTGGGTATGCTCGTTGATGAGCACCTTCCAGCGACGGACAACACCGATAATCACGAAGAGCATCATGACCATGACGAGCAGGCTCAGGAAGATCAGCAGGTACTTGCCTGCGGGCAGGTACTGATAGAGAATCAGCCAGATGCCGGCCCAGAAGGTGATGACGGTCATAAAGCAGCCGGGAATGCCGGTGATGAGCGCATACTTGCCCTTGTCCATGCGCAGCAGCACGGTTGTGCCGATAAGCAGGGTCACGGAAGCAAGCAGCTGGTTGCTGATGCCGAAGAGCGGCCAGATATTGCTGATGTCACCGCTGTACACAAGGTAGCCCCAGGCACCGGTGAAGATGAGGCTTGTGCCCACAATGCCGGGCCACCAGTTCTTATCGCCCCACTTCGGGGAAATCTTGCCAATCATCTCCTGCAGGAAGAAACGGCCCACACGGGTACCTGCATCTACGGCAGACAGAATGAAGACCGCTTCAAACATGATGGCAAAGTGGTACCAGTACGCCATCAGGTCGTTCATGAAGGGAATCTGGGAGAAGATGTGCGCCATGCCCACAGCCAGAGACACCGAACCGCCGGGACGATGCATCAGGTTCTCCTGAACTTCCTGTTCCAGATGAGGCAGTTCCTGAACCTGCATGCCAAGGGCATTGAAGGCCTGTTCCGGAGAGTTGATGGCAAAATAGTCGGCCGGAATGAGCACGCAGGCGGCGATAAGGGCCATGATGGCCACAAAGCCTTCCAGCAGCATGGCACCATAGCCGACAAAGAGCACATCGTGTTCCGTGCCGATCATCTTGGGCGTTGTCCCGGTGCCGATGGTGGCATGGAAGCCGGACAGGGCGCCGCAGGCAATGGTGATGAAGATGAAGGGAATGACGGGTCCGCCGACAATGGGTCCACCACCGGCAATGAACTTGGTGAGCGGAGGCATGTTGAAATGCGGCATCACAAAGATGATGCCAACGGCAAGGGCCAGAATGGTGCCGACCTTGAGGAAGGTGGACAGATAGTCACGAGGCAGCAGGAGCAGCCACACGGGCAGGACAGACGCAAGGAAACCGTAGACGGGAATCAAAATGGACATTTCTCTCTTGTCAATGTCCAGCCAGCCAAACCATTCCGGATGCGCCGTCACCCACGGACCAGAAAGCAGGCACAAGAAGAGCAGCACAACGCCGATGATGGAAGCGCCAAGCACGTCGCCCTTGCGCCAGACCTGCATGTACAGGCCCATGATGATAGCAATCGGGATAGTGGCGGCAACGGTATACGTGGACCAGAGGCTGTTGTGCATGGCATTGACCACGGCGATGGACAGACCTGCCAGGGTCAGGATCAGAATGGCAAGAACAGCCCAGGCAGCCACGGTTCCTGTTGTCTTGTCTATTTCCTGGGCGGCAATGTAGGCCAGGCTCTGACCGCGGTGACGCACGGAGCAGAAGAGCACGACCATGTCATGGACGGCGCCTGCCAGCACGCAGCCGATGAGAATCCAGAGCAAGCCGGGCAGATAGCCGAACTGTGCGGCCAGCACGGGTCCGAGCAGGGGGCCTGCCGCTGCAATGGCGGCAAAGTGGTGCCCAAAGAGCACGTACCTGTTTGTCTGAATATAGTCATGGCCGTCCGCATATTTCACAGCCGGCGTCTTGCGGGCGTCGTTCAGGTTGAGGACCTTGCGCGCCAGAAACAGGCCGTAGAACCTGTAGCCGATGGCAAAGACGCACAAGGCCACAAAAATAATGGTTACGGCATTAATGCCAGTTGCCCCATCCATAGGACAAATCCTCCTTATACAATTGGCTCTTGCACAGAGCCTTTCCGTGCATTTCATATAATCCAGGCATTGAATTATTCAAGACTGCAGAATGCTCGCAATTGTCGCAAAATAAAAAAATTTAATGTATTTTCAATAAGTTATAACAACAATTTTCCGATAAACAAATTGTCTAATTTTTTACTGCCATTTTATTTTATCGTGTAAAAAACAATAACTTGCAAAAAAAATGAACATTTCCAAAAGCAAAATAAATTCGCAAATGTATTTTTTACATTAATGCCCTTTTTGCATCATCTTTTTTTGATATTTGCTAATTGGAAAAAAGTTTATTCTATTTTTTTTTGAAAATAAAGACAGTTTATTCTCTTATTTTTAAAGATGAGGTTTTTTATGTATTCTTGATTGAGCGTTCAACCAATTTTCTTTGCCGCTCCTGGCTCCTGTCCTGTCCACTGCTGACCAAAACGGGCAATTCAGCACTGCACAGGGAATGAAAAAGGCTGTCCTAAAACGCACTTTGTCTTCGGGCAGCCTTTATCTTTGGTCTCTAATTCTTTTTTGGCGTATACAAAAAAAAATCCTAATCTTTCTTGTCAAAGAGAATCAGCGCAATGATCTCCATGTTTTCCGTACCTGTATTGGTCAGAGCGTGTTCTTCACCCTCGGGACAGACAACAACATCTCCGGGACCAACCTGAACATCCGTGCCATTGTCATTGTACACGCCTGTTCCGGATAGGATATAATAGGTTTCAAAGTCATTGACATGACGATGCCTGCCTATGGCGACACCGGGTTTCAGGACAATGTGATTGAACAGGCGTCCCTTGCCGCAGAATTCGTCGGAATTCAGAATCTGCGCGGCTTCAATGGAGCCGGGGCCTCCGAACATCTCCTTGGTGAACTGCACACGGTCTTGTGCTTTGCGAATCATAAGCTGCCTCCTTTGAGAAGCTCCGGCGAGGGAGCCTTGGTGGACAATGGGCAGGGCCTAGAGCGGCTTGCGGGCAATCACCCTGCGCGGCCTGCCCTGACGACGTATCTGGCCGGTCTTTGGCTGTGGCAGGGAGGATGTCCTGCGGGCAGGAGCGGCGTCCTGCTTCAGGTGCACATCCATCTGCGGGAAGGCAATTTCAATCTTTTCCGCGGCAAAGCGGGCATTGATGGCATAGCGGATGTCCGAGGCGACACGCAGGCCGAGATCATAGTCCCTGACCCAGAACAGGAGCCTGAAGTCCATGGTGCTTGCTCCAAAATTCTGGAACTGCACCACAGGCTGCGGATAGGCCAGGATGTCGGACTGCTTGTTGGCAATGTCCAGCAGTATCTTGCTGACCTTCTGCGGATCAGATCCGTAGGCCACACCCACAACGACCTGCTGTCTGGTGGTACGGCTGTTACTGGTCCAGTTGGTCAGATTGCCCGACACAAAGGCCGAGTTGGGCACGTAGATGACAGCCGAGTCGTAGGTTTCCACCTGGGTGGCACGCACGCTGATCTGCTTGATGCGCCCGACCACGGTGCCCACCTCGACCACGTCGCCCACCTGCAGGGTACGGCTGAAGATGAGGATGATGCCGGAGATGAAGTTGTTGACTATGGTCTGCAGGCCAAAGCCTATGCCCACGGAAAGACCACCGGCGACCACAGCCAGGTTGCTCAGGTTCATGCCAAGCGAGCGCAGCACAAAGAAGCCAAAGAGGCACCAGACCACATAGATGTAGCCTGTCTGCATGGGGGTGATGAGCGAGGGATCGACCTTGACCCCGCGGGAAGGCAGCTTGGCAATGAAGCTCTTGCCCATGCGGGCGGCCGTCCGCGCCAGGAAGAAGGCTGTGGCAATGAGCAGGACCTGAACAAGATTGAGTTGGGTGGATCCTATGTTGACGCTCTTGAAGATGTAGAACTGCAGAAGATCCATGCCTCCGGGCAGGGTGGCCAGCCACAGGGACACGATGGCCACCGAAAGAAGCAGGACCACGGGCGCCGCCAGAGCCAGGATGAAGCTTGCAAGCATCGTCCTTGTGTCGTCATTGTTCAGGGACTCGTTGAGCCTGGAGAGGACCGACAGGGAGGCCACGGAAATCTGTATGGCTATGGCAACGGAGGAATAGAGCAGGTAGAGCGCCATGCTGTAGAAATGGAAGCCCACCAGGCAGAGGATGAGGCAGGGCCAGAGCACGAGCGGCTGCAGGTCCCTGATGGAATGCTCCATCTGCATCTTGCCAAGATCCAGCTTGGGGGCCTTCCTGCACCGCCAGATGCTGAGCACGACACAGATGAGCCAGAGCATGAGGGTCACAAGCCTGGGCAGGGGCAGGTAGATGAAGGCATAGGCGCAGATGGTCAGCGGCATGAGCGCAAGCAGCGGCGAGCGTTCCACAGTGACCTCGGGGAATTTGATCCGTCTCAGCTCCCAGGCCAGCAGACTCTGGCCAAAGATGAGACTGATGTTGCCCAGGGCCATAAACAGCCTGAAGGGCTCCATGGCCTGCGAGTAGGAAGCCGCAATGAGCGAGACGCCAAGGACGTTCCAGGGCAGGCTGTAGCGCTTGACCTGCTGCATGGCCTTGGGCATGCCCTGCAGAAACTGGTTGACCAGCAGAATGCTCAGACAGCCTATGGACAGGAAGGTAATGACGAAGCGGATGGCTGCACTCTGCCACTGCGAGGTGGTAAGCGGCAGCTCCACGGACTTGCGCAGGGAAAGACCGGTGGTAAAGTAGCCCAGATTGCGCGGCACCGAGGCCCATTCCGAAGCCGAGAGCCAGGCCACGGGCGCCTGGGTATAATAGTTCATCCACAGTTCGGGCAGCTTCTTGCTTATCTCGTCCCGCGTGGCCTTCACCCTGTCCAAGAGGGCGCTGGCCGGAGCCAGGGCGCTTGTGTACCTGGTTATGACGGCAGTGAGCAGAAAGCGGGCCGTATTGATTTTGGACAGATACTCCGCCGTCTCGTCCGCATGGCTACCCGCGAGTTCGGCCATGCTTTCCACGGAGGAATCAAGCTGTTCAAGAAGCTTCCTGGCACTAAGCTGCGGTCCTGCCGCGGTGAGCAGGAGACTGCGCACAAGATCCGCACTGATGCTCAGGCGTCTGCTCACGGCTTCCAGGGGACTTGGCCACTGCTTGAATTCGTTGACCATGATGAGCAGTCTGCGGATGTCCTGCTCCACGGGCCGTATCTGTTCGAGAACGCTTGTATCTGCCAGAAATGTCTCGCTGAGACTGGCCGATTCCTTGATCACCGCATCAATCATGGTGCGCTGACCGGCCCAGATGTCCTGCAATGGATCGTCCTGGGCTATTTCGGCCACTTCCTGGCGCTTTTTCTCGGCTGCCGCGTCCTGCTCTTCCCTGATCTCGGCAGCACGCTCTTCCTTGGCCTTCATCGCCTCCTGGGCCTTGGCCTTGGCCTCGGCTTCGGCCTTGGCTTCCTTGAGCTTTTGTTCCTCTTCCGGTGTCAGAGTCTTGTCCTCTGTCTGCGCTGTCGTGGCTGCAGTCTCGGCCTTCTGCTCATCAGCTGCAGGACAGGAACCTGCCGACACAGCAAGACAGAGCAGAAGCCCCAGGAAAAAGAGAAGAAGAACTCCGGATTTGTGCCGAAATGTGGTGGACAGGAAGCACTCGCGCATGCCCAAAAACCTCCGAAAAATCGCCAGGGATGCAGTGCACAAGCTCAAGGAGAATGCGCCCTGCAAAAAGCCCTTTTTCTGCATGGAAGGCACAGTGCTCCATTGGAGACCTGATGCAGTGCCTCTTCATACACCAAGGCCTGTGCATTGCAAAGAGGCTGTATGCACAGTTATGCGGCAGCACCCCCTGCCGCATAAGGACAGGAGAACGGGAAAACTGCCCATACACAGGCCGTTGTTCCTGTCCATCTCCAGACAGATTGTGCCCCCGGTCTTATCAGCCTCGGCCGCGTGCACGCTCTCCCCTGACAGGCCGGAACGGCAAAAACACGAACATTTTGTCCTGTCTGCTCTGAATGTCCGACATTGCAACCGCTTGCAGAACAATGTATTTTTTGCCCGCCTTGCACACAAAGAGGAATGCTGCCCATGCGGCGTGCGGCACAAAGATGACGCTGCCCGTCCCTGTTCACTCGAAAAAAGCCTGTGTTCCTGGCGGAGAACAGCCATGACCTGTCCCCTCTCTCGTCTCTTCTTCCTTCTTGCGCTCCTTTCTGCCCTCTTCCCTGGCATGCTTCTCCCCCTGCACGAAGCGCATGCGGGCCCATCGTACCGCACTTTGCAGGTCGTGCCCCCGGATTCCGTCTCCTGGAGGGACGGCATCATCCTCTCGCTCATCATTGACGAGGAACAATGCCGCAGGACCTATGGGAGCAACTGGCCGCAGGAATGCCTCACGCCTCCCCTTGGCGAACAGGGCGCCAGGGTTCAGAATATGAAGATGACCCCAAACGTGCCCGGAGAATGGCGCTGGATTGGCCCGCAGACCATGCAGTTCACGCCTGGGGCACAGGCAGCGCTCGAACCGGCCACAAGCTATGAACTGGATGTGCGCGAGATCCCCCTGCCGCCCAGGATTCGGCTCAAAAGTACAAAGCTTCGCTACACAACCCAGCCCCAGGCCGTATGGATTGGCAAGGAAAACATCTGGATCGATCCTTCCGAAGACGAGTCGCACGGCCTCTCCATCCCCCTGCGCTTCATCTGGCCTGTCAGGGCCGGGGAGCTGGAACAGGTCCTGCGTCTGGAGCCTGTCCGGGGCTCCGGCCTGCGCCTTGGCGATGTGCGCTATGCCTGGAATACCGACAGGGACAGTGTCGTGCTCAGCGCGGCCATACAGCGCCTGCCGGAACAGGACAGCAGGATGCAGCTGAGCGTGGCGGGCCTGCCCTCCTACAGCGAGGAACACGGCCGCCGGACCATTGCGGCAGAAGACAGGGGCGCACGCCATGCCTTTGGCGTCCCAGGTCGCGGCAATCTGCTCTTCTTCAGGAACATCACGCTTACCAGGGGGCATGACAAGGCCCTCAATGCCCGCTACGAGCTTGAACTGCAAACCAGTCTGCGCATTGATCCGGCACTCCTTGGCAGGCATTTGCGTCTTTTTGAACTGCCGGAAAAGGCTCAGCCCGGAGCAGACAAGCCCACGGACTGGACACGCCTGCCTGCCCTGGATCTCGAGGATGTGACAGGCAGCCGGGAGATTGTGCCCGAGCTGCTCACGGGCAGCGATCCCTCGGAGACTGTACGCTATCGTCTGCCCATCCGGCCCGGCAGCTGTGTCCTGATCCTGGTCTCCCGGGAACTGCGCTCCATGAGCGGTGTCCGTCTGGCCCAGGATACGGCCAAGGTCCTGCAGGCGCCCAGGATGGATGCGGAACTCTCCTTCCTTCTGCCCGGTAACCTCATCAATCTTTCCGGCAGCCTCAAGATAGCGCTGCACAGCATTGGCATTGACAGCCTGCGCTGGAAAGCCCGCCACATACGCACGCCCTTCCTGGCCCTCTTTGCCGCAAGCCACGGCTTTTCCACCCAACCCCTGGAACCCTGGATGCCGGAAGCGGACCTTGATGCCCAGACCCTGACGCGGACGGGCACCCTGCCCGTGGCCCTGCTGCCCGACGGGGAAGCCTCCTTCCCCGTGCTCGATCTCACCCGCATCATGACCGACCATGACGGCGGCTGCGGTCTGTATTTGCTGGAACTTGAGGGTCTCAGGGACAGCAAGACCGTGGTCAACGCCCAGCGCCTCTTCCTGCTCACCAAAATGGGACTGACCATCAAGGAAAATGCCGACGGTGGCCGCCATGTCTTTGTGGAAAGCCTCCTGAGCGGGACTCCTGTGTCCGGCGCCAGTGTGCAGCTTCTGGCCAAGAACGGCACCACCCTGGCCCAGGATGTGACCAATGCCTCCGGGCAGGCCTATCTGCCGCCCACAAGGGGCCTTGAGGGGGAACTGGAACCCGTGGCCCTCATTGCCCAGAGTCAGAGCAAGGATCCCGATCTTTCCTGGATTTCCCTCAAGGACAAGTCCCGCATTCTGGACAACGGCGACTTTGCCGTCCTGGGCCGCCACGGCACAAAGGCCGGCCTTCTGGCCTCGGTCTTCTCCCAGCGCGGCCTCTACATGCCCGGGGACACCCTGTACTTTGGCATCCTTGTACGTCGTTTCGACTGGCAGACCCTGCCCGCAGATCTGCCCCTGGAGGCGGTCTTACGCGATCCTTTGGGCCGCACGGTGTTCACGCAGCGCCTCACCGGCGATGTCAGCCTCTGCTCGACCTCCTGGACGTCCGATCCTTCCAGCCCCACGGGCCCCTACAGACTGGAGGTGCGCCTTGGTCCGGACTCTGGACCAGTCCTTGGCTCCACCACGGTACGCCTGGAAGAATTCCAGCCGGATACCCTGGCCCTTGCGGCACGTCTTGAACCCGAGGTTCCCGCGGGCTGGATACGCACGAGGCACAGGGACACGCAAGCAAGAGCCCTGGTGTCCCTGCGCACGCTCTACGGCGAGGCCGCAGCCAACCATGACATCCGCGCCAGCCTGCACGTAAGCCCGGCATCCCTGCACTTTGCAAAATATAAGGACTATACCTTCCATGATCCCACGCTGACCATCAGGGAACAGCGCTCCATTGCCCTGCCCGACGTGCAGACGGACGAGCAGGGGAAGGCCACCCTTGTGCTTCCTGCCGAAACCATGGCCGGCACCTACAGGGGCACTCTGCAGATTGAGGGCTACGAGGCTTCGGGCGGTCGGGCCGTCTCGCGGCAGATCTCTGCCCTCTTCTCGCCCCTAGATGTCCTGGTGGGCTACAAGCCAGCCCAGGAAGCCAATACGCTCAGCCATCTGCAGCAAAATGCCAAGGCTGGCCTGCACATTCTGGCCCTGGACAATACCCTCGCCCCTGCACGGCTCGACGATGTGCTCTGCACCGTGTCCAGCCGTCGCTATGTCAATGCCCTAGTGCGCGATGACAGGGGCGAATTCCGCTACGACGCGACCCCCCTGACCACGCCTGTCAGCAGCAGGACCGTCACCATAGACTGCAAGGGCCTCTTCCTGCCCCTGAGCACGGCCAGACCGGGAGACTATGTGCTGACCCTGACCAGGAACAACGGGCAGACCCTGCTCAGCGTGCCCTACACCGTGGCCGGCCGCACCGTCGTGCTGGCAGACGGCACCTCCACCGTGCCCCTTGCCGATGCCCAGCTGCGCCTGTCCCTGCCCAAAACGAACTACGAGCCTGGCGACACCATTCTCGTGCGCATGAATGCCCCCTATTCGGGCACAGGCCTCATTACCATAGAGCGGGAAAATGTGGTGGCCAGCTCCTGGTTTCGGGCCGAGGCCGGAGAAACCGAACAGCGCATACGCATTCCCCAGTCCTTCGAGGGCCAGGGCTATGTCAGCGTGCTCTTTTCCAGAACCTCCAATTCCGAAGCCATCTATATCAAGCCCCATGCCTATGCGAGCATCCCCTTCAACTGCGGCTTCAGGCGCCGCGACATGGGCCTGAGCATGGAGGTGCCCGAAACCGTCCTGCCCGGCAAGTTCCTGAGGGTCAACCTCAGGGCCCGCAAGCCCGGCAGAGCCCTGCTCTTTGCCGTTGACGAGGGCGTTCTCTCGCTGACCGGCTTCTCCTCGCCCAACCCCCTGCAGGATCTCATGAGCAACAGGGCTCTGGATGTGGTCACCCGTCAGGCCTTTGACCTGCTCATGCCCGACTATGCCAGGCTCAAGAACCGCCTGCCGGCCTTCGGCGGCGACATGGCCAGTCCGGGTGGACGCTTCCTCAATCCCTTCCGGCGCCGCAACGAACCGCCCTTTGCCTACTGGAACGGACTTGTGTCCGTGGGCCCCGAGGGAACCGTCGTCGACATTCCCATCCCCGCCTATCTGTCCGGCCGCATCCGTCTCATGGCCGTCGGGTCCTCTTCATCACGGGGCGATTTCCTCACCGCAGGCTCGGCCGAAGCCACATGCACCGTACGCGGTACCCTGCTCATACGGCCCCATCTGCCCCTGACTGTCTCGCCAGGAGACGTTGTCCACGGTGCCGTCAGCGTGGCCAACACCGTTGCAGGCAGCGGCAAGACCGTGCCTGTCAGCCTGAGCCTTCAGGCCGATCCCGGGTTGCGCTTTGTTCTCACCGATCCCGAGACCGGGACAGCAACAGAGTCCTCCTCCTTCCTGCAGACCCTGACCCTGGATGAAAATGCCGAGGCCGTGGTCCCCTTCACCCTTGCCGTCAGCGACAGACCCGGCAGTGCAGTCGTGCACTTCCTGGCCCGGCTTGTCCAGCCACGGGACGAGGATGCCGGCAAATCTGTTGCCCAGAGGCAGCAGAGTCTCTCCATACGCCCTCTCTCCGTCTGCGCAAGCAGCTCGCAGTCGGGTCCCCTTGGCCGGGAAACCGGCAGCATCACGGTGAATCGCAGCCTCTATCCCTTCGAGGCCGAAACAAGGCTCACGGTAACAAGCGCGCCCGTGGCTGCCTTCCGCTCCCTGGCAGCCAAGCTGCAGGACTATCCTTATGGCTGCACGGAACAGCAGATAAGCAAGGCCTTCCCCTGGCTGGCCGTCCTGCACGCCCCAAAGGCCGCGAATGTGCTCTTTGCCTCGACAGGAATTGATGCGGCGAAGCGCAGCGAGCTTGGCGAGGCTGGCATTGCCAGGGCCGTGGCCACCATGCGCAGCACGCTCACGCCCACGGGCCTTGCGCTCTGGCCAGGCGGCGAGAGCAATGACTTTGTCACGACTCTCGGTGCAGACTTCCTTGTGTCCCTGACCGAGCGGGGACACGGGGTTCCTGCAGATTTGCGCGACCAGATCCTGCACCGCCTGCAGTCTGTGATCTGGCGGGATCCTGTGAACATGGAGGATGCCCGCATCAAGGCCTATGCCTGCTGGGTGCTGCTGCGGGCAGGCAGCGTGGTCACCCAGGACGTGGAGCGTCTGCATGCCTGGCTGGAAAGCCATGGACATGCCTGGCACGACGATGTCGCAGCCTCGCTGCTTGCCGACTGCTATGCCATGCTGCGCCTCAGTGACACGGCCCTCGGGCTGCTGCCCCCGGATCTCGAGCCGGCCAAAGCTGCGGCCAACAGCCTCTTCAACGGATCTTGTGCCCAAGCCCTGCATGCCACCATACTGGCGCAGCCCCACTGGCAGCGCATGCTGGACAAGGGCACCCTGGCCTCTCTCAAGTCCGCACGCAGACGGGCACTGGAAGAAGCCTTGCACGGCAATCCCAGCACCACGGCCATGGCACTCACCTCCCGTGCCCTGACCACGGATCTGAACCTGCCCGAGAAGGCAAGCCCTCTTGCCCTGCGCTGCACCCAGTATGCCCCAGGCTTTGCAGGTGACGCCGAACTGCTCTCCCTGCCCCTTCTGGAAGAGCTCAGTGCACCGGGCTGCCTGCGCTTCGAAGTGCGCGGCGAAGACACGGAAGGACTGTACTGGCATGTGCACAGCAAGGGCTATGACCGCACACAGGCAAAAGACAGTGCCAGCCAGCTGGAAGTGACCCGCCGCTATCTCGACTCAAAAGGCCGGGCCGTCACCAGGGTGCGGGAAGGCGATGAGCTCACCGTGGAGCTGGGCATCAGGGCGGACAGGCCTCTGGAAAACGTGGCCCTCGTTGATCTTTTGCCCGGCGGTCTGGAACCCCTTCTGAACGAGGATAGCGGGGCCTGGCAGGGCAATCTCGTCCAGCACAGGGAACGCCATGAGGACAGGATGTTCTTCTTCGTGGCGCCTACCACGGATCTGCAGCTTGTGACCTATAGGGTTCGGGCCGTAACAGCCGGAACCTTCCGGATTCCGGCCCTGCATGCCGAAGCCATGTACGATCCCGGCATCCATGCGAACCTGCACGGCACGACCCTGACCGTGACCGGACGGCAGGCGCACACTGAAGAACCGGCACGCACGGAAAGGTAGGCACGCCGCACACTGGTTTTCGATGGCCCAAGCCCAGGCCCGGGGACGCACCCCTGGCCTGGAAGTGTTCCTGCTTCAGGGGGCTGCAAAACATCCATGTCCGCCCAAATACGCTCTGTCCTGTACGGCGCAGCCCTGTGTCTGTGTGCCTGTGCCCTGCTTCTCCTCTGGTGGGTGAGTCGTCCCTGCCCGGCGCCGCTGGAGGGCGTTTCCTTCTCACGCTGCATCTGGGACAGGGATGGCGGGCTCATGCGCATGGGGCTTGCCGAAGACGGGCGCTACAGACTCACCCTTCGTCTGCAGGATCTGCCCGAAGCCGCCATAGAGGCCGTGCTCCACTACGAAGACCGCTTTTTCTGGTCCCATCCCGGTGTCAACGTCTTCTCCCTTGTGCGCGCCTGCGCCTCCATGCTTGCCGGCGGCCGCAGGATGGGCGGATCCACGCTGACCATGCAGGTCGTGCGTCTCAGGATGGGTCTGCGCACAGGCTCCTTCACGGACAAGATCCGCCAGATGCTCTGGGCCCTGCGCCTAGAATGGCATCACGACAAGGCTTCAATCCTGCAGGCCTACTTCTGCCTTGCTCCCTACGGGGGCAATGTGGAAGGCCTTGAGGCCGCAGCCCGCGTGTACTTTCACAAAAGGGCCGCCCAGCTCACCACTTCCGAGCTGTTGAGCCTCATTCCCGTTCCCCAGAATCCGGTACTGCGCACGCCCGCCCCGGACAATGTGCCCTTCCTGCAGGCTGCGGCCCGTCTGCAAAGGGACTATGCACGCACGGGACAGGCGGCCTCGCCCATCCTTGTGCAACCAGACGCCCTGCGCATCTACAGCCAAAGAGACCTGCCCTTCAGGGCTCCGCATGCGAGCAGCGAACTCATGCTCATGAAGGGGCTGGAGACGGATGTGCACTCAACCATCGATCCCCTGCTGCAATCCCTGCTGGAAGAAGGTCTGCGATCCTTCACACGACGCTGCGCGGGCTATGGTCTGCGCAATGCTGCCGCCCTGCTTGTCCACTGGCCGGACAGGGAAGTGCATGCTCTGGCAGGATCGGCCGACTTTTTGTCCGGGGACATACAGGGGCAGATTGATGCCACCAGCATACGCCGCTCGCCAGGATCCACACTCAAGCCCTTCATCTATGCCCTGGCCCTGGAGCAGGGCCTGATTCATCCGGGGACGCTGCTGACGGATCTGCCCCGCAACTTTGCAGGCTATGAGCCGGAAAACTTTGACGGCACCTTTCAGGGACCGCTCCCGGCCGATGCGGCCCTGCGCCTGTCCCGCAATGTGCCGGCCATTGCCCTTGCGCAAGCTCTTAGATCTCCCGGGCTCTACGGCTTTTTGCAGAGGGCTCATGTGCGCTTTGACTTTTCCGAGGAACACTATGGCCTGAGCCTTGTGCTGGGCGGCGCCGAAGTCAGCGCCAGGGAGCTTGCGGCCCTGTACGCCATGCTCTGCGACGACGGCATCTGGAAACCCCTGAAGCTCTTCCGCGAAAGGAACCCGGAGCCGGCCGGAGAACGTCTTCTCACGGCAGAGGCCGCCTTCGTGACCAGGGCCATGCTGCTGGGCGAGGACAAGGGCACAACGTTGCGCAGCCGCAACGGTGCCCTGCTTCCCCTGTACTTCAAGACCGGCACCTCCAACGGTTTGCGCGATGCCTGGACCTGCGGCTTCTTTGGCCCCTATGTGCTCATTGTGTGGCTTGGCAACTGCGACAACACCTCCAATCCCCTTCTTGTGGGTGCACGCTCAGCCCTGCCGCTCTTCAGGGAACTCAGCCGCTCCATTGCTGCCGCACGCCCCATGCAGGATCTGCTGGCTCTGCCTGCCACGGACTGCAGGGTGAAGCAGATACAGGTCTGCGCTGCCACGGGCGATGTGGATCTTTCCCTGTGTCCGGCGCCGGAGGCTCAGGCGTCCACCTGGTTCATTCCCGGCGTCTCGCCCGTGAAGGACAGCGGCATCCTGCGCAGGGTCCGCCTCAATCCCCGCACGGGCCTGCGCTCCTGCCCGGAAGATCCGGAGCCAGGCGAGCTGCGCGTGGTGGAGTTCTGGCCAAGCGAGCTGCGCCAGCTCTTCCTGCGCGCAGGCATCAGCAAGCCCGCTCCTCCGGACTTTGGTCCCCTGTGTGCCCGCCAGAAACCCGAGACGCAGCAGGCGCCGCGCATCATCCTGCCCAAGGAAGGCATGATCTATCATGTGCAGGGAACACGGGCAGACTGCACCATTCCCCTGCTTGCCCATGCGGACGCCGAGGCCACGCAGCTCTACTGGTTTGTGGACGCGGACTACGCAGGCACAAGCACGCCCGGCCAGACCATCCTTGTGCAGGAACTGCCCGGTGATCACATGGTGCGGGTCGTGGACGACAGGGGACGCAGCGCCCGCCGACAGCTGAGCATACGACGCATGCCCTGACAGGGCATGACCTCCCTTTTTCGCAGACACCCCCATGGCCTTCTTTCTTCACAGATTCACCGACATGCAGGAGCTGCGCCTCACCGGCGCACTCGGTCTTGGAGCCGAGGCCCTGTCCATAGGCCTTGCGGCAGGACTGTGTATAGGCTTTCTGCGCCTCATCTGCGGCTGGACGCCGCATCTGCTGGCAGAGCTCCTGCACGCCCCTCTGCCCGCCCCGCTCACCTTTCTCTGTGCGGGGCTCTTCATTGGCCTGTGCGCCTGCACGGCCTTCTGGTGCATGAAGAAGGAACCCCTGGTGGCAGGAAGCGGCATCCCGCAAGTGGAATGCGCCCTGGCAGGCGTGCTGCCCCTGCCCTGGCTGCGCGTGCTCCTGTGCAAGTTTCTGGGAACCCTGGCCAGCCTGTGCGGCTGCCTTTCCCTGGGGCGGGCCGCACCAAGCGTGCAGATGGGCGCGGCCATTGGCTGCTGCGTGGGTGCCCTGTGGCACAATGAAGAACTGCGTCCGAGATTTCTGGCAGGCGGCAGTGCCGCAGGACTTGCAGCAGCCTTTGGAGCGCCCTGGGCAGGCATTGTCTTTGCCTTCGAAGAACTGCGCGTGCCAGCACATGCGGCACTCGTGCTCTTCATGGCCCTCTCCTCGTCCTCGGCCTGGCTTGTGACCGATTGCCTGCTTGATCTCGGCCTCATCTTTCCCCTGCCCACAAGCTGCACGACGCTTCCTTCTCCGGCAGAGCTTGCCGCACGCTTTGCGACGGACTACCTGCAGGAGGAGGCACTGCTGCTCATTCCTCTCTGCGGCCTTGTCACGGGCCTTGTCTGCGGCCTGCACAACAGATGCCTGTACGCACTTGTGCTATGGGCCGACAGGCACATGGGGGCCAGGAGCCGCCTTGCCTGTGCCTTTGCCACAGGCTGTGCCCTGCTCTTCCTCTTTCCGGCCCTCATAGACGGACTGGGCCCCACGCTGCATGACCTTGTCCTTGGGGCGGAAAGTACAGGACTGCTGCTTCTCCTCTTTGCCGGCAAGCTTCTGTTCAACTGGATAAGCGCGGCCTCCAATGCCCCGGGCGGCCTGCTCATGCCCCTGCTCACGGCCGGAGGCCTCTGTGGTGTCTGTATGGGGGCGCTGCTGGAGCTTGTCCACTGGTTCGTGCCGGGCAGCCTGCCCGTGCTCTTCTGCATGGCCGGCTTTTTTGCAGGCATAGTGCGCGCTCCGGTAACGGCAGCCCTGCTGGTGGTCGAGTGCACAGGCTCCTGGGCAGGTCTGCCCGCCCTGCTGGCTGTGTCCTTCCTGGCCCGTCTGGTTGCCTGCAAGACAGGCGCCCTGCCCGTCTTCACCTTCTTCAGGCTGCGTCTGACAGGCAAGCTTCACTGACCATGCCCTCCGGCTGCGGGAAGGGCTGGGTCCCTCGTACGAGGAGCTGCAAAAGCCCGTCAATGGAACGGACTTGAACAGCTTTCCCGGTTCTTTTCTGGCAACATCTCAAATTCCTTGACAAAAGAAACGCAAAACCGGACTTGTTGCCAAGACCCCCTCTTTTCTCTAAACTACAGCCCCAAATATCGCAGATCCCTCTTTTGCAGACTCTGAAGACGGATCATGTTCCATGCTCAGGCCCCCCGGGGATCTGTCACAACTCTAGCTCCCGAAACGTGCGGGCGAACTTGGAGACTGGTAGCACTTATGACACGCAAAGATCGTACTGAAGGCATCTACAGCCGCCGTGAAGTTCTGGATACCAATGAACGCAAGCAATACTATCTGATACAACTCAAGGACCTGCTCGTTTACGCCTACAGGTACTCCGAAGACGTCAAGAAGCGCTTTGACCGTGCCCAGTTCAACGTCGAGAAATTCAAGACTCTTTCCGATATCAAGCACATTCCCATTCTCAAGAAGAAGGAACTGATCTTCCTGCAGTCCATGGGCCCCCGTCTGGGCGGCCTCCTGACCAAGGATATCGGAGATCTGAAGCGCATCTTCCTGTCCCCCGGACCCATCTTCGATCCCGAGGACAGGGCCGAAGACTACTGGGGCTACACTGAAGCCTTCTACTCTGTCGGCTTCAGGCCCGGCGACATTGTGCAGAACACGCTCAACTATCAGCTGACCCCGGCAGGCCTCATGTTCGAGGAACCCCTGCGCAATCTCGGCTGCTCCGTCATTCCCGCAGGCCCCACCGAAGCAGCCACGCAGATTGACATCATGCAGAAGCTGCGCGTATCGGGCTATGTCGGTACCCCGAGCTTCCTCATGCACCTTGCCCAGAAGACCGAGGAAAAGGGTCTCAACCTGCGCAAGGACCTCTTCCTGGAAGTGGGCTTTGTTACGGGCGAGCGCCTTTCCGAGAAGATGCGCAACCAGCTCGAGAAAAAGTACGACATCATCATGCGTCAGGGGTACGGTACGGCCGACGTAGGCTGCATAGGCTACGAATGCTTCCACAGAAACGGCCTGCACATTGCTAACCGCTGCTATGTGGAAATCTGCCATCCCGACACGGGCATTCCGCTCAAGGACGGTGAAGTGGGCGAAATCGTGGTCACGGCCTTCAACAAGACCTACCCGCTCATCCGTCTGGCCACGGGCGATCTCTCCTACATTGACCGTTCGCCCTGCCCCTGCGGCCGCACAAGCCCCCGCCTTGGCAATATCGTCGGCCGCGTGGATACCACGGCCCGCATCATGGGCATGTTCGTCTACCCGCATCAGGTGGAACAGGTCATGAGCCGCTTCGAGGAAATCAAGCGCTGGCAGATAGTCGTGACCAATCCCGACGGCATCGACGAAATGACCCTCAACATCGAGGCCAGCGAATTCAACCGTCAGGACGAGCTGCTCCACCAGTTCCGCGAAAAGATCAAGCTGCGTCCCCAGCTCAAGCTGCTGACTCCCGGCACACTGCCTCCGCAGGTCCGGCCCATTGACGACAAGCGCCGCTGGGATTAACGCTGCTCAAACGGCTTTGGCTCATTTTCCGGACCTCGCCCGCAAGGGCGAGGTCTTCTGCTAACCTGCAACAGCTCCAACCAAAAAGGACAGAAATGACCCCCAGAGAAACTCTCGTTGCTTTCCTGCAAAAGTATCATGATGACGTCCTTGCCTGCGAGGCACGGGCAGTGGCTGCCATGGATCAGGGCGACTCCCAGACCTACACGGCCTGCATGAAGGAAAAGGCCGAAAAAATGGCCGCCATTCTTCAGGAGGCTCAGCCCTATATGGACGGCCTTGACGAAGACAGCCACGAGACCGTCTACCATGCCCTGCACCGCTTCTCCAATTCTGCCAGAATGGGGTTGCGCGTGAACTCTCCCTTCTACTGGTCTGCCCTTTTGTGGAATGACGATTACAAACCCGGTGATACGGACAACCTGCAACTCTTTATCAACGAACTCAAAAACACGAGTTCTCCGGAGGCTTAAGGCGATGCTGCGCACCTCTTCCTGCACCCTGCTCTGTCTTCTTACCTGTGCCCTGCTTGCCACCGACGTCCAGGCCATGCCCGGACAGGGCGGCGAAAGCCAGGCCATGGACGCTGCCATTCAGGCCTTCAAAAAGGCGGACAAGGATGGCAGCGACAGCCTGAGCAAGGAAGAATTCATGGCTGCCTATCCCAACATGAAGGAAGCAGCCTTTACGGCCATTGACACGGACAAGAATGGTGCCATCAGCCGTCAGGAATGGCAGACCTTTGTCATTGGTCACTCCATGGGCCGCAGCGGACAGGGCAGCGGCATGCCTGGTGCCCAACCAGGTACTCAGCCCGCCGCCCCCCAGCCTGGCAAGCTGCCTCTGGTGACGCCTCCGGCCCAGGGCAAGTAGCCATGCCGTCCACTGAAGATCGTCTGGCCAGGATCGAGGAGGACAACTACTTTCTGGGCAGGAGGGTTGACGAACTCAACGAGGCCCTGGTCTTTCAGCAAAGGCAGTACGACCTTCTGGAAAAAAGGCTTGCCAAGGCACTAGACGCACTGGAGCGCCTGAAAGGGCTTGTGGAGGGCCAAGGCCCCGTCAACGCCCCGCCTCCGCACTACAACTCCTGGTAAGCCCGCCCATTCCCTGCCGGATTTGTGCCGGCCACAGATACAGAAAGGCTGGAAGGAATGTCCTGTATGCATTCCACCAGCCTTCTTTCATTGGGTCCCTTGTCCGGTCCCTATTCCTTGTTCTGATTCGCTTCTCCAGACTGTTTTTCCAGCCCTTCCTGCCATTTCTGCAGGCGTCTGCGGTAAAAGCGTTCAAAACCCATCCAGTGTGAAGCCGTAAAGCCAGTGGCTTCCTTAAGCTTGAAGGAAAGTTCCTTGGTGACGGGCAAAACACCTGCATAGAAACTTTCCAGTTCTTCCAGAGTGAGCCCGAATCTGCGGGCCGCCTGTTCCTTGCTGACAAAGGTTCTGGCCATGATGTCGGCCACTACCTGACCCGGGGCAATGATGCCTGCCGGCCGTGCGGTTTCCTGCATGATATATTCCTCGCTGTTCCTTCCCCTGAAGGGGGCTTGTGAAGGAAGCGGTTCTTCCTTGCGCTGATGTCCTCAAGATAAGTCGCAAAGCCGGTTCTGACTAGTGTCACGACTGTCGCAAGACCGCAAAAAAGGGGCATCTCCCTTTTTAGGAGACACCCCTTTGCAACTATCTGAAATTCAGCTTTTAGAAGCCGAATTCATCCTTCTTGGAGTCTCCGAAGCCGAATTCGTCTGCAGGCTCGGCCTGAGCAGCAGGTTCGGAGGCATCGCCGCCGAAACCGCCACCGAAGCCAAATTCGTCACCGGAACCGCCGCCAAAACCGAATTCGTCGCCGGAACCGCCGCCAAAGCCGAATTCGTCACCACCGGCTGCTGCAGCTGTGGCAGCAGCGGCACCGGCAGCAGCACCGGCTGCACCGGCAGCGGCAACTGCGGGAGCAGCGGCCACGGTGATGTTCTTGAGGTTGTCCTTGATGGCAGACTTGATGGCATCAAGCAGCTCTTCCTGATCCACGGCCATCTTGCCCTGGAATTCCATGGTCTGACGGCGCAGGGCACCCATATCCTTCTTTTGGGCCTTGAGCTGTTCGTCCAGCTGGTCGGCACGCTTGAGGGCGGCCGTGAGCTTGCCTTCCAGAGGCTTCAGGCTTTCCACCTGGGCGGACAGGCTGGCAACTTCCTTCTGCAAGGCCAGCACTTCAGCGTGCTTGTCGGCAAAGCTCTTCAGCATGGCCTGGCAGGCCTGCTGCATGTTGCCGGCCATGGGTGGCAGGCTCACCTTGTCGCCAAGGACACGGGAGCAGCGCACCACAAAGGAGCTCCAGCCTTCCTTTTCTTCGTCCCAGACGAGATCGGCGAATTTGGGATACAGGCGGGAGAGCCAGGCTGCGGCAAAGGGACCGGCAGCATGAGCCATGACATCGCAGGGGATGGACTGGCCAACGATATATCCGGCTATTTCCTTGAGATCGGAGTCTTTCTTGCTTGTAACCAGAGCCAGGACAGACTCGATCGGAAAGATTTTGCGTTCAGAATCAGACATTGTAAATCCCTCCTCGAAAGTGCTCGAGAGTTCGTCTCATGCAATTACGTCTTGCAGTTGCATTCTTTGCAGTGAATTTCTAACCACGACCGTACATGCGCACGAAGAGCAGGGCGCAGGTACGGTACGCAAGATGCCCGAGCTTCGACCAGGGGAGGTAGGCAAAGAGCATCCACACAAAAACCAGGTGCAAATAGTACACGAGATAGGCGCAATGCACCGCGTCAGCCAGTCTGAACAACTGCGAGAGGCAGCCTGTCAGGGCAACCAGCCAGATGACTCCCAGCAGATACCAGTCCTGATAGTTGGAAGCGAAGAACTTCGGATTCTGACGCTTGCGACGGATTGTGAGCACCACGAGGCCAACGAGCAGGACAACTGCACCGAAGTTGGCCAGAAGCTTGACCGGGAAGGTGAGCGGCATGGGGGTTTCGATGCTCAGCACGGGCACCACCTTGCCGACCCAGTGACCACCGGCGACAATGGCCGTGACGATCATGAGGCTGACGAAGCCGATGATCATGCACATGTGCCCGAACTTGCGGTTGTTCTCGGGCTGGCCGGTCTTGGGGCCTGCCGTGCAGGTATCAAACTTCTTGTGACTGCCAACCTCTTCCCAGAGGAGCATGAGCAGATGGTAGTACCAGGGCTTTGTGGGACCGATCACCACCAGCTTGCCGTCTCCGTTCTTGAACGAGTTCCAGAGCTTGCTGCAGCCTTTGTACAGCAGGTAGACCGCTCCGAAGAAGGTAATCATGAAGATGGGGTCAATGGTGTAGTCGCCGTAGAAGATCTGGCCGAACACAATGCGGCCGTCTTCGGTGCGCGGGAACCAGGCACCCACAATGGCAGCCCTGATGGCCCAGATCACGAGCCACAGGATGGCAGGGATCAGGAAGAGCATGGGCAGGCCCTTGGGAGAGCTCATCCATTCGCCCACCTTGGAGGGCTGGACAAGATTCTTGTAGACAACATTGCGGCAGGCCGCCATGACATCAGCAGGCTTGGCACCTCTGGGGCACAGCTCTGCGCAGTTGCCGCAGTTGTGGCACAGCCAGATGTCCGGGTCGGCCATCAGCTTGTCCTTCTGCCCCCAGGAAGCCCAGACCATTTCCTTGCGGGGATAGGGATTGTTGGCCGGAGCCATGGGGCAGGCCACAGAGCAGGTGGCGCACTGATAGCATTTTTTCAGTGAATCCCCGCCCGCATCCATAAGTTCTCTGGCAAAGCCAGAGTCTGGCGTAAGGGTAACTTTTGCCATTCTGCCTTCCTCCTACATGGCCTTGAACGGGTTGGGGCCCATCTGTTCTATGCGTTTGACAAAGCCGTCGATCATGTCTGTCACACAATGCGCTTCGTCAATGGCCAGTTCAAATTGTTCCACACGTTCCGGCTCAACACCAAGACGGTTCAGAGTCTCGGCAATATTGGTCATGCGGCGGGCGCACAGTTCAGAGCCCTTCACAAAGTGGCACTGATAGTCGTCGCCGTACTTGCAGCCCAGCAGCATGACGCCATCGTAGCCCTTGCTCATGGCATCGGAAACCCAGATGGCGTTGACAGAACCCAGGCAGCGCACGGGAATGATGCGCACGTAGGGGCTCCATGTGTGCCCCTGCAGAGCAGCCATGTCCAGAGCGGGGTAGGCGTCGTTCTCGCAAGCAAGGATGAGAATGCGCGGACCTTCGTTCTTGAAGTCCTTGGGAACGGAGACTTCACGGATCATGGAGCCGATCTGGTCAATGTTGTAGTTGGCAAAGGAGATGACACGCTCGGGGCAGGCACCAAAGCAGGTGCCGCAGCGGCGGCATCTGGCCGGATTGGGCTTGGGTGTTCCCTTTTCATCGTCGTCCAGGGCGCCGAAGGGACATTCCTCTGTGCACCGCTTGCACTGCGTGCAGCGCACGAAGTTGAACACAGGATAGGTTCTGTCACCGGAACGCGGATGCACGGCCACACCGTGTTCTGCGCATTCAATGGCCTGGATGGCCTTGAGCACGGCACCACGGGCGTCCTGCAGACAGCCATCCAGCGTCATGGGCTGACGAACGCAGCCTGCGGCATAGACACCGGTACGACGGGTTTCGTAGGGGAAACAGATATAGTTGGAGTCGAGATAGCCATCGAAGAGATCGAGGTCCGGGAAATCCGGGCCCTGACGGTACTCGAACTGCATGATGGCTTCCTTGGCGGACACAGGCACAAGACCAGTGGGCACAACCACCAGATCGCAGTCCAGGTCGAAGTCCATGCCGAGGAGGGTGTTTTCGCAGGAGACCACCATGTGGTCGCCTTCCTCGCGGATGGAGGTCACATCGGCCTTGGTCATCATGAGGCCGAGACGATCCTGCATCTTGCGGTAGAAACGCTCCAGGATGCCGGGCACAACCATGTCCTTGTACAGGACATAGCACTGTGTGACGTCGTTGGTCTTCTCGCAGACGGTATTGGCCAGACGGAGCATGCCCACGGAGTTGACGGCATTGGAGTAGCGCAGGTGCTCGATGCTCTCCAGGTTCTGCTTGACAAAGACCGCTTCCTCGCCTTCGGCGGGAGCTTCAGCAGGAGCGGCCTCGGCAGCCTGTTCGGCAGCCTGGGCTTCGGCTTCGGCTTCGGCCTTCTGTTTTGCAGCAGCCTCTTCGGCCAGGGTCGTATCCAGGACAAAGGCAATGCGGCGTGCCGTAATCTTGCCGGCCAGGAACTGCTTGCCGAATTCGGCGGCATGCATGACCTTGGGAGAAACGCCCAGGCCCATGGCTTCCATGTACTTGGGATCCAGGGGCGTCCAGCCGGCTGCCACAACGGCAGAACCCACTTCCAGGGTCTTCTCTCCCTCGGGGGTGTTGAGGGTCAGGGTGTACTGCCCGGGCTGACCAGCCAGCTTGGCCACAGTGGAAGACATGTAGACGGTAATCTTGGGGTTCTGTTCGACAGCGGCAATGCGCTCGGCCAAATTGGTCGATTCCTTATCTTCCCAGGGACCCTGCAGGGGCGAACCGGTGGGAATGTTGTTCACGGCGCCGCCCAGGCGATCCGTCTTTTCAACCAGAACCACTTCATAGCCGCTTGCTGCAGCTTCGGCAGCCGCAGTCAGGCCGGTGAAGCCGCCGCCAACAACCAGAATGCGGCGAACACCCTTTTCCAGGGCTGCGGAATCAGGCAGGGAGCCCTTCTGCAGCTTCACGACACCCATGTTGATGTAGTCGGTGGCAAGCTGCACGAGGAGCTCGGGGGCAGGCTGACCGGGAACAAGGCCATTGCCCAGCGGATCCTCGTAGGAGAGCACGCACTGTTCGCGCAGATTCACGCGTTCGGTGAGCACGGGGAAACGATAGAGTTCCACATCCTGGCGGGGAGAGGCACCGCAGATGAGCACGCCGTCAAGGCCATTGTCTTCAATGTCCTTGACAATGCTCTGGGCCTGTTCTGCCAGAACGGGGAACACGCGCACAACGGCCACGAGCGAGTCCCACTTGGCTTTCACGCCGGCAGCCAGGGCCTCAACATCAAGGCCACCGCCAATATTGGCGGCATCAAAATAGACACCGATTTTGCTGGACATGCCGCCTACCTCCCTTCAACCGTTTGCACCGCCTTCAGGGCGGCTGCAGTACCAGTCTGTGCCGAACGGGTCACATCAAGCGGCATGACAGCACAGCCGGCTGCAAAAATTCCTGCTTCCTCGCCACCCATGACAAAACCTTCTTCGTCCAGCGGCAGAGGCAGCGGGCAGTTTTCCTGAGACAGGGAAGGCTGCATACCTGTGGCCAGAACAACAAGATCGTAGTCCAGTGTGAGCTTTTCGCCACGCACGGCGTCTTCGGCCTGCACACGAACGCGATCACCCTCGATCTGTTCCACATTGGCGACTTTGCCCTTGATGAAGGACACCTTGCCAGAAGCTCTGGCCTTGTCCAGGGTCTTAATATAGCGGCCGGGCGCACGCAGATCGATGTAGAAAATATCACAATGGGCATCAGGCAGAGCTTCTGCAACATAGAAGCACTGCTTGATGGATGCCATACAGCAAATGTACGAGCAGTAATTCAGATGATTCTGATCCCTGGAACCTGCGCACTGCACAAAGCACACACGCCTGGGCGGAACATGGTCGCTGGGACGCACGATCTTGCCGGCCGTGGGGCCATAGGGCGAAGCAAGGCGTTCCATCTGCATGTTGGTGATGCAGTTCTTCACAGTGCCTGCACCGAGGTTGGACAGGTTGGTCACATCATAGGGTTTCCAGCCTGTGGCAACCACAATGGAACCCACCTGCAGCTCGATGGTTCTGGCCTCTTCATTGAGGTTGATGAACTTGCAGCTGGCTGCCTTGGCCTTGTCTGCGGCTGTCAGCGACTTGGGATCCAGGACATAGCGGCTCGGGAAGGCAAAGGGAGCGGACTTGTACAGGGGCTTGCGAGTGGAAAGGCCGAAGTCAAAGTCATTGACAGCCTCACCTTCAAGGCCTGAAGCAAAAAAGCCAAGATCCACTGCATGGGCTGCCGTATGGCGGGGCTGCAACGTCACTTGGACTGTGTAATTCCCTTTGCTTCCAGAGAGGGCTGTGACCTCTGCAAGTGTGAAGAACTTGATGCGCGGATTGTTCCTGATGCGCTGGAACTGGATCTCCAAACCGCAGGAGGGGGGACAGAGTTTTGGAAAATATTTATTAAGCTGGGCAACGCGTCCGCCCAGGAACGGCGTTTTCTCGACGATGTAGACATCGTGTCCCAGCTCCGCCGCTTCAATGGCGGCAGTCAAGCCGGCGAAGCCGCCACCGACGACGAGAATGGCGCTGGACATCCTTGGTAGCCTCCTACGTTTCGACGTTAAAAAGGGGGAGAACCCCACTAAACGGAGATTCTCCCCCCGAAAGGACTGTTACTTGCTAATTAGTCAGGGATGATCTGGTAGTAGGCCTTCTTGAAGACCTTGGTTTCGCCGGTTGCGGGGTCGAAGCGGGAGTTCACGAAGCACTTCCACTTGGAGTCGTCGAGGCCCATGTGGTCGGCGCGATAGTAGAAGCCGGGGTAGCGGGTTTCTTCACGGAAGGCAATGTGCTGCATGTGCAGGCGCACTGTCCACAGACGGTGATAGTTTTCCCAGCAACGGAGCAGTTCGTGCAGGTCACGGGCAGCCAGCTTCTTGGAGTCTTCTTCCAGCATGCCGAGCAGGAAGAAACCGGTGTCCAGAAGAGCCTTGGAGGTCATGTAGTAGGTGCTCACGCCGCCGCCGTATTCGTCGGTGCACTTGATAAGGCGCATCATGAAGTTGCGGGGGGAGATGTAGTTGGGGTTGACCACAGGATCAGTGGAGGCGTCCTTGTTTTCCACGTAGGTGTAGTAAGGAGCGTACACTTCCTTCTTCAGTTCTTCAGCGCTCTCAGCCAGTTCGGGCTTGAAGTCCTTGTGGTCGCGCACGTAACGCACGGCGGCCTTGGCAGCGATACGGCCTTCAGCATGGGAGCCGGAGGAGAACTTGTGGCCGGAAGCGCCCACGCCGTCAGCGCAGGTGAACAGGCCGTCAACAGTGGTCATGCGGTTGTACACCTTGCCGTTGGCAGAGCGAACCTTGTATTCTTCGGGAACCCAGGCTTCGTCAGGACCGGAAGTCCAGATACCGCAGCAGCCGGAGTGGGAGCCGAGCAGGTAAGGCTCGGTGGGCATGATTTCGGAACCGCGATCCTCGGGAGCGGTGTTGGTGGCAGCCCACAGGTTGGCCTGACCAACGCACATGTCGAGGAAGTCTTCCCAGGCTTCGCTTTCGAGGTCCTTCTGTTCTTCTTCGTTCAGGGTGGCGAAGGTGTTCAGAAGAGCGGTCTTGGTGTCCATGTAGATGGGGCCCTGACCGTTGCGCATTTCATTCAGCATCATGTGGTTGCGCAGGCAGGTGGGCACAACCTTGCCGGTGGCGTAGCCGCGCTTCTGGTAAGGCACGAGCATGTCCTTACGGGTCACGCAGTAGTCTTCGCCCTTGGCGTTGGTGGCTTTGGCCTTGAAGAGCAGGAACCAGGCACCCACGGGGCCGTAACCGTCCTTGAAGCGGGCGGGCACGAAGCGGTTTTCCATCATGGTCATTTCTGCACCGACCTGGGCGCAGAGGGTGTAGGTGGAACCGGCATTCCACACGGGATACCAGGCGCGGCCCATACCTTCACCGGTGGAACGCGGACGGTAGATGTTCACGGCGCCGCCGCAGCAGACGATCATGGCGTTGGTGCGGAAGATGTGAACCATGTTTTCACGAGTGGAGAAGCCCACGGCACCGGCGATGCGGTTGGGGGTGTTCTTGTCGAGAAGCAGTTTCACGACAAACACGCGCTCGAGCAGGCGTTCTTCACCAAGAACGTTCTTAGCAGCTTCGGCAACGATGCACTTGTAGGATTCACCGTTGATCATGATCTGCCAGCGGCCGGAACGGACAGGAGCGTCACCCTTGCGGATGGACTTGCCCTGGGCCTTGGCCTGGGCGCCGTTCAGGTTGTGACCGTCTTCGGCTTTAACCCAAATGGGGAGACCCCAGTCTTCGAAGAGCTTGACGGAGTCGTCGACGTGACGGCCGCAGTCGAAGATAAGGTCTTCACGGACGATGCCCATAAGGTCGGTACGGACCATGCGGACGTAGTCGTCAGCGCTGTTGTTTTCCAGGAAGGTGTTGATGGCGGAGAGGCCCTGGGCCACGGCGCCGGAACGTTCCAGGGAGGCTTTGTCGACAACCAGGGTCTTCAGGCCCAGTTCGTCACCCCAGCGGACAGCTTCCACTGCGGCACCGGTGGCACCCATGCCGCCACCGACGATCAGAAGGTCAACATCATGTTCTTTGATTTGAGGATCGGAAATAGCCACACCACGGGGCGCTTCCTTAACAGGGATCATAGGCATAGTAGCAACTCCTTAAAGTTGATGAAGAAAACTGGCGAATTTTGAATAGCTGCAGTTAGAAGGTGAGGGACTTGTCAGCCTCGCTCACTTCGAACTTCTTCATCAGAACTTCCTTGGGCGTGGCAAGTTCCTTCTCTGTGTAGAGAAGTTCATCGTCCAGGCTGCCCTTTTCGGTCCAGTCCTTGAAAGGATCGATGGAGCCTTCGGGAGTTGTACGGATCGGGAACTTGAAGCGTTTCACGTTGCCGTTACGGAAATTGACGGTCCACATGATGGAGTCGGCAGAACGCATGGGGATACATGTGCCGCCCATGGGAGCGAAGTCTGCGTAGGGACGAGCAGAGATGGCGCCCTGGGGGCAGATTTTCACACAGGAATAGCATTCCCAGCAGGCATCAGGTTCCTGATTGTAAGCCTTCATGGCATCAGGATCCAAGATCATCAGATCGTTGGGGCAGATGTACATACAGGCTGTCTTTTCGCCGCCCTTGCAGCCGTCACATTTCGACGGATCAACATATGTAGGCATACGTTCCTCCAGGTAAATGGGGTGTGGAATTGGGATTTGCTCGGAGTCAGCCCAAGAGAGGGACAAACTCCGTCGTGGTCTTGAGAAATCTGTAACAAGCTCGGGCAACCTAGTCAAGCCCCTCTGAATGATTTTGCTCGTTACTTTAGGACATTTTATTTGCAATCATTTAAAATTTTTTATTATTCCCCTCAAAAGAGGTACTTCAAAAACTTTTTTTTCCTCTTTTGTAACCCTTTTTTTGCAGGGGAAAAAGGTGAACAAGCCCTTGTCAGAACTCAATTTGAAGGGACTTGTGCTATTAAAAAAAAGAGTATATGTTATAAAATTGTCCACTTTATTTTATTCCGTTCTTCTCCTGGCAGCATTTTTGCTGCAGGAGGAGGACACGGCCTGGCATCGCGCCTGGCGTGCAGATGTGGCATCTGTCTGGAATCTGGATCGGAGAAAAGACCTGTCCAGGGCTCATCCGCTTTCTTTTCTACCGGGTTCGTGTTGCAGACAGGTCACCCGGGAAGGTGCCTTGTGTTACAGAACAGGCATCCGGGGCGGCCACAGGACTGCCTGCCACCACCGGCCCAATCTGATATTCCCTCTGCAAAAAACATTCTCTCAAGCCCGCACCACTTGCACCCTTGCGTCAGGTGGCGTATGTGTGCACACTCTCCACGACATGGCAACGAAACGCTTTTGTTGTCAAAGTGCCCTTCTCCTGGCCAGCACGCACGGAAGCTGATGCTTCATCACGTTTTCTTCGGTACATGGAAGTTCCCGGGACAGCCTCGAACGGTCCGCCTGCGGCAGGTGCAGCAGGAAAAGCCTATTCCTGCCGTCTGCGGCAGAAAGTGCTGCCCGAAGGCCCGTCCGGCCAGCCTCGGCCTCGGAAGAAGGTCTCAGAAAGCCGAACAGCGTAGTCTCACCCTGACTTCGACATGCACGAAGCCGGGAGCAGCTTGCCCACCTCTAGCCTCCCGGAACGACACGGGAAGAAACAAACACATATGGTAGTATCAATGAGCGACGAAACTTCGGAAAGACCCCGCCGTCCCCTCAGGGAAACCGTCTGCGATATTGACAGGGAAATTCTCAAGCTCGTTCTTCAACGGCACAACCTTGTTGCCCGCATGGCTTCGGCCAGGGGCAGACTCTCTCCGCAGGAAGAACGCTACCTGCGGGAATCCTGGGAAAGCCAGGTTGCCAGGGTCAGTGCAGACCCCAACCTTTCCACACGTTTCTTCACCCTGCTGCAGGAAGTCGAATTTCTTCCAAAACCCAGCGAAGAAGCGCCCCAGAGACGGACTGCCTTCGGCCTTGCTCCTATTCAGAAACCCGTTCATGTCCTTCTCGAAGCACCGAAGGATCAGGAACAGACACAGCTGTGGGCCGCGCTTGCCGCAACTACGGGGCAGCCGCTGCGCATTGGCCAGGTTCTGATGAACGATGCCGTCTCCGACTGCGTGCGCATGTTCAACCAGTTCGGCTGTGCCCTGCACCGCGACGACGGAGATGTCCTGTCCGCCTCTACCAGCACGCCTGCCGCAACCCCGGACAAGATTCTCCATGTCGGCGACTCTGCCTTCAACTTCTATCTTGCCGTGGCCCTGTATCTCGGCAGACCCAGTCACGCCAAATTTTCCGGTGGACCGACCCTGAAGCTTGCAGACTTTTCTGCCCTGCGCCATTTCCTGCCAAGTCTAGGCGCCCGCCTTATTTCCCTCGTGCCCAGAAATGATGGCCTGCCCGTCCGCATAGAAAGCTCCGGCCTGCTCCCCGATGTCATCACCCTGACGGCGGATCTGCCTCTGGACTTTGTTACCTGTCTCATTGCCGCTGCTCCCTTCTATCAGAAGGAACTGACCATAGACTACGAAGCCCTGGCCGGTGACGAAACTGAAGACAGGATCGGCCGCACCCTCGACCTGCTTGCCCAGTCAGGCATTTCCTGCACAAGGGAGGGCATGCGCCTGCACTTTGTGCCCGGCACGATTGAACTGCCCGCACAGCCCGGCCTCGGCATGGATCTGCGCGCAAGCACAGTGCTGCTTGCCCTGGCCGCAGTGAACGGGGGAGAAGTCTCCCTGAACGGCCTCTGGCCGCAGACCCCTGCCACGGCAGCTGTCGCCGATCTCTTTGCCCAGCTCGGTCTTGAGCTTCAGGCTGGCGAAGATCATGTCAGCCTGAAGGCGGATCCCTCCTTCCGGCTCAACGGAACGCAACTCACCGTGCCTGCCGCTCTGCCTGAAGAACTCGCTCCCCTGCCCTTTGCCTTTGCCTGCATTCAGGCTCTCAGGTACGGCCAGGCCAGTCTTCCTGCCGGTCTCTGCTCCGATCCCGATGTGGCCGGTCAGTACGGCAGCTTTGCCAGAGCCTGCGGACTCGATCTCACCGACGAGGGCCTGCGCCCCTGGGGCGGCGATGAGCCGGCCGGTACACCGGCATGGACAGCGCCCTCGCCCATGTGGGCCTGCGCACTGGCCCTTGCAGCCTGTGCCCGTCCTGCCTCCAGGGGGTTCTTCCTGAACAATCCCGGCATCCTGACCGAGCTCTATCCGGCCTTCTGGACCCTGTACAATGCACTTCCCGAACCGGGCCTGCGCCGCGTTCAGCAGACTGTTCAGCCTGCCAGGGAACGCCGCCGCATCATCACCCAGGCCGTGGCCCAGCTGACACCCCGTCCCGAGGACGAGGACTAGTGTCTAAATTGATAAATTCGTCTACTTACATCTAGTTGAAATTACTACATTTCATTGTCTAGATATCATGACA